>SXID01000053.1 GCA_005772955.1 Planctomycetia bacterium
CCCTCGCCGGTCGCGTGGGTCGGTCAGTTCGCCAAGACGTTCGACCAGCGATCGGGCCATGAGCGGCTCCACACAGAGGAGCACGATCCATACCCAACCAAGCTACCTTGCCCAAGATCAATCCGTGCGTCGCCCTGGCTCAGAAGTCAAGTGAACAGGAAATAACAGTCGCGGAGCCGCGAGCGGCTATGTTTCACCGCTTGCGGCTTCGCGGGGAATACGGTCGAGAAGCCGCGAGCGGCTCAAGAAGAGAAAAATCACTTCAACTTCAGCGTGCTGGCCGGGAGGCACAGCCCTTCCTTGCACGCGCTCAGTTTCACGCGAACCTCGACCTCGCCCTCGGTCGCGGGGAACGTACCCTTGATCGTCACCGCGCCTTCGAATACCGCGTACTTCCCCACAGTTGCATCGGTGATCTCCTTCCCCTTCGGGTATTCCACCTTCGCCTCAACCTTCTTGCCGCCAACGTAAACGGTCACTTCTGTTTGCGATTCGACCAGCGTGTCGGCGCCGGCGGGATTCGCGTAGAGGTGCCACGGGGCTTCCGTTGTCAGCGTGAGCGTGAAGGTTCGCTTTCCGTCCTTCGGTGCCTCGAGCGTGAGTTTGGACGTAACCGTGTCGGCCGATACCTTCGGCTTCTTCGGATCGACCTTGTCCTTCGGTTTCGGCTCCTCGTCCCCGCCGGCCGCGTCGAGCAACTCGTCGAGCGTGCGGAGCATCAGCGGCATCCCCGTCGGCCCGGTGCGCAGCGCCAGCGAGAACGCTTTCACGGTGCGAATGGCCCGGTCGCGGTAAGTGTCGTCTTTCAGTTTCGTGCCGAGGCGGAACAGGTTGCGAGCCATCTGCGAATTACCCGACGGTTGCACGCCGTCGTAACTGTCCTTCGAGCGCGCAAAGAGCTTCTCGCTGTCGCTTGCGGTGAAGTAGAATCCGCCGCCGACTGGGTCGCCGTGATGCTTCACCGTGAGGTCGGTGAGCTGCTTCGCCGCTTCCACCCACTTCTTCTCACCCGTGGCCTCGTGCAGGTTCAACAAGCCGTGAACGAAGTACGAGTAGTCGTCGATGAACGCGATGCCCTTCGCGCTCGCTTTCTCACCCGGTGCCGCCGCGAAAATGCGGTACAGGCGACCGTCCTTGTCGCGCATCTTCGTAAGGACGAAGTCGGCCGCGTCGGCCGCGGCTTGCGTGTACGCCTTGTCCTTGAAGACCGCGCCCGCCTTCGCGTACCCCGCGATCATCTGCCCGTTCCACGCGACGATGATCTTGGTATCAAGAAAAGGCCGCTCGCGCTTCGCACGCACGTCGAACAACTTCTTCTTGAGTGGTTCCAACTTCGCGAGCAGTGCCGCTTCGGTGAGCTTCTGCTCCTTCGCGATCTCCGCGAACGCTTTCGGCAGTCGCAGGATGTGGAACTTGTCCTCGAAGTTCGGCGCGGTCACGCTGTAGACCGCCTTGAACAGCGTCGTGTCCGCGTCGTTGCCCAGCACCTTCTTGATTTCGTCACTCGTCCAGACGTAGAACTCGCCTTCCTTCTCGTTGCTGTCCGCGTCGATCGCGGAGTAGAAGCCCTTCTCCGGCGAAGTCATCTCGCGCTTGATGAATTCGAGCGTCTCCGCAACCGTTCTCTTGTACTCCGGGCGCGGATCGAGCGCGTACGCCTCGCTGTACAACTCGACCAACTGCCCGTTGTCGTAGAGCATCTTCTCGAAGTGCGGGACGGTCCAGGTGCGCTCGGTGCTGTAGCGGTGGAAGCCGCCGCCGAGGTGGTCGTAAATGCCGCCTTCGAGCATCTTCGCGAGCGTGTTGTCGGTTAACTTCTTGAGCCGCTCGTTGCCCGGCTTTTTGCTCTGCACAAGCAGGAAATTCCACACTGGCGGTCGCGGGAACTTCGTGCCGCGATAGCCGCGCGACTTGTTGCCGGTGCCGCCGTGCTCGGGGTCGATGTCGAACGCGTCCACGCCGTCGGTCACGAGTTCGCGCTTGATCGGCACGAGAGCGATGGCCTTACTGTTCAGTTCAAGCGCTTCGATGGTCATCTTCGCGATGCGGTCGGCTTGTTTCTCCAGGTCGGCACGATCCTTGTCGAACTCAATGACCTTACCGAGCACCGTCTTGAAGCCGGGGATGGTGTCGTCCCCGATCTTCCGATCTTCCGGCGGAAAGTACGTCGCCCCAAAGATCGGCTTGCCTTCAGGCGTGAGGAACATGCTGAGCGGCCAGCCGCCTTGCTCACCGGTGGTCTGGAGCGCGGTCATGTAGATGTCGTCCACATCCGGGCGCTCTTCGCGGTCCACCTTGATGCAAACGAAGTTCGCGTTGAGCAACTTCGCGATCGCGGCGTTGGAGAACGATTCGCGTTCCATGACGTGACACCAGTGGCACGCGCTGTAGCCGATCGACAGGAAGATGAGCTTCTTCTCTTTCTTCGCTTTCTCGAACGCTTCCGGCCCCCACGGGTACCATTCGACCGGGTTGTACGCGTGCTGGAGCAAGTACGGACTGCTCTCTTTCGCGAGCTTGTTCGGCTTGCCCTTCTCTTTCTCCTTGGGCTTCTCCTTGTCCTTCGGTTGCGACGTGGCTTCCGAGGTCGAGACGACGAGGGTACAAGCGGCGAACAGGAACAGCGCGAAGAGGTGTGATCGCATGGCGGGGTTCTCCGTGGGAGGTAGAGATGATGATACGGAACCGGTCGTCCGCGCCAGGCGCACAGGGCTTCCGCCCTGTGCTACGTCCGACGCGGACGCGGTGACTCATAGCGGCCAGCGGTCGCCGGTCTTCGCGCCTTCGGGCACCGGCGTGTTCATGTAGTACGCCCACACCTCTCCGTGGCCTTCCACGTCGATCAGTTCGCGCACGAACGGTCCAGGAACTTCCTCGAACGTATCCAGTTCCGCGAGGCACTTCGCGTCCACAGCGAACAGCTCGCCGTGAATCGCGAGACCGTCGAAGCTGTCGCAAATCAGCCCCGGGTGCGCGCTGAGATCGATCACGCGATACCGCGCCGCCGTCACGACTTCGCCAACGAACTCCTGATCCGCAAGCCGGAAGTAGTTCCGCCCGCCGCGTTTCAAGGTGCCGTACACGAACAGGATTGTTTTTGCCATGAGCGCGCTCCGCGGTACACTGCGAACACTTCTCCCGCATCTTATGGGGCCGGCACCATGAACGAACCCGTCTCCCGCCGCGCGGCCATTCAAGCCGGGACCGTTATCGCACTCGCCGGAACGCTTCCGTTCGAGGCCGCCGCGCAGGAGCCGAAACGCCAGGTGTGGGAGGGCTACACCGACCAGTTGAGTTACGCTCCCGGCGACGAGGTGAAGTTGCACCTCTCCTCCTCGGTGCCCAAACTGCGGTTCAGTGTTGTTCGAGGGGGCAGTGGGTTCCCGCCATACCCCGCCGAGGGAGAGATCGCGGGTGCCGCTGTACAGCCCATTCCGAAAGACGCCTCGTCGCACGGTTGTGGCTGGCCGGTCGCGCACAAATTCAAACTCCCCGCGGATACCGCCTCTGGCTATTACGCGGTCATCTGCCACGAGCCAGATAAGAACGCCGGACTCGCGGCGGCCTTCTTCATCGTGCGACCGAAGGAACCAGGCAAGAACGCGAAGATCCTCATTCAGCTCGCGACCAACACCTACAACGCGTACACGAACTGGGGCGGCTACAGCCTCTACGCCTACCACGGACGGCACAAGGTTCAGGGGCGCCGCGTATCGTTCGACCGGCCCATCACGTCACAGTTCGGGCGGTGGGAAGACCCCTTTACGAAGTGGGCCGAGAAGGCCGGCTACGCGCTCGACTACTGCGCGAACTCGGACCTGGAGTTCCGCCCCGAGTTGCTCAAGAAGTACAAACTGGTGCTCAGCGTCGGACACGACGAATACTGGTCCGCGCCGATGCGCGACGCTCTCGAAACTTACATCACGAACGGCGGGAACGTCGCGTTCTTCAGCGGCAACACCTGTTGCTGGCAAGTGCGAACGGAATCTGAGGGCCGCGCGCTCGCCTGCTGGAAACAGAACTTCGGCGATGACCCCGTCTACAAAACCGGCGATCACAAAACGCTCTCGTCTGCCTGGAGCCACTACCTCCTCAACAGGCCGGAGAACACGCTCACCGGTGTCGGGTTCCTGTGGGGCGGCTACCACCGGAGTCACGGGCAGTTCATGGACGGCAGCGGCGCGTTCACAACCCACAGACCGGACCACTGGCTCTTCGCGGGCACCGATCTGAAACGCGGAAGCACGTTCGGCGCGAATCTACCCGGCTACAAGGTCGTGGGTTACGAGTGCGACGGGTGCGAACTCACCTGGAAGGACGGACTGCCGTTCCCCACATGCGGCGACGGCACGCCGAAGAACTTCGAGGTACTCGCGACCGCGCCGGCACGCTGGCACCCGGACGACGCGGAGTGGTACGAGAAATGGCAGAAAGGCCGTACCGGAAACGCGGTTGTCGGCACCTACACGCGCGGCGGAACCGTCGTCACCGTCGGCACCACCGACTGGAGTTTCGGTCTCCGCGCGAACGACGCGAACGTCGCGCGGATTACGAAGAACGTGCTGGATAGGCTCTCGTAGGACAGGCTGGAAGCCTGTTCTACGAGGAATCACCGGATCAGTTCAAACGTGGTCTGGAGTACTTGGCTCTCGATCTGAATCGCCTGCGTGTTGGAACTGAACGCTCGTTGCGCGATGATCAGATTCACCAACTCGTTCGGGAGGTTAACGTTCGACTGCTCGAGAAAGCCCTGCGTGACATTGCCGAGGCCGTTCGCGTTGGGCGCACTGGTGGTCGCGGTGCCGGAGGCGGCGGTTTCGGTGAACGCGTTGTCGCCGAACCGCGACAGCCCGCCCGGGTTCGCAAACCGCGTCAGCGCGAGCTGGCCAACCGGTTGCAGCCCGGCGTCTGTCGTGGCGGTCACTGTCCCATCTGGCCCGACCGAGATCGAGGTGGTGTTCGGCGGGACGATCAGGTTGCCAACCAACCGGTAGCCCTCCGGCGTGACTAATTGACTGGTGTTGTCCGTGGTGAAGTTGCCCGCTCGTGTGTACGCGGTCGTGCCGTCCGGGAGCGTCACGGCGAAGAAGCCTTCCCCCGTGATCGCGAGATCGAACTTCCCCGTCGAGACAACCAGTGTGCCTTGCGTGAACCGCCCGCTGATCGCATCGACGATCGCACCCGTTCCGATCTGC
This sequence comes from Planctomycetia bacterium, assembly GCA_005772955.1. Lineage (GTDB taxonomy): Bacteria > Planctomycetota > Planctomycetia > Gemmatales > Gemmataceae > Gemmata. The sequence goes on from SXID01000053.1 coordinate 5,196, forward strand.
GTGCTGCCCGGCGGCGTAGTGCCCTGCCCCGTTGAGGAACCCGCCGCGAAGCCCGAATACAGGAGGTCTTGAAACGTGATCAACGACGTCTTGTAACCGGGCGTGTCCGCGTTCGCGACGTTGTTACTGGTCACGTCCAGAAAGCTGGACGCGGCCTGGAGGCCGGCATTGCTCGTTGTCAGTGCGATCAGTGCCATGATGTCGCTTCGTGTGGTGTGAAGTCGCGTGGTTGCTGTTGACAGTTTCGGTTCCACTAACGTCCGCTGTAAACTGCTGAATGAATCTTACCCGTTCTTTCGGAGTCCCGCCATGAGTACCCGCCGAACGTTCCTCAAATCCTCCACTCTCGGAGCAGCCGCGCTAACCTACGCCAACGGCGCGCCCGCGAAAGCCGGACCCGACAAACTCACCGTCGCGCTCGTCGGCTGCGGCGGGATGGGCAAGCACCACCTCGGTCACCTCGTGAAGCACAAGCAACTGAACATTGCCTACGTGTGCGACGTGGATGACAACCGGCTCGCGGACGCCGCCAAGATCGCGACGACTGCGGGGCACGCAGTGAAGGCCGAGAAGGACATGCGAAAGGTACTCGCGGACAAGACCCTCAACGCGGTCTGGATGGCGACGCCAGACCACTGGCACACGCCCGGCGCGATCCTCGCCGCCGACGCGGGCAAACACGTGTACGTCGAGAAGCCGTGTTCGCACAATGTCCGCGAAGGCCGACTCCTCATCGACGCCGCGACGCGCAACAAAGTCCACATCCAGGTTGGTACGCAATCGCGCAGCACCCCCACTTGCGCGGAGGCGATGAAACGCATCCACGGTGGCGCGATCGGCGAAGTGCTGGTCGTGAAGACATGGAACAGCCAGTTGCGCCGGAACCTCGGCAAGGTAAAGCCGAGCGAGCCGCCCAAGCACATCGACTACGCCCTGTGGCAGGGACCGGTCCCGGAAGCCCCGTTCTACACCAACCGCGTTCACGGTTCGTGGCGGTTCTTCCTCGACTACGGCGCCGGCGACATGGGCAATGACGGAGTCCACGACATCGACGTGGGCGTGTGGGGCATGAAACTCGACGCGCTCCCGAACCGCGTCGCGGCGCTCGGTGGTAAGTTCTTCTTCGACGACGATCAGGAGTGGCCCGACACGCAGTACGTGGTGTGCGAGTACGACGCCGGCAACGGCGGGAAGAAGCCGCGACAGTTCATCTTCGAGCAGCGCATCTGGTCGCCCTACGTTCAGGAGGGTTACGAGAACGGCTGCGCGTTTTACGGCACGAAGGGGGTGCTCATTATCGGCCACAGCGAGGGGTGGAAGCTGTTCGGTGAGAAAAACAAGCCTCTCGAAGAGATGAACGGACGCGTCGATCTGCCGGCGCACCACCAAAACTTCATCGACGCGTGCTTGAAGGGTGATAAGCTCGCGGCTCCGGCGGAGGTCGGGCACATCTCGGCGGGTATCTGCCACCTGACGAACATCAGCAGTCGGTTGCGGAAGACGATCGAGTTCGACCCGGTAAAAGAGACGATCACCAACAGCCCAGACGCGAACGCGATGCTGCGCCGCAAGTACCGCCCGAACCACTGGGCCGTGCCGAAGAACGTGTGAACACATCGCGCCGCTTGCGGCTTCGTGAGGCGTTCTACGGAGAGCGCCCGCGAAGCCGCAAGCGGCATGAACAGGTCAGGGCACAATCACGGCTTTCGGCAGCGCCTTCGCGAGCTTCGCCTTCCCGTCGGCGGTGATCTTCGTCCCCGCGATGTTCAGCTTCCGCAATCGCTTCAACCCCGCGAGTGTGTCGATGCTCGCGTCGGTCACCTTCGCGGAGTTGAGCGTCAGTTCTTCGAGCGTGGCCAACCCGGCCAGAGACTTCACGCCCGCGTCATCGAACGGCCCGCCGGTGAGCATCAACAACCGCAGCTTGGGTAACTTCGCGATCTGGGCACACGTCACGTTGCTCGCGGCCTTCTCGTACACGTCGAGTTGATCGAGTTCCGTCAACTTCGCGAGGAACGGCAGCGCGTTCTCGGTGGTATCGTGGCTCGCCACATGCAACTGCCGCAAGGCGGTGAGATTCGCGACGTGCTTTAGCCCCACGTCGGTCACCTTTGAGTGAACGATTTCCAGGCGGCGGAGGTTCGTCAACTTGCCAATCGCTTCGAGACCCGCGTCGCTCGCGGGCGAAGAGTGAAGGTTGATCGACTCGATCTGCTTCATCTCGCCGAGGTGTTTGAAGCCGCTGCCGGTGATCTTCGACGAACACACCACCATCCGCTTCATCTTGGTCATGCCCGCGAGGTGCTCGAACCCGTCGTCGCTCACGGCGGTGAGGCACACGTTCAGCACTTCGAGGTTCTTCAATGCTCTCAGGTGAACGAGGCCGGCGCTCGTGACCGCGGTGCCAGAGAGTTCGAGCCGGCGTAACGGATCCTGCCCGATGAGCCAATGCTTCAGCCAGTCGTCTGTAACGCGGTCGGTGAGTTTCTTCGGAGTCGGTTCCTTGTGCCCGTCGCTGCGCTCGTTCAGAAGTATCTCTGTGATGCGGCCGAACACCGCGAGGTGTTCGTCGCCCGCGATTTCGCGCAGCCACACCGGCGCGTCCACTTCGACGCTCGCGGTGCCGCCAAGTCGCTTGATTTCGGCGAGCAGCAACTTGTCCTTCGCGTGCCCCAGCGCGGCCTGTTCGAGGGCAACGAATAGTTCTGCCTTCGCCGCGTCGGTGGTTGCGGCCGGGTGAGTGAGTGCGGCGATCATCTGGCGCAGCCCGGCCGCCGAGTTCGGCCCGATGTTGTTGCCCCCGCGGATCACGGCGGCGGCGGTCGCCTTCGCCAGTTCGCGCAATCTCTCCGCGTCTGGGTGCGCCTTCAGCGGCACCACGTTCAGCGCACGAATCGCCTTCATCGGTTTGCCGGGGTGACCGGCGAAGCCCTTCACGCCGACCTTCGCGTGGAACACGCCCGGCGGGTCGCCAGTGGTGCAGAAGATTTCGTCGTGGTCCTTCCCACCGAACGCGATGTTGCTCACCACCTTCGCGGGCACGTTCAGGTACGCGAGCGGCTTGCCTTCGGGACTCAGCACCGTGATGCGGCCCGTCTTCGAGTCGGGCCGGTGGAAGTCCGCGACCCACAGGTTGCCGGCCGCGTCGAACGCGCAGCCGTCGCCGCCGCTGCCGCCGAGGTCGTAGAACTCTTCCGGTTTGCCGCACAGTTCGTCGTCGGGCGGGAGGGCGTAGCGCAGAATCTTCTGGGTCTGCGATTCGATCACGTACAGGAACTTGCTCGCGGGATCGACATCGAGGCCGTTCGGGAACGCCAGCCCGGTCGCGACGCGATCCACGCGCCCGTCGGGCCGCACGCGGAACACGCTTCCGACGGGCGTCTTCGGGGTCGAACCTTCGGGGTCGGTCCAGTACACGTTCCCACGCGCATCAACGGTGACATCGTTCAGGCTGCGAAGTAGCTGCCCGTCCCACCGCTCAGCGATCACATTCACCTTGCCCGCGGGCGACACGTCGAGCAGCGCCTTGTACTTGTTGTCCACAACGAGCATGTGTCCGTCGGCGCGAAGCACGGTCCCGGCCGGATTCAGTTCGAGATACTTGTGAACAGCCTTCTTCTCGTCCACACGAAGCAGCGCGCCGCTACAGAAGAACACTTCGCCGGAGCGCCACGTCGGGCCTTCGGAGTAGCCCGGTGCGGTCGCATACTGTTCGAGCTTCACGCCCTTGAGCTTCTTCGACAGCTCCGTGTCGGGGTCTTGCGCGCGTGTGTCAGGGGTGAGTAACCCCACGAGCGCGAAACAGAGCGAGACGTACCGTAAGCAAGTTGTCATGGCGGAATCCCGGCGGAAGGTCTGCGGTGGGTTGTGTAAGATTACCCGCACCGCGAAGGGGCGTGAATAGGCTAATGTCACGCTGTTGAATTGTAAGGGGCCGTCATGCGACCGGGCGACGTGATTCAGACCAAGCGCGATCGCGGAGAGCTATCGCCAGGGCAGATCCACGCGTTCGTGAGCGCTGCGGCGAGCCTCGAAGGCAGCGGGTGGAAGACGTACCACCTCACCGCGCTCTTGATGGCGATCTACCTGAACGACATGACACCGGGCGAAACGGCCCACCTCACGCGAGCGATGGCCAACTCCGGCAAGTACCTCGACCTTTCCGACATCGACGGCCCAAAGATCGATAAGCACAGCACCGGCGGCGTCGGCGACAAGACTTCGCTGATCGTCGGGCCGCTCGCGGCGGCGTGCGGGGTGGTTGTGCCGATGATGTCCGGGCGCGGGCTGGGGCACAGTGGCGGCACGCTTGACAAACTCGAATCCATCCCCGGCTTCAACGTTCACCTGACGGAAGCCGAGTTCCGCACCGCTCTCAAGAACGTCGGGTTGGGGATGATCGGTCAGACCGCGGACATCGCACCGGCGGACAAGATGCTCTACGCGCTCCGCGACGTGACCGCGACCGTGGAGAGCATCCCGCTCATCACCGCGTCCATTCTCAGCAAGAAACTATCGGAAGGTACCTCCGGTTTGGTGATGGATGTGAAGAGCGGCGTGGGGGCGTTCATGAAGTCGCGTGAGCGGTCACATGAGCTGGCGCAATCCATCGTGAAAGTCGGCACCGCTAACGGCTTGAAGGTGATCGCGCTAATCACCGCGATGGACACTCCGTTGGGAGACGCTGTCGGGAATTCACTCGAAGTGGTCGAGTCCATCGAAACACTGAATGGCAACGGCCCCAAAGACCTCACGGAACTGAGCGTCACGCTCGCGGCGCGGATGGTGCGACTGGCGTTCGGCGGGACCGATGCTGATGCCGACGCACAAGTGCGCCGCGCGCTTTCTTCTGGCGCGGGCCTCGAAGTATTCCGCAAGTGCGTCGAGCAGCAGGGCGGCGACCCGCGAGTGATCGATGACTACACCCTGCTCCCCGCAACCAATGTGGCCGTTCACGTGAACACGGACTGCACTGGTTACATCACCACCATCGACGCGGAGAAGGTTGGTGTCGCGGTGCGGATGCTCGGCGGCGGTCGCAGTCGCGCGGAAGACACCATCGACCCCGCCGTTGGAATCATCGTTCGCGCGAAGCCGGGCGAGCGTGTCACCCCTTCGGACAGCGTGTTCGAAGTGCACTACCGCGACGGTGCGAAACTCGCTGCCGCGATGCCAATGCTGGCGAAAGCGTTTCAGATCGATGACACACCGCCATCCGAATTGCCGCTTATTCTGGAGGAGATCGCATGACAGACCCACTGATAGCCGCTGCGACTTCCGCGCGGGAGAACGCGTTCGCACGGTTCTCGAAGTTCAAGGTCGGCGCTGCACTCGAAACCACACAAGGCACCATCATTCCAGGCTGCAATGTCGAGAGTGCGAGCTACGGCCTCACGATGTGCGCGGAGCGCGTCGCGATCTTCCGCGGCGTGACGGACGGCTTCCACTGCTTCACTCGCGTGGCCGTTGTCACGGACACCGCGACGCCGACTCCGCCGTGCGGAGCGTGTCGGCAACTGCTCTGGGAGTTCGCGCCCGACGCCGAGGTGCTGCTCGCCAACCTCAAAGGCACTATCGTGAAATGGACCGTTCGCGACCTGATCCCCAGCGCGTTCGACGCGAAGCAGTTGGGATGATCGTCCCTTCGGGACGAACGCAGAACGAACGAGGGAAGTATGGCCGCCGCAGTGTACGTTTCGACACACCCGTTGATCCAGCACAAGCTCGCGCGGTTGCGAGCGATCGATACCAAGCCGCCGGAGTTCCGCGAACTGGTCGCCGGCATTTCGCGCGGGCTGCTCTTCGAGGCGACCCGCGACTTGCGTCTCGGGCCAGTCACAGTGAAGACGCCCATCACCGAAGTGACAGGCCACCAGATCGCGGACCGCGTGGGGTTCGTACCGGTGTTGCGTGCCGGGCTGGGAATGGCGGAGGCAATGCTCGAGGCGCTGCCGGAAGCGGCGGTGTGGCACCTCGGTCTTTACCGCGACCACGCAACGCTCAAGCCGGTGACGTACTACAACAAGCTGCCGCCGAAGCCGGAGATGGACGTGGGCATTGTGCTCGACCCGATGCTCGCGACCGGCGGCAGCGCGATCGCGGCGCTCGACATCTTGCGCAAGACCGGCATGCCGCGACTCATCTTCGTGGGCTTGATCGCGGCCCCGGAAGGCGTGACCTCGCTGCAAGCGGCTCACCCCGATGTACCGATTTTCCTGGCCGCGATCGACTCGCACCTGAACGAGTTGGGTTACATCGTGCCGGGGTTGGGCGACGCGGGCGACCGGCAATTCGGAACCGCGTAACAGTATTCAGTTTTCCGTGAAGACAGGACGCTCGCGCGGATCGTAACTGTTTCCGGCTGAAAACTGAAAACTGAACACTCACTTCAAAGACTTCACCCACGTCTCGAACGCCTTCGCGTGCTCCGCGATCGTGATCGATGGTCCGCTGAGCCGGAAGTGGTGCGTCTCCTCCTTCTCCTCGACTATCACCCAGATCACGCGCCAGTCTTCGAGCAACATCTCCTTCGACTTCGGGTCGAACGGCCGCTCCTTGAACTTCCACGTGCCGGTCACTTCGAGCACGTTCACGGTCGCGCCCTTCACTTCCCACTTCGCGGTCTTGCTGATGTCATCTACCGTCTTGCCTTCGGGCGCGACGAACGTGTTCTTCCACTTGGGAAAGTTCTTGTCCGCTCCCGGCAGGCTCTCGTTCATGACGCTCAGTTCCGCTTCCGGGTGATCCTTCGCACCCGGTAACTTGAACTGGAACGTGCGGAGCCGGTTCGACGGCTTCTCGCTCTTCCAGTTGGCCGGTGCGGTCGCGGAGAGCTTGTTGAGCTTCACCACGACGGGTTTGTCGTCCGCGCCGCGGGCGACGCCCACAAGGAGGAACGCGGCGAGAAGGTACGAAACGCGACGCATGGGGTTCCTCGGTGTAGGACAGGCTTCCCGCCTGTCATGGGTTGACGAGACAGGCTGGAAGCCTGTCCTACTTTCTGACCTTCGTTTCTTCCGCCGAGGCGAGACTGAAGTAGAAGCCGTGCGGGTTGTTGCCGTTCGCGACCTTCAGCAACACCGTGTTCTTCCCCTTCACCAGTTTCACGGAAACCTTGTGCGTTTCGGGCGCCGCGGCCTTCGTGTCGCGCGTCGTGAACACGTCCTTGCCGTTCACCCACAGTTTCGCGCCGTCATCCGGCCCGAGCAGAATCTCCGCGGATTGATCGACGGGCGATTCGACCTCGACGTACATGTACGACGCGGAGTTGTTGCCGGCTGTTCCGTGAAGTGCGGCGAGATCGAAGTAGCCCTTCCCGTCGGGGCGGATCGTCTTCCAAGCGAGCGAACCGAACTTCGCGGTGAGGTCGAACTCGCCCTTCTCCGGGCCGAACGCTTTGTCGATCGCGTCGTTCATGTCCTTCGCCGGGAACGGCCCAACGACGTGGAAGCTATCCGGCGTGAGGGCCGCCATCTTCAGCGTTTCGAGGTACGCGACGAGGTCAACCAGTTCCTCTTCCGTCATCGCCGCGATGATGTCCTCCGGCATGATCGATACCTTCAGCTTGCGAACCGCGCCGTCGATGTCCTTCTTGGCGATGGTGGTATCCTTGCCGTTCGCGTCGCGGAGCGTGATCGCGGCGGGCGTGTCGCTCACGAGCAACCCGCTCACGGTCACGTCCGCTGTAGTCGTGACCGAGTGCTGAATGTACTGGTCCCCGATGGCCTTCGACGGCAACAGCAGCGACTCGTACAGGTTCTCGCGGCTCGTGGCCTTCTTGCCGATCATCGACAGATCCGGCCCGACCTGACCGCCGACGCCGCGAAGCATGTGGCACTTCGCGCACTGCGCGGCCCCTGTGAGGCTCGCGTTCCAGACCGCTTTGCCGCGAGCCACGTCGCCGGTGCGCTTCGCGAGTTCGGTGACCGCGGGAAGGTTCTTGGGGTTCAGTTTGCCCGGTGCCGGGAACGCGAGCTTCGCGCGGTTCGCGAGGTCCGCGTATGCGGAGTTGCGCAGGAGCCGCCCGGTTTCCGCGAGCAGTTCCTTCGGCAAACCGTCCTTCGCGTGCGTGTCCAGCAACCACTGCGAACCGGCGCGGTTCGCCGCGAGTGCGCTCAGCGCCGCGGACTTCAGTTCCGGCGTGCCGCGATCACCCGCGTTGATGGCCCGCACGAGCGAATCGAGCGCGACCGTCGAATACTTCGCGGGCTTCGCACCCTTCGGGAGCAGTTCGCCGAGTGCCTGAACGCACGCGATCGAAAGCGGGTTCTCTGGGCTGCCAACATCGATCAGCGCCGACACGCTCTTGTCATCGGGCAGCTTGCCGAGCGTGCGAATCGCTTCTTTGCGAAGGTCGATCGCGGCCTCTTTGTTCTTCGCGATGGCAACCACCGCGTCGAGCCGGTCCACGGCGTTCGCTGCGGCGATGAGTTGCAAGCCGGTCACGGTGGTCTTGCTGTCCTTCAGCAGCGCGTCGAGCGCCGCGGCGAGTTCCTTGCCGGATTGCAGTCCCTTCCACTTCGTCGGCAGGAAGAGTTTGAGGTTCGCGATGGCCTGCGTCTTGGTTTCTGGAGCGGCATCGCCTTTGAGTACGTCCAACATCGTCAGCCCGGCGGAGGGGTCATCGCTGGTCGCGAGGATATCGACGATGCGGCCCTTCTGCGCCCCGGTGAGCTTCGGGTCCGCGAGCAGTTTGCCGAGTCGCGGGAGAACGGACTTGGGTCGCAGTTCCCACACGAGGTCCGCGACCTTGTCGTTCCACTCCGGGAAGTGCTTGTCGAAGTCCGCGAGGATCGCGTCGCGCCGCACCGGGTCGGTGCCGCACGCGATGTTCAGTGCCGCCCGGTAGAAGTGATCATCGCCGGGGTAAGCCTGCGCGAGCTTGTAGAAGGCGGGTTTGGCTTGCGCAGGTTCGACGGTCCGGAGAGCGATGAGAACCTCACGTCGATACCCCGCACTCCAACGGCGGACGCCTCCCCAATCCCGGCTGGGGCTAGGGGTAATGATGATCGGGATTGGTCTCCCCGGAGGTCGAGGTTGCCCATCAAGGGGTGCCTCGACTGCTTCGTCGATATGAAACTTGGACATCCCGTTCACAGACGAGATGCGAGGCCAGAAACCGCCGGAGTGTTCACCATCCAAGCGGGCGGCCTCGATTTCGGTAGTCAACAACAGTAACTGGCCCAAGTCATCTTTTGGGAGCGCCTTGATCCAGTCCCGGTGGATCGCGCAAATGGCCCAGACTGTGCGAGGAGTCAGTTCAGGTTTTTCCTTGTCCCCGGGTAGCAGGAGCCAAAGCAATTTACTGTTGCTCGATATCGCACTCATCGCCAACGCCCGCGTTGCCAGGCACGGCGAGCCGAGCGCTGCCCGCAGTCCTTCCTTCGTGTCGAGCTTCACCTCCGGCACCTTGTACCCCTTGTGGCCCTTTGGCGTGATGCGGTAGATGCGGCCGTCGGTGGGGTCGCCCATGCCGTGCCCGCCGACGCCGCGATCGTACCAGTCGGCCACGAAGATGCTGCCGTCGGGGGCAACGCACACGTCGCTCGGCCGGAACCACGGGTCGCTACTCGTCAGCAGCAGTTCCTTATCGAGTTCGTAACCGGCGCCCTTCGGCTTCGGGAAGAACCACCGCACTTCGGACGGGGCGCAGTCGCAGTGCAGCAGTGCGCCCTTGTATCGCGTCGCGAGGAGCGAGCCTTCGTAGACCGTGATGCCGGTCGGGCTGCCCTGGCCCGTGCGGAGCGTCTTGTGGACGATACCGGGTTGTTCTTCGTGCCAGTGCGTCTGACCGGCGCCGCGCGGACCGTAACCGTAGTTACCGCCGGGCATCACGAAGCAGATGCGCGTTTGTTGGTTGCCGTCGTCGTCGTTGTCCGAGAGCCACACCTCGCCGAAGCTGTTCACGCAACACTCGTAGTTGTTGCGAAAGTTGTGCGCGATCAGTTCGAGGTTCGTGCCGTCCGCGTCGCAGCGCCACACGGTCGCCTTCTGCACGTCGGTGGTGTTCGAGGTCCACTTCTTGCCCTTCCCGTCGCTGCTCTGCAAGTCCTTCACGCCCGAATCGCCGACGGTGAAGTAGAGCTTGCCGTCCGGCCCGATGTTGAGACCGTGAACGCCGTGGTCGTGGTCGAATCCGCCGAACCCCGTGAGGAACTTCTTCGGCGGGCCGTCCGCGGTCAGGTCGCCGTCCTTGTCCTCGAACACGAGGATGTCCGGCGATTGGCACACGAACACGCGCTGCCCCTTGCCATCGGCGTAGGGCGAAACGCACACTCCGAGCGGGCCGTAGATTTCCTTCCCCTGGTAGAAGGTCTTCGCCTCGCTCGCCTTCCCCTCACCCTTCGCGTCGATCAACACCACAATGCGGTCGCCCGCTTCGCGGATGATGGGCCGGTTGAAGTTCTTCCGCCGGTAGTTGACGGCTTCCGCGACCCACACGCGGCCCTTGTGATCCACGTCGATGCTCGTGGGGTTAATGAGCATCGGTTCGGCGGCAAACAGTTCCACCTGGAAACCGTCCGCGACCTTCAGCGCCGCGAGAGCCTTTTCGGGCGAGAGCGGCCCGCCTTTGGGCTGCGCGGAGAGTGGCGACGCGAGAGCAAAGAAGGCGATGAGGCAAACGAGCCGGCGCATGTGGGAGGCTCCACAGGGGAGGTAGGTGGGAGCTAGTGTACCGCGAAGGGTGGGAAGAACCTACCCCCCTCCCTCGCTCCCTGAAGGAAGCGGAGTTTGAAGCCGCTCGCAGGTTCGCGAGTGTCCTCTCGCGCGTCTCGCGAAGCCGCAAGCGGCTTTGGCTCCCCTTCCCTTCAGTTGGGGGCAGATTTCTTCGCGCCGCGACTCAACACCGACGTTGCGGATGTGACAACCTCGCTGGCTTGCGCCGGGTTTCCGGCCTAGAGTTCATCGCTACGAACCCGTTCCGGCGAGCACACGCAATGATTGGCCGCGTCTTCATGGGTCGGTACGAAGCCCGGCGATTGCTCGGCGAAGGCGGCATGGGGAAGGTGTACCTCGCGCGCCAGATCGATCTCGGGCGCGAGGTCGTCGTCAAGGTGATGCACGAGCAGATCGCCACCGACCCGAAGTTCCGCGTCCGGTTCTTGCGCGAAACGCTCTTGATGGCTCGGTGCCAGCACCCCGGCGCGGTCACGCTTTACGACGCCGCACTCGACGACCCGCTTGGGCCGTGCATCGTGATGGAGTACGTCCGCGGCATCAACCTCGAAGCGCTGCTCGCGAGGAACAAACGTATGAGCGCGCCGCGCGTCGGCCGCATCATCGGCGAGTTGTGCGAGGTGCTCCAGGCCGCGCACGAAGAAGGCATCATCCACCGCGACCTGAAGCCCGCGAACCTCATGGTCGTGGACGCGGACACACCGCGCGAGCGAATCAAGGTCATGGACTTCGGTTTGGCGAAACTGATGGAGGGCGAGCCTGAAACGCGAAAGGTGACCGACACGAACGTGGATTTCGCTGTGGGCACACCGGGCTACATCTGCCCAGAGCAGGTTCGCGGTGAGGAAATGGACCACCGCGGCGACTTGTACAGCGTTGGCGTGATGATGTACGAACTGCTCACGGGCCGGCTCCCGTTCAACGGGCCGACCAGCATGGACATTCTGTTGGCGCACGCGACCGAATATGCGGCCTCGTTCGCGGAACTGGGGTTGGCGGGGTGGGTTCCCGCGGAAGTCGAAGAACTGGTGTTCGACACGCTGGCGAAAGACCCCGACGACCGTCCGCAAACAGCGAGGGAACTCGCGGAGCGGTTCGACACTGCCCTGAACCGCGCGCAGATGCAGGCGGATTCACGCATCTCGACCACCGGGCCGCGCTCGCACAGCGGCTCCGCGCCCGGCGGCTCGTGGTCCGGTTTCACGCACACGTCCCCCGCGATGCCATCATCGGCAATCACGCCCCCGCCCTCTTCGACCCCGTCCACGACTCAATCGGGGACGAGCCGCGATAACGCCGCGCTGCCGTTTCACATGGAAGCGTGGATGCCCGAGCGGATCTCGATCATGAAACTTCGCGGATTCGTTCACGACGCGGGCGGCGAGGTGGTCGAGAGCGTACCGGGGCTAATCAAGGTCCGTCTGGGCGGTCGAAAGACCCCGACAGGCGGCCCGCTGTCGTGGCTCGGCTTGCGCCGCTCGTCGAACTTGATTGATGTGGAACTGCACCTACACCACCTGGACCCAACCAAAGACAACTTAACGGTTCATGTGCTGTTCCGCCCATCACACCCGGCCCAGCTCACCGACTGCAACTGGCGGCAGCGGTGTACCCAGGTGTTCATCGAACTCCGCTCGTATCTGATGGGCCGCTCGCCGGAGTGAAACGAAAGCGGAAGGCAGAAGACCGAGCAGAGGCACGCGTCTTGGTTTTAGCCCCTCATGCCTCACCCCATGAGGCGTCTCAACGCTTCCTGGTACTTTGCGAGACTGCGCGTTACCACCTCGTCCGGCAACGGCGGCGGCGGGCTGGCCTTGTCCCAGGTGGTTGTTTCAAGCCAGTCTCGCACGAACTGCTTGTCGAACGACACCGGTGACGCACCCGGCTTGTACGTGTCCTTCGGCCAGTACCGCGAACTGTCCGGCGTCAGCACTTCATCGATGAGGATCAGCGAGCCGTCCGCTAACCTGCCCCACTCGAGTTTCGTGTCCGCGAGGATGAGGCCCTTGCTATCCGCGTATTCCGCGGCGCGGCGGTACACGTCCAGCGTCTTCGACTTCAGTTCGGCCGCAGTCTCGGCGCCCACCGCGTTCGCCATAACACCGAACGAAATGTTCTCGTCGTGCTGTCCGTCTTCGGCTTTGGTCGCGGGCGTGAAGAGTGGTTCCGGCAGTTTGCTCGCGAGCTTCAACCCCGCCGGAATCGCGATCCCGCAAATGGTGCCGTGCGCCTGGTATTCCTTCCACACCGAACCCAAAAGGTAACCGCGCGCGACGCACTCCACCGGCACGACGGTCGCCTTCTTCACGAGCATCGTCCGCCCTTCGAGTTCCTTCTGGCGGAACGCGGGCGGCAAGTCCGATAGGTCCGCGCTGATGAAGTGGTTCGGCACGTTCAGCCACTTTAGCCAGAAGAGTGTCATCGCGGATAGGAGTTGGCCCTTACCGGGAATGCCGTTCGGCATGACCCAATCGAACGCGCTGATGCGATCGGTGGCGACGATGGCGAGCGTATCGCCGAGGTCGTACACGTCGCGCACCTTTCCGCGACGCGGTGTGAACCCTGGCACCTGACTCTGCAACAGCGGTGCAGTGAGCATCGGTTCATTCTCGTGCGGTGAAGACGGATCGCATCGCTATTGTAGTGCCACGCGATCGAACCTCGTGCCGGCCTTCCGCGCAGGGCTTCCGCCCTGTGCTACGTCAGACGGCCCTCCGGGCGGAAGACAAGCCGAGAACGTGTTGTCTGACACCCCGGAGGGGTCGCCGGGCGTAGCACAGGGCGGAAGCCCTGTGCGGGGGCGAACCTCGTCTTTCTCTTTGTCTCTTTTCTGGACGCGGCTTTCGTGCGCGCGTAAGCCAACCCAACGATTCACACTGCACAGAAGGCCGAGCAATGCCGAGTTATCACCCCGCCGATGTCGAACGTCGGTGGCAGCGGTTCTGGGAAACGAACAAGACGTTCCGCACGCCGGACCCCGGCGAACCGGGAACCGAGGGTAAGCCCAAGTGCTACCTACTGGACATGTTCCCGTATCCGAGCGGCTCCGGGCTGCACGTCGGCCACCCCGAAGGCTACACCGCGACCGACATCCTCGCCCGCTTCAAGCGCATGAACGGCTTCCACGTGCTGCACCCAATGGGCTGGGACGCGTACGGGCTGCCCGCCGAGCAGTACGCGGTGGAGAAGAACGTTCACCCGCGAATCACCACGCGAAACAACATCGACACTTTTAGGCGCCAGATCAAATCGCTCGGTTTCTCCTACGACTGGGACCGCGAAGTCGATACCACGGACCCAAACTACTTCCGGTGGACGCAGTGGATCTTCCTGACCATCTACGACACGTGGTACGACGCGGTTGCGCATAAGGGCCGCCCGATCAGCGAGCTGCCAATTCCGCCCGATGTGAGCGCGAAGGGCGACGCCGCAGTGCGGCAGTATCAGGACGATCACCGCCTCGCGTATCAGGCGGAAGTGCCGGTGAACTGGTGCCCGTACCTCGGCACCGTTCTGGCGAATGAGGAAGTGATCGACGGTAAGAGTGATCGCGGCGGGCACCCAGTCGAGCGCCGGCCGCTGCGTCAGTGGTTGATGCGGATCACCGCTTACGCCGAGCGCCTGCTGTCGGACCTGGAACCGCTGGACTGGTCCCACTCCATCAAGGAAATGCAGCGCAACTGGATCGGCAAGAGCGAAGGCGCGGAGGTAGAGTTCGCCGTGCGCCGCGAGCCGGAGCCGAGCGCGACGATCCGCGTCTTCACCACTCGTCCTGACACCCTGTTCGGCGCAACCTACATGGTGCTGTCGCCAGAACACGCGCTGGTGGCGAAAATCACCACGCGCGAGCAGAAGCAAGCAGTCGAGGAGTACCAAAAACAGGCATCGCGTAAGAGCGACTTCGAGCGCACCGAGACCGCCAAGAAGAAAACCGGCGTGTTCACGGGCGCGTATGCCGTGAACCCGGTCAACGGCTCGCAGATTCCGATCTGGATCGCGGACTACGTGCTGGCGACCTACGGCACCGGCGCGATCATGGCCGTGCCCGGGCACGACGAGCGCGACTTCGAGTTCGCGAAGCGGTTCGGCCTGCCCGTCGTTACCGTCGTGAAGCCGACCGAGGAGTGGCTGAAGAAAACCGGCAGCACGCTGAACGATCTGAAAGAGGCGTACTGCGAGGAAGGCGTCGCGGTCAATTCCGGGATTCTCGACGGTCTGCCGACAGCAGAAGCGAAGGCGAAAATCAGCGCGCGGTTGGAAGAGAATGGCATCGGTACGCGCCGCGTGAACTACAAACTACGCGACTGGCTGTTCAGCCGTCAGCGGTACTGGGGTGAGCCGTTCCCGGTACTCCACGCCGCGAACGGCGAAACGGTCGCGCTCTCGCCAAGCGACCTGCCGCTCGTGCCGCCGGACCTGGAAGACTTCAAGCCGACTGGTACACCCGACGGCCCGCTGTCGAAAGCAACCGACTGGGTAAACGTGGAGATTGGTGGCGCGAAGTACAAGCGCGAGACGAACACGATGCCGCAGTGGGCCGGGTCGTGCTGGTACTTCCTGCGCTACATCGACCCGAAGAATGACAAGGCGTTCGCCGATCCCGCAAAGCTGAAGCACTGGCTACCGATCGACCTGTACGTCGGTGGCGCGGAGCACGCGGTGCTGCACCTGCTGTACTCGCGGTTTTGGCACAAGGTGCTATTCGATCGCGGATACCTGCCGTGTACGGAACCGTTCCAACGCCTCGTGAACCAGGGCATGATTCTGGGCGAGTACGAGTACCACATCACACCGGAGGTCTACGCCGCTCACAAGGACACGTGTCTGGCAGAACTGAGGCTGATCGCTGTTCACGTTCCGAAGAAGGAAGACAACGAAAAGGAGAGTTACGTCCTGCGTGCCACGGGTGCGGAGACGGCTTCGATTCCCCTGCCAGACGAGATGCTCGAGAAGAGAAAGGGCAAGACGTATCTGAAGGGCACCGAGGTCGAACTGAGCGGCAAAGCAGAGAAGATGTCCAAGAGCCGCGGGAACGTGGTGAACCCGGACGACATCGTGAAGGAATACGGGGCCGACAGCCTGCGACTCTACGAGATGTTCATGGGGCCGCTGGAGGCGGTGAAGCCGTGGAACACGAAGAGCGTCGAAGGCGTGTACCGCTTTCTGACGCGTGCGTGGCGGCTGATCGTCGATGACGGCGAAGACTTCAAACTGCACGCAACCATCAAGGATGTCGAGCCGGACCGCGACACGCTGCGAGTGCTACACCGCACCATCCAGAAGGTAACTGAGGACACCGAGAGCTTGCGCTTCAACACCGCGATCTCCGCGATGATGGAGTTCGTGAACCACGTTACGAAGCTCGAGGCGCGCCCGCGAAGCGTCTTCGCCCCGTTCGTGCTGCTGCTGGCGCCTTACGCGCCGCACGTCGCGGAGGAGCTGTGGCGGGCGCTGGGGCACAGCACGACGCTGGCCTACGAACCGTGGCCGAAGTTCGATGCGGCGCTGGCCGCGGCCGACGAGATCGACGTGCCGGTTCAGATCAACGGCAAACTGCGCACGGTGCTGAAGGTGCCAGCCGAGATCAATGATGCCGCGCTGGAAGCCGCGGCGCTGGCTGACGAAAAGGTGAAGGAGTCACTCGTGGGCAAGACGATCAAGAAGACCATCGTGAAGTCGAAGAAGCTGGTGAATTTGGTCGTGGGGTAACCTGTGTCGCGTAGCCGCGACGCGCAGCGGAGCGCGGCACGCGCTACATCTCCGCGAGTGTGTGCCTGTACACTTTCGGCCCGCTCGCGCGGAGTGCGTTGTCCGCTCGTACGAACACCTTCTGCACTTCGGCCGGCTTGGTGCGATCGTTCAGGTAACGGCCCAGCGCCATCAGCGCGAAGTACGTTGCGCCCGGTTCGCGCCACGTCCCATCCGCGTGCTGCGTGCCGACGAGGAACTCCGCGCCGGCCCGCACTTCGGCGTTCTCACCCTCACCAGCCGCGAGTAGCGCGAGTACCGCCCAAGCTGTCTCCGATGCCGTTGATCCGCCCCAGCCAGCATCTTCGCGTTGCGACTCCTTCAAGCATCGAACGGCCCGGCGCACCGGCAACGCGAACACATCGAAGCCGACCGCGTGCAACCCCGCGAACACCTGCCAGGTCGTTTGAAGAGTGTTCGTGCCCGACTTGTTCAACCACTCGCTGCTCTCCGCCTGGCGTGAGAGAACGAATCGCACGGCCGCATCGACCGGCGACTGACCGAAGCGGAACCCGAAGTTCCCAAGCGCTTCGAGAATCTGCGCCGTGACGGCCGGGCAACTGGGATCGGCCTTCGGGGCGCAGTCGAACGCGGGCCAACCGCCGTCGCGGTTCTGCGTTGCGAGCAGGAAGTTGAGTCCGTCGTGAATGGTCGCGTGGCACCGCTGGCGCGCCGCGTTCCCGCTTCGCGCCAGCGCGATCAGCACCAGCGCCGTCGCGCTCACATCGGGCTGCGGGTTCGTCACGAGTAGAGACCGCACGGCGGTCTCACTCGGCGCGCCGGTGTCTGTTGTGGCGAGGAGCGTCAGCGCGGCGTCCGCGAGTTCTCGCGGTGTGAACAGTGTTGCGCGGCCGCGCGCGATCGTGTCCGCGACTTCTTCGAACCAGGCAGCGTCGCGCTCGGAATAATGTGCGTGCTTCACAGTGCGGAATCCTTTCCGTGCTGATGCGGGGAGGCGACTGTACCGAACCGAAACCGGTGGTCGCAAGGGCAACTGCTCTTCTCCGCGGAGCGCGCGGCGTCCTGCCCACTACTTCGCTTGTCGAATTGTTCCGCGGCGGAATCGCCCGTCACTCCTTCTTCGCATTCCACTCCACCAGCATCACCGGGCGCAGGATACCACCCAGGTCCAGTTCGGTGATCACGCGGTTATCGCACCGCACCGCGACCACGTTCGCGCCCGGCTTCACCGCATCGCCCAGCAACACGCGGAACGGCGCACGACGCGGAACCGTAACCGCCGCGGGCACCTTCGCGCCCTTCTTCGGCGGCACCGTGAGAACCGGCTCCGCGGGCATTTCCTTGCCGTTCACGTACACGGTCACGCGGCCGTCCACTTCGGGGAACACCATCGCGAGGTTCGCGGTCTTCTCCGGTGCGGTGAACGCCGTGCGGTACCACAGCACCGTCGTCGCGGCCAGCCCCTGCAAACTGAGCGTGGCCGAGTGCGTCGCCGCGAGCTTCCATTTCGCGTCGTCGAGATCGGTGGCCTCGAACTTCGCGTCGGCCATTTCGCTCTCGTCGGTGCGGAACTTCCACTTGTCCGACAGCACGCTCACCAACTTGTTCGGGTCGTTCGTCGCGATCACGCCGCCGTCGATGGCCTTCGACAAGAACCGCTTGAGGTACGATGTGCCGTATTCGGGGTTCGCTTGTTTCTTCGCGATGAGTCCCGCGATGCGGCTCGTCATCTCGTCGTAGGTCTTCTTCGCGCTCGCGAAGTCGCCCTTCGCCATCGCGGCGCAAATCGCGTGGTAGTCAGTGACGTTGCGGAACCCGGCCGCGTGCATCGCCACCCGCTCGCCGTATGGCCCCTTCGGGTCTTCGAGCGAAGCGTGTGCGCGGGCGATGGCCATTTCGCACGTGCGAACCACTTCCGGTGTGAACGCGGACGCGAGGCCGTAGAAGCCGCCGCTGTGGTTGTGCAACTTCGCCGTCGCCTGGTCGATCGTCATCCAGTACGCTTCCATGTTCTTCGCGGCCGGACCGTAGAACTTCGTGTAGTAGTCCTCCATCAGCTTCGCGGCGTCGAGCGTCGGGTCGTAGGCCTGGCGCAGGCTCAGGTAAATCTGCGGGCCGTAGATGTACCAGTTCGAGAGGACTTCGATGGTCATGAAGTCCAAGCCCTTCTTCGCGAGATACGGGAACTCCTCTTTGCACGGCGTGTACTTGAACATCGGCATCGTCGCGTCGGCGAGGTTGTACATGTAGTTGTAATAGCCGAGCCGGTGCGCCACCTTCGCCCAGCCGTCGATCATGTCGAGTTGTTGCTTGCGGCTCGGGCACTCCGGGTTGCCAATCGCGTGCAGCCGGCAGTAGCGGATGGGCGCGATCACGGCGCACAAATTGGGCGCAAGCTTCTCGGCGCGCTTCGGCGGCTGCGTGTAGTCCGCGTACACGTAGAAGCTCAGAACCGAATCGGGGTAGACTTTCCCCACGCGCTTCGCCACCTCGTCGAAGAAGTACGCGTAGCGCGTCGAAATGGAAGTCGTGCCGCTCGAAGGCTCGATCAACTTCGGGTCGTCGAGCGCCTTGCACTTATCGCACTGACAGTACCCGCGGCCGTCCGGCGGCGAGATTGAGGGGTTCTTCGCACCGCCCTTGATGACGCCAATCACGCCGTTGGCGAACACTTCGCGCGCACCGGGGTTCGACGTGCAGAGCCAGTCGCCGTCTTTGCGCTTGCCGTCCGCGCCTTGCGAGAAGTATTCCGGGTGTTCCGCGAACAGCCCCTTCGGGATGTAGCGGCCCCACGAGTGCGAGTGTGCGAAGCTCTCGCCGCCAGCGCCGTTCCAGTCCTTCCAGTAGCCGCCCATCCACGACGGGCCTTTCGGATTGCGGTACAGCAGTCCCGGCTTCTCGGTGATCGTGACCGGCTTCACGCTCAGGTCTTGCGTACGCGGGAACACTTCGCCAAGCGGCGTGTCCATGAAGTAGCGGCAGCCGAGTTCTTCGAGGAAGCGGCACACGGCCTTCGCGGTCGCGTCCGCGCTCTGCCCACCGATCAGCACGCGGTTGTTCCCCACGACGATGCGCACGCCCTCCTTCGACTTGCTCTCGATGTCCTCGAGCTTCAGACCCACTTTGACCGCGGCTCGGCCAATGTAGATGACCGCGCCGCTTTCCGGTGCCTTCTCGGCAACGGGCACAGTCGCGTCGGTGATCTTCTTGAGCCACTCCGCGAGCAGAATCGCGGCACCGTATTCGGTGGTCGTATTCGCGGTTGGCTCCTTCTTCCCTTTGGGGAGCGGTGGCTTCGCATCAACGACGATGGTCGCGACCGGCTTGCCGCCCTTCACGAGCGCGACCGGTTCGTCGGCCGCGTGTGCGGTCGGGGAAGTGGCCGCGAGCGCAGCGCTCGTGGCGCCAGTGGTGGCGATGAACTGCCGCCGTGATGGGAGGGTTGGCACGTGAGCGCTCCGAGGTGCGAGGTGGAATGAATCTACCCGCGACGCGCGCGGAAGGGAAGCCGCAAGCGGCTTCGCGAGTTGCGCCTTGCGCTCGCGAAGCCGCTTGCGGCGTACCTATAATGTCCGGCGGCACCTCTTCCTCCGCAGGGCTTCCCATGTTTCGCACACGCTGTTTGATTGTGTTCGCGCTGACGGCGGTCGTTCCGCTGTTCGCGCGCTCCGCCGACCCGTTGCCCGTACTCGACGTGTGGCTGAAGGCCGCACCGGGTGAGAAGGGTAACGTCGGCGAAGAGAAGGCCACCGTGGGCAAGAGCGGCGGTATCTCTTCGATTACCAACATCTCGAAGCCGACCATCACGATCTACCGACCCGCGAAGGACACGAACACGGGCGCCGCGGTCGTGATCGCGCCCGGCGGCGGTTACAACAACCTCGCGTGGGAACACGAGGGCACGATGGTCGGTGAGTGGCTGCAATCCATCGGCGTGACCGGCGTACTCGTGAAGTACCGCGTGCCACGCCGCCCCGATTCGCCGAAGGGCGAACCGCCGTTGGGGGCGCTTCAGGATGCACAGCGCGCGATCAGTTTGACGCGCGCGAACGCGAAAGCGTGGGGCATCGATCCGAATCGCGTCGGGATGCTCGGGTTCTCCGCGGGCGGGCACCTCACCGCGTGGGCCGCGACCAACTTCGACAAGCGCTCCTACGAATCGCTCGATGACACGGATAAGCTCAGTTGCCGCCCCGATTTCGCAGTGCTGATCTATCCGGGCGGGATGGTGGACAAGGTCGATAAGGAGAAGCTCGCGCCGGAGATTCGCGTAGCGAAGGACACGCCGCCGTGCTTCTTCGCGCTGGCTTACAACGATAACGGCCCGCTCGACGGCAGCCTGAAGATGATGTCCGCGTTGAAGAAGGCCGGCGTGACCGCGGAACTGCACGTCTACTCTGGCGGCGGTCACGGGTTCGGGATGCGCGCCGGCGAGAAGCCACACACCACCTGGCCCAAGCGGTGCGAAGAGTGGATGCGCCTTGAAGGCTTCCTCACCGCGGCCAAGGCAGACGATGGTTCACCGGTCGCGCCGGGGGCGAAGCTCGAAAAGCTCGCGGGCGGCTTCAAGTTCACCGAAGGCCCGGCGCCCGACGCGGAGGGCAACGTGTACTTCACCGATCAGCCGAACGACAAGATTCTGAAGTGGAGTACGGACGGTAAACTCTCCACGTTTATGGAACCGGCCGGGCGCTCCAACGGACTCGCGTTCGACAAGAACGGCACCCTTTGGGCGTGCGCGGACGAGAAGAACGAGTTGTGGAAGATCGACATGAAGACGAAGGCGAAGACGGTTGTCGTGAAGGACTTTGGCGGCAAGTTGTTGAACGGCCCGAATGACATCTGGGTGCGCGACGACGGTAGTCTGTTCTTCACCGACCCGTTCTACAAGCGCGGCTACTGGAAGCGCGGCCCGATCGAGCAGGACAAGCAAGCGGTCTACTTCGTGTCCGCAGACGGCAAACTGAGCCGCGCCGACGGTGGCGACATCAAGCAGCCGAACGGCATTATCGGCACGCCGGACGGCAAGGCGCTGTACGTCGCCGACATCGGTGCTGGCAAGACTTACCAATACGACATCGAGGCCGACGGCACGCTGAAGAACCGCAAGCAGTTCTGCGCGCAAGGCTCCGACGGCATGACCATCGACGACGCGGGGAACGTGTACTTCACGCTGGGCAAGTTCGTGACGATCTACGACAAGACCGGTAAGAAGGTGACCGCGATCGACGTGCCGGAGGGGACGACGAACGTGTGCTTCGGCGGCAAGGACATGAAGACGCTGTTCGTCACCGCGGGCACGGGGTTCTACTCGATCCAGATGAAAGTAAAGGGCGCGGCCCGGCAGTAGGAGCCGCCCGCTGCTGTCGTTGGTATTGCCCTCTCCCGCAAGGGGAGAGGGCAATACCAAAGGCCTCGCTTCGCGCGACGGAACGCTTACGGCTGCTGCGGCAGTGCGCGTTTCGGGTACTCCGGGCGCACTATCTTCGCCGGCGGGTTCTGCTTCAACGCCTCCAACGCCAACTCGATCGCCTTCTCCAACTGCGGATCCTTCCCCGCGATCACGTCCTTCGGCCACATCGTCACGTCGTGGTCAGGCGCAACGCCCTCGTTCTCGACGATGAACCCGCCTTCCGGGGACCAGATCGCGAAGCCGGGCGCCGTCACGCGACCGCCGTCCATGAGTTCCGGGTAACCGCTGATGCCGACCAACCCGCCCCAGGTGCGCTTGCCGACCAGCGGACCAACACCGAACTTGCGGAACATCCACGGCAGCATGTCGCCGCCCGAACCCGCGCCTTCGTCGATAATCATCACCTTAGGCCCGAACACCGCGGCGCTCGGTGAACGGTTGTCCGCACCGTAGCGCGGCGCCCAGTAGCTCGCGAACGGCCGGCGCAGGATGTCGATGTAGTAGTCGGCGATCTGCCCGCCGCTGTTGAACCGCTCGTCGATGATGAGCGCGTCCTTATCGATCTGAGGGAAGAAGTACCGCTTGAAGTCGGCCATGCCGCCCGCTGCGGTGTCGCGCACGTGAACGTACCCGACCTTCCCGCCGGTCGCCTTCTCGACCTTCTTCAAGTTGCCTTCGACCCAGTCCATGTTGCGGAGGTTGTACTCGCTCGTGATCGGCTCAACGGTCACAGTGCGCGACTTCGTTCCGTCCGCGTTCGGGCCGACGGTCAGTTCCGTGAGCTTGCCCGCGGTGTTCTCGAACAGCGAGTAGAGTTCCGTCGGCGCCTTCAGTTCCTTGCCATTCACCGCGAGCAGGAACTCGCCTTCCTTCACGTTCACGCCCGGCGCGGTGAGCGGTGAGCGCATCGTCGCGCTCCAGTTCAAGCCGCCGTAGATCTTCTTGAACTTGTAGCGTTCATTCGCGATCTCGAAGTCCGCGCCGAGCAACCCGCCGGGCACGGTCTTGCGCTCGAAGGTGCGTTCGCCGAAGCTCGTGATGTAACTGTGCCCGACCGCGAGTTCCGATAGCATCCACCGGATGACGCGATAGAGATCGGCGCTGCTCGTCAGGTGCGGGAGGAACACTTCGTACTTCTTCTTCATGGCGGGCCAGTCGGCCCCGTGCATGTTCGGGTCGTAGAAGAAGTCGCGATTGATGCGCCATGCTTCCTCGAAGATCTGTTTCCACTCAAGCCGCGGCTCGACGCGAACCTCGATGCCTTCAAAGTTTACCTTGCCGTCGCCGCCGGCGCTCGGGGCCGGCGCGGTCGGCGGACGCGCGCCGATCGGCGCGGCGCCACCGCCGCCGGTCGATGACGTGATGAACCAGTTCCCGCCGCCGGTGCTGTAGAGGAGCTTGCGGCCGTCCGGCGTGAGTTCGTAAGCTTGGACGCCGGCTTGCACCTGCGACGCGCGTTTGCGGTCGAGATCGTAGCGGAACAATGTCGCGCCCGCCGACCCGCCGGGACCGCCGGCACCGGCTTCCGGGCGTGTGACATAGAAGATTTGCCCCGTGCTCCCGGCACTGAGGCCCGCGTAACTGCCGGTCGGCAGCGGGAACGACAGGATGCGCTGGTCGATGTCCAGGAAGTCGATCGCGAACGCCGCGTCCTTCTTCTCGATCTTCGGTGTGGGTTTCTCGCCGTCGCCCTTCTCCTCGTCGCTCTCGCGCAGGAACGGACTCGGCAGGTTCTTGTTCAGCACTACAAGGTTGATCGACCAGCGCGGTTGGCGGCTGTCCGCGGCCGACTGGCTGAACCCGTGCTTGCTCATGCCGGTGTCGTTGGAACTGAGGAAATACAGGTACTTCCCGCTCGCGTCGAACGCAGGTTCGGTCGCTTCGGTCAAGCCGTCGGTGATCGCGATGGACGCCTTCTTTTCCAGCGAGTACGCCCAGACACGGTAAATCTGCGCCGGTGTATTCATCGCGTAGACGATCCACTGCGAGTCGGGCGACCAACTCGACGCCCTCAGCCCGCGACCCAGCCCGTGCTTCGGTTCGACTACTTTCGTGATCTTGCTCGTTTCGACATCGAGCCAGTACACACTTTGCGAGTTGTCGGTGAAGAGGATCTTCTTCGAGTCGCGTGACCAGATTGGGTTAAAGTAAAAACCGCTTCCCGTGAGTTTGATCTTCTTCGATTCGCCCTTGCCGGATTGCGACGCGAGCACCATCTGATACTCGCCACCGGCGTCGGAAAAGTACGCGATGGTTTTCCCGTCCGGGGACCACGACGGGTTGCGGTCATGGACATCGGCGGTGTTGGTAAGAATCCGCGCGTCGCCCTTCTCGGCGGGTACGGTCACAATCTCGCCGCGGAACTCCACCGCGACGCGCGAGCCGCTCGGCGAGATGCTCACGTCGCGCACGTACTTCGCGCCCTTCGCGAACCGCGCGCGCGACTCGCCGTTGTCGATCGCGATGCCGACCTTCAGCCGTGTGCTCTCCGTCCTCGGCGGGGTCATGAGGTGGAGGTACCCAGTCTGCTCAAAGATGAGTTGCTTGCCGTCGGTGTTGATGTCGAGGACCGGTAAGTCCTTGAACTTGGTGAGCTGCTTCAGGTCCTTGTTGTCGGTGTCGTAGCTAAACACGTTGTACTCGCCGGCGCGGTCGGAGCGGAAGTACAGCGTGTGCCCGATCCAGTTCGGGTCAAGGTCGTTGCACCGGTCCTTCGGTTGCGAGATTTCGGTCACGTCGTGCGTCTTGACGTTGTAAATCCAGATGCGCGAGTGCGTGCCGCCACGGTAGTGCTTCCACTGGAACGTGGCGTCGCGAACCGGCGTGTACGCAATGAAGTCGCCATCGGGCGAGTACGCCGCCTCGAAGCCCCACGGGATCGGGAGTTGAGTTGGCATTCCCCCGGTGAGCGGCACCGTAAAGAGTTGCTGGTAGCGAGTGCTGTAAACGTGGCGCGCCGACGAGAACAGCACGCCTTTGCCGTCCGGCGTGAAGCCTCGCACGGTGTCTGGTGACGGGTGCGACGTCAAGCGCGTCGGGGTGCCGCCCGCGAGCGGGATGGTGTACACGTCGGTGTTGCCGTCGTACTGCGCGCTGAACGCGATCGTCTGACCGTCTGATGTGAACACTGGGTTGGACTCAAGCCCCAGATCGGTGGTGAGTCGGCGCGGGTTCTTGCCGTCGATGTTCGCGACCCACAAGTCTTCGGCATACACGAACGCGATGTTCTTCGCGCTGACGGCCGGCATGGAAAGCAACCGCGTGTCGGTCGCGTCGGGCTGGGCGTTTGCCGTCGCGAATGGAGCAAACAGCCCCACCGCAAGCAGCGCGAGCTTGAGGGTGCGCTTCATGGTGGCAATCCAGAATTGGAGGAGAGGAAATGACAGGGAACTGCGGGAATGATAGTCTCTGGGGAGAAAACGGCGCGGGATTCTGTCGGGCTCCATCCACACCGAAGGAAGTCGCTCATGGGTGGGTTGTTCACAAAGAAACCGTTGGCGTTGGCGCTTGCCGACGCCGAGAAGAGTGGCGTGAAGCGAGTGCTCGGCCCGTGGGCGCTTATCGCGTTGGGAATTGGGGCCGTCATCGGGGCGGGGATTTTCGTTGCCACCGGCGAAGCCGCCAAGACGCGGGCCGGCCCGGCGCTGATCGTCTCGTACGTGCTGGCCGGGTTCGTCTGCGCACTCGCGGCCCTGTGCTACGCCGAGTTCGCAGCCATGACGCCGGTTTCCGGTAGTGCGTACACCTACGCGTACACCACGCTGGGAGAGCTGTTCGCGTGGATCATCGGGTGGGACTTGATCCTCGAATATGCAGTCGCCGGCGCCGCCGTGGCAACGGGGTGGTCGGGATACTTCTCGAGCTTCCTCTCGCTATTCGGGCTGACCGTTCCGCAGTCGCTCAACGAATCGCCGCTCGCCTACAAGGACGGCGAGTTCGTATTCACGTCGTCCTACATCAACCTGCCGGCGGTCATCATCGTTCTGATCCTGACCGCGATCCTCGTGAAGGGAATCCGAGAGAGCGCGCGGGTGAATGCCTTGTTGGTGGCGATCAAGGTCGGCGCGGTGGTGTTCGTGATTCTGGTCGGACTGTGGTTCATCAACCCGGCGAACTGGACGCCGTTCGCTCCTTACGGCTGGACCGGGATCAATTTCTTCGGTTACGAGGTCCACGGACAGCACACCGCGAGCGGTGCCCCGCTGGGGATGATTGCCGGGTCGGCCATCATCTTCTTCGCGTACATCGGCTTCGACGCCGTTTCCACACAAGCGGAGGAAGCGAAGAACCCGCAACGCGACATGCCGATCGGAATCATCGGGTCGCTCGTGATCTGCACGATTCTGTACATCGGGGTCGTGATCGTGCTGACCGGGATGGTGAAGTACGACCAGATCGACGAGAAGGCGGGTGTTGCCGAAGCGTTCTCGCAAGTCGGGATACCGTGGGCCAAGGCGCTCATTACCCCGGCGGCGCTGGCGGGGCTGACCTCGGTTGTCCTCGTGAGCTTGCTCGGATCGAGCCGCGTGCTGATGGCGATGTCACGCGACGGGCTGTTGCCGCGGTTGTTCTCGACGATTCACCCGTCGCTGGGGACACCGTGGAAGGGGACCATCGCGGTCGGGGTAATGGTCGCGCTCATGGCCGGGTTGCTGCCCCTCGACGCTCTGTTGGAACTGACGAACATTGGGACACTGTTCGCGTTCGCCGTGGTGTGCGGAGCCGTACTGGTGATGCGCCGCACGAACCCGGACACGCCGCGCCCGTTCCGGGTGCCGCTGGTTCCGTTCATCCCGATTCTCGGAATCCTCTGCTGTCTCTTGTTGATGCTGTCGTTACCGGCGCAGAACTGGTATCGACTGATCGGCTGGATGGCGCTGGGGCTGGCGATCTACTGCCTGTATGGTCGGGGCCACAGCGTTGTCGGTCGCCAGGGGCCGCCGACCGCTTGAAAAGTGAGCCGCAACACCGTGGCGCTACCGTCGCGGGTACTCGACGGTGTACTGAACGCCCGCGACGACGCTCTGCGCGGCGTCGGTGGTGACCTGCGTCGCGGGGGGTTGTTTGGGCTGGGGCATGATCGGTTTGCCCGCGATGCACTCCTTCGGTTTGCTCCCACACCCGGCGAAGAACACAATCGCGAAGAGCGCCGCAGCCCACTTCGAGCGATTGTGAAGCCATTTCCAGGCGCGATCGCGTTTCGTGGCGCAGTCGGCGGTCATCACGCTCCCGTCTTGCCGCTTGTAGATGCGGAGGCACGGCAGTTTGTCGCCGTCGGTGAGCAGTTCCAGCGCTTCGGCGCGAGTGAGTTCGCGTACGTCGTGAACGTTCTGGCCGCACCTGTCGCAGAACCGCGTGCGGTTGTCGCCGTGCATCGCGTCCCACGACACCGGGCACGTCACGGGAATAGTCACGGCGTCCAGCGCGTCGAGTGTGGGGAGGGGAATCATTGGGGCGGCCTCTCGTGACGCGTGGGCTGTTTCTGTTGTCCCTCTCCCCTTGCGGGAGAGGGTGTCCGCGCTTCGCCGACGGGTGAGGGGTAGCGCCTTCTGAGGGCTATCGTTTCCCCCTCGCCCGTCTCGCAAAGCCTCGCCACCCTCTCCCGCAAGTGGAGAGGGCAAGTGAAGAGTTCACTTCAACTTCAAGACGACGAAGTCCACGTCGCCGTTTGCGCGAAGCACGTGCAGCAGCGCGCCTTTTTCGGTGCTTGCCTGTTGCAGCGACTGGTCGAAGGTCGCGGCCGACGTGACCACGATTTTGTCCACCTTCAAAACGACCAACCCCCGCGCGAGTCCGGACTTCTCCGCGAGGCTGTTCTTCTTCACCTCGGTGATCACCGCGCCCTTCAAGCCCAGCGGCCAGCCGTTCTTCTTCACGGACTCGGGTGTGAGGTCGATCAGTGTTAGCCCGACCGTGCTCGCGGTCGCATCACTGGGAGTCGGCGACGTGTCCGGGCGGAGCACCTGCGATTCCTCCTCGACCTTCACCTTGCCGATGTAGAACTTGCCGTCGCGCCAGAGCAGCACGTCCACCACTTCGCCGAACGGCAGCGAGGCGGTAATCTTCTGCACGTCGCGTGAGTCCTTCACCGCTTCGTTGTTGATCTTCGTAATCACGTCACCGATCACGACGCCGGCTTTCGCGGCGGGCGACTCGTCGAACACCTTCGTGACGACCGCGCCGTTCGTCGATTTCGCACCGGCCTTCTTCGCAGATTCTTCGTCGAGGTCGCGCACGGTCACGCCGAAGTAGGAGCGGCGCACCACGCCGTTCTTGAGCAGGTCGTCGCTAATCTTCTTCGCGAGATTGCTCGACACTGCGAGGCCGACGCCCTGGAACCCGCTGGTGCGAGTCTTGATTGCGGACGTGAGACCGATCACCTTGCCGTTCATGTTCACCAGTGGCCCGCCGCTGTTGCCGGGGTTCATCGCAGCGTCCGTCTGGATGAAATCCTCGAACTGGTTCAGCTTCAGGTTGTTGCGGCTCTTCGCGCTCACGATGCCGCTGGTGACCGAACCCGTGAGGCCGAACGGCGCGCCCACCGCGAGGACGCGATCGCCGACTTCCATCGCGTCGCTGTCGCCAAATTCGACGAAGGGGAGGTCTTTCGCTTCGATCTTCACAAGCGCGAGGTCGGTCTTCGGGTCGCGTCGGATGTCGGCGGTGGTGAACCTGCGGCCGTCGGTGAGCGTGACTTCGACCGAGTCGAGGTCGGCGACCACGTGGTTGTTCGTGAGGATGACACCGGTCGCGTCGATGAGCACACCGGAGCCGAATCCGGGGTCGGCGTCTTCGCCCGCGGCGCGCTTCGCGCGGCCCTTGCCTTCGATGCACACCACGCCCGGAAGGACTCGCTTCACAACAGGCGAGAACGATTGCCACTCGCGGCCGGGTAAGGGCGGATCGAGCTTCGGCACCGCAGGCTGGCTGGCGAGTTGTTGCGTGACGAACATTCCCGCCGCAAGACCGATCGCGAGGAACCCAACGGCGAGCGGCAGGCGCTTCATGATGTGGCTCCGAGGTGCGGTAACGTGAGGTGATTATACCGCGCTGGACGCGCACACAGGGCGGAAGCCCTGTGTTCTGAGTGGTGGGATCAAGCGGCCCGGCGCGAGCGGGCGGCATCCCGCGTGTCGCGCCGGGTCGTTTCCGTTCGCGGTTCGGAGCAACTGAGGGTGTACGCCCCGCACGCCGGACACGGCTGAGACTCCAGCGCCTGCCGTTCGTAGTCCGTCAGGCCGCCCGTTCGCTTCCAGGTCAGAGCGCAAGACGCGCACGTAACCGACCAATGCCCCACCGTACCCACTTCAGTCACCGCTTGATCAAGTTATCCGCGTGCGCGGGTTAATAGCGTGGCTTACCAGTCGCCGGGTGTTTCTCGGGGAACCCCCGAAACCCGTGCCCAACCCACACCCACCAGACGGCCACCGGTACGCCGTCTTCACGGTGAACCACCAAAGTCGGTGGTTCAATTCGCTCGAAGACGCTGGTGTCGGCGGGGAGTCCGTCCCCCACGAACACGAACGTGCGCCCGCGGAAGGCTTGCGCATCTGCGACGGGATTCGGGTGCCACATGTCGTACTGCGAGTGCCTGTCCGCCATCGCCAAGCCGAACGAATACGTCTCGGGGTGGCCCTTGCAGTACACGCCCAGTTCGCCGGGCACGTTCCACACGGTCCCCGCGACGAGCGGTTCTTCGCCCGTTTCCGAGCGCACGCGGGCACGGATCACATCCACTTCGGTCGCGAGTGTTTTCCAGCCGCGGAGCCGGGCCGTCGGGTCGAATTTCCGAATCGGGGTCGGGTCGCGCTCCGTCGGCGGCCCAGCTGCGGACGCGAGCGCGGACCGCATCAAGCCGGGGAAATGCACGAGCGTCGAAAGTCCAACGCCGAGCGCGATACCGAAGCTCACGAGGCGCGCGACGTGTTTGTGGTTCGGCGCGGCAAGTCGATCACGCACCCACGCGACACACAGCACCAGCCCGGTGACGTAGGCCGCGGCGGGCCAGTTGAGTTGCCCGGAAGCTTTGAAACTCGCCAACGCGAACACGGACCACACCGGCACGCAGGTCCACCACAGAAACGCAGTGGCCGGGTCGGTCGAGCGGCGTGTGCGCCAGACCGCAGCGACCCACACCACGAACCACACACCAATAAGGAATGCGGCTTGACCAGCCACGTAGGTGATCGGCCCGAACCACCGGACGCCGCTGCCGCTGGTGCCGGCCGCCTGCGTGCCAACGTGCCGGAACGTCACCCAGTCGTTCGTCGCGTTCCAGATCAGAACCGGCACCAGCCCCACGATCGAGCCAAACGCGAACAGCCAGAAGCCGGTGCGTTTTAACTCCACGCGTCGCGTGAAGAGGAGGTAACCGAAAACGCCGCACGGGAGGAGTACCATCGGGTACTTCGCCATCACGCCGAGCGCGGAACACACACCCGCGAGCAGCCACCAGCGAACGCTCCTTCCGTTCAACCCCTTCCACACGCCGATTGTGGCCCAGCACCAGCACGCGAGGAACGGCGGGTCGATGGTCATCAACACCGCGCTCGCGATCACCGGCGGCAGCGTCATTGCGATCGCCACGGTCGCGAGTGCCGCCCGGTGGCTTTTCAGCGTTGAGGCCGCGAGCACGTACCACCCCGCGAGCAACGTCGCGTGGGCCGCGAGCGCCGGTAACCGCACCGCGAGCATTGGGGAACCAACTAGCGATTCACTGAGCGGGCCGAACACTTCGCACGACGCCCAAATGAGCCACGCGACCAGTGGCCCTTTGCTGTAGTAACTCCACGCGAGGTGGC
Organism: Planctomycetia bacterium; assembly: GCA_005772955.1. GTDB lineage: Bacteria > Planctomycetota > Planctomycetia > Gemmatales > Gemmataceae > Gemmata. Next base: position 35,796 of record SXID01000053.1, read on the forward strand.
GCGACCACTGCCAGTAGTGCGCCTCGTCCGGCGCGAGGTCGAGCGGGCACGCGAAGATCAGGTACACAAGGTGGAACACGACCGACGCGAGGATGAGACCGCACGCGATGCGCTTGCACGCGCGATCCGAGAGGCCGCTTGCCAGATTCGCGGGAGTCGTTCCCGCGGGCAGGCGCGCGGCGGTCGGGGTCAGGCTCGGCACCATGAGGCACGGCTCCAGCGTCTTTCGGAACCGGAGCTAATAAACCCTGCTGCCAAAGGAAGCAACCCGAATCGCGCCGCTCGCCAGGTTTCTCCCGGTGATTGTCCTCGTCGTTATCACGCTCCGCGTGATGTCGCGAAGCGGTGTGGGACGTTTCGGGGGAACGGTGCCCGGTAGTCATCACGCGGCGCGTGATGACTACCCGCGTGACCCGATCGGGTGCTAACTTGATTCCGGCGCGGCGGGCTACTAGGCTACGCTGTTGAGGCGCAACCCATCGACCCGTCGCATCTTGCCGCCGGACCTTTCCCCGGAACTGGCCATGCCGCTAACACTGGAGCAATACGTCGAACGGCTCGACGCGCGCACGGACCTGCCGTGGCCCAAGGCGCCGCCAATCGACACGCCGAAGGCCAGGCCAAAGCTCAACGCGATGCCCGTGAATGCCGTGTTCTGGACTGTTTACGGCACGCTCGTCGCCGTCCCGCAAGGCGAGTTGCAGTTCGAACACCCACAAGACTTTGTAACCGCCGCGGCGTTAGAAAAGGTGATCAAAGAGTTCAAGATGTGGCAATCGATGAGCCGCAAGCCCGGCGCGCCATCGGAGTACATGAGGGAACTGTTCAACAAGGCGCTGACCACGCTGCGGCTCACCAGCGGCGGGGGCGGGGAGAAGTTCCCCGAGGTGCAGACTGAGCGCGTCTGGGACAACATCGTCAAGAAGCTCCAGCAAAAGGAATACACGTTCGACGCAGTGAACTACGGCTCGGTGACCGACTACGTGAAGAAGATCGCGTACTTTTACCACGCCAGCATCCAGGGCGCCGGACCGTACCCCGGTGCAGCCGACGCATTGAAACTCACCGCTGATCGGGGCATCATCCAGGGGTTGCTCGCAGACGGTCAGTGCTTCACCGCGGGCCAACTGCAACGGTGCCTGAAACAAGAAGACCCCGACTTCGACCTCGACGCGGTGATTCCGCCCGCACTGCGAATCATCTCAAGCGAGAAGAAGGCACGCAAACCGTCGGACACGCTGTTCAAGGCGGCTGTCGCTCTGGCCGGCGCGAAGGGGATTTCGCCGGCGGCGGTGTTGCACATCGGGTCGAATTTGGAGCGCGATATCGGACCGGCGAAGAAGCACGGGTTCCGCACGGCGTTGTTCGCGGGCGACAAGAACAGCCTGTCCGCGACCGCCGAGCAACTCAAAGACCCGGCCCTACGCCCAGACGCGATGATTACCGAGTTGCCGCAGGTGTTGGAGTTGATTGAGTAGGCCCGCTGCGGGTTCCGATGCAACAAAACATTCGGCACACAGTTCGAGTTGTGCAACCGTGCCGGTCGGCTCGCGACACCTACCAAGAAGTCCGCAAGGAGAGTCCATGTCCGCTGATGTGCCGGTGATTGACCCGACCGCGTTCGACTTCTCGCGCCCCATCGCCGGGATCGAGGAGATTCGCGCGGTCAACCCGCACCGACACGAGTTCGAGATGCTCAGCGGCATCGTCCACATCGATCCCGTCGCGCACGTCATCGTCGGATTCAAGGACGCGAAGCCAGACGACTTCTGGGCACGCGGGCACATGCCGGGGTTCCCGCTGCTTCCCGGTGTGCTAATGTGCGAAGCCGGCGCGCAACTGTGCGGCTACTACTACACCACGCAGAAGGTCGGCGCACCCGGCGCGCTGCTCGGGTTGGGCGGGTTCGACGAAGTGAAGTTCGTGCGCCAGGTGCGGCCGGGCGAGCGGCTCGTACTGGTCGCGACCGGGGTCAGGGTCCACCGCCGACTGACGCGATTCCGCGTGGTTGGCTACGTCGGCCTGGAGCGCGCGTTCGAGGCAATCGTGACCGGCGTCCCACTGGGCAAGTTGGAGGAGCTTCGCGGTGCGTAAGCCACGCCGGCTCTCCAACGATGAACTCGCCCCGTGGGTCGTTCCCGTGGGCAGTGGGCAGTGGGAAGAGAAGCAGACAGAAAGCGAATCGTCTCCTTCTCAAACTGCCCACTGCCCACTGCCCACTGCCCCCTGGCCGACCCTCTTCGGCAACGCGAACCCCGTCGAAATCGAGGTCGGCATGGGCAAGGGGCTGTTTCTGCTGAACGCGGCGCTCGCACGACCCGAAACCAACTTCTTCGGCATTGAAATCGTCCGCAAATACCAGCTCTACGCCGCAACGCGGTACGCGATCCGCGGGTTGCCGAACGTGAAGACTGCGTGCGCCGACGCGAAGGGCGTCCTGCGCGACTTCGTGCCACCAGCGAGCGTGGCAGCAGTTCATGTGTACTTCCCGGACCCGTGGTGGAAGGCGCGACACAAGAAGCGGCGGGTGTTCACGCCAGAGTTCGCCGCACTCGCGGCTCGCGTCATCGTGCCGCGAGGGCGGCTCTACATCGCTAGCGACGTGGAAGAATACTTCGGCGTGATGACCGCGATCGTGGATGCGATGCCCGCCTTCGCGGTGCGCCCCGAAGAAGAGAACCTCGCGGCACCGCGAACCGAAGCCGGCTTCGCGACAAACTTCGAGCGGAAGGCCCTGGAAGGTGGTGGCGCGGTGTGGCGCGTGGTGTACTCACGAACCGAAGTAATGTAAACGACCGAAGGCAGGCAGAAGACAGCACGGAAGCTGTTTCCTGCCCGCCTTCGGTTCTTCCATTTCACATTCAGCTACTTCGCGGTGGCGATGCTCTTGGCCGCGCCGGCAACCGCGGAAGTCGGAGTGACGGCACACGCCGCGCAGCAGCCTTCGATCTCAACGGGCTTTGCGACCGCACTCGCCTTTGTCGCGGTACAGCAGGCGGCGTTAATGATACAGCACTCTTCCTTCGCCGCGCAGCATGTGGGTGTCTTGGCGCTGACGCTCGTTGCGCTCGAGCAACATGCCTCTTGGAGGACGCAGCACGCGTCCTGCGTGGCGCAGCAATCCGGCTTGTCACCGGTCAAGCAGCACCCACCGGTCTTGGCTACCGGCGCGCTGGTGTTACAACCCGACTTCGAACAGGTTGAAGTCGAGTAGAAGTAGATCCCGCCGCCGGCCGCCATCAGGCCCGCTGTGATGATTGCAAACAGTTTCATGATCGTTCTCCGAATTGTGGTGAAAAGAACTGTATTAGAACCGTGCGCGTGGCAAGTGCCTTGCGCGAGTGGATGATACTGTACCCCAATCGTGGGGAGAAAAGCGACCACAACTTACGGATCAACAGCGCAGAACGTGGCGCTCGAAAAGTGCGGCGCAGCGGGCATCCACACCGGCTCGGTCGGATTGGTGAAACCCGCGGACAATGCCGCGGTGTTCGGGCGCACAGAGTAACCCGGCGAGCGCGAGGTATTCGCCGATCGGCTGTGGAAGCGTCTCGGTGAACGCACTCTCGGGAAGTGTGGCAGCGGGTTGCTCTTCGCAGCACGCGCAGGCGGGCACGCGTGGCGATGCCGGTTTGGGCGTGTCGTGTGTTGTGTTCGCAGTCTCGTCGCAACAGGTTTTCTTCGCCTTCAGACAGCACGATTCGACCGGCGCGGATGGGGTTTGTGTGGAAACGTGCGATACCTGCGCGGCCTTTCCAAGCCCGCTCAACTTGCAGCAACAGAAGGCTGGGGCAAACACGATTGCCACCGCCAGCCCGACCTGAGCGACTGCTCGCGTCATAGGTTCCCGTACGAGGTCTTCCCAACATTCTTATTCTGTCATCGACCGGTCGCGAAGTCAACTTCATACTGTCGGTGCTGCGCCGAAGCGCCGAAGGTCACCGAACTTGCGAGGCCCACCATCATCACGCGATCTGCACTGATTCTCGTCGCGTTCGTCGTGAGTTCGGGCACGCACCGCGCCGAGTGGAAGCGGTTGCCGTCGCTGCCCGATAAAGAGGGCTTCGCGGCCCCGTTCGCGGGTGCAAGCAACGGTGCGCTGCTCGTCGCCGGCGGCGCGAACTTCCCCGACAAGAAGCCGTGGCACGGCGGCAAGAAAGTCTGGTACGACGGCGTCTTCGTGCTGGAAAATCCCGAGGGCGAGTGGAAGACGGTCGGCAAGTTACCGCGACCGCTCGCTTACGGCGTGAGCGTTACACACCGCGACGGTGTGGTGTGCGCCGGTGGCAGCGACACCGATCGCCATTACGCCGACTGCTTCCGACTCGAATGGAAAGCCGGGAAACTGGTCACGACGAAACTCCCCTCGCTGCCCAAAACGGTCGCGAATGCGTGTGGGGCGCTGGTGGGTGACACGCTCTACGTCGCGGGCGGCCAGGAGAAACCGGACGCGAAAGAGGCTCTGCTCACGGTCTACACGCTCGACCTCAGCAACGCCCAAGCGAAGTGGCTGGAGGAAAAGTTGCCCGAACGCGGGCGGATACTCGCGGTGGCCGCGTCGTTCGAGGGGAAGTTCTGGATCGCGGGCGGTGCCGAACTCGTCGCGAACAAGGACGACAAAGTCGAACGGCGCTACCTGAAAGACGCGTACTTCCACGAACCAACGAAGGGTTGGGGGCGTTGTCTCTCGCTGCCGCACGCGGTGGTCGGCGCGCCGTCGCCAGCCCCGGTCGACAAAACCGGCTTCTACATCCTCGGCGGCGACGACGGTTCGCAACTGACGGCCACGCCGGAGCGCCACACGGGTTTCAACAAGAAGGTTCTGCGCTTCGACAGTAAGAAACGCGACTGGGTCGAAACTGGCGAGTTGACTGCGCCGCGCGTAACGGTGCCGCTGGTCGCGTGGAACCGCGTGTGGGTGATTCCGAGTGGCGAGGTGCGCCCCGGTGTGCGGTCCCCGGAAGTGTGGCGGTTCGCGCCGAAGTGACTTTTTTGCCGCTTACGCTTCGCGGGTAGCGAGCCGGTCGTGTTACCCGCGAAGCCGCAAGCGGCAAAACATGAAGCGCGAATGAGATTGGAACACGAATGCTCTCCTCTCCCCCCTCACTCGGTCGGCTCGCGTGGCTCACGGTCGCGCTGCTGTGGCCGGTCGCGCTCCTGAACTACCTCGACCGGCAGATGCTCGCGTCGATGAAGTTCTCCGTCATGGCCGACATCCCCACCATCCTGAACGAAGCCAACTGGGGCTTCATGCTCGGGCAGTTCAAGTGGGTGTACGCGATCCTCAGTCCGATCGGCGGGTATGTCGCGGATCGGTTCAGCCGGCGGTTCACCATCTGCGGAAGTCTGTTCGTGTGGTCCGCGGTGACGTGGTGGACAGGGCGAGTCACCACCTACGACGAGTTGCTTCTGGCACGCTCGCTCATGGGCATCAGCGAAGCGTTCTACATCCCCGCTGCGCTCGCGCTGATCGCCGACTACCACACCGGCGGCACGCGGTCCCGCGCCGTGGGCTTGCACCAGATGGCGATTTACTGCGGGGTCATCACGGGCGGGTTCGGCGGATACGTCGCGGACGACCAGAACCTGGGATGGCGAATCGCGTTCACCGCGTGCGGCGTTTTTGGAATGGCTTACGCGATCCCGCTCGTGTTCATACTGCGCGACGCGCCAAAGTCGGAGGAAGCCGCGCGCATCCCGAAGGTGTCACCGGTGCGGGCCGCGACCGAGCTGCTCACCAACGTCGCGTTCATCCTACTGGTACTGTACTTCACGCTCCCAGCGCTCGCGGGGTGGGTGGTGCGCGACTGGATGCCAGCGATCCTGAAACAGCAGTTCAACATCGGCCAGGGGAAAGCGGGCGTCGCGGCGACTCTGTACTGGCAAGCGGCGGCGATCATGGGCGCAATCGGTGGCGGGTGGCTCGCGGACCGCTGGATGCAACACCACAACCGCGGTCGCATCTTCGTGAGCGCGATCGGAATGTGCCTCATCATCCCTGCGATGTTCGGCGTCGGGAACGCGGGAACGCTCACGGTGGCGATCGCGTTCCTGATTCTGTTCGGACTGGGGTGGGGCTTCTTCGACTGCAATAACATGCCGATCCTGTGCCTGATCGTGCGACCGGAGTTGCGAGCCACTGGCTACGGGATCATGAACCTCGTGAGCATCAGTTGCGGTGGCCTCGCGGACTGGGGTTTTGGGGAGATGCGTGACCGCGGCGTGCCGCTGAACATCATCTTCAGCGTGTTCGCCACTGCCGCGATCGTCTCGGTAGTGCTCGTGCTGCTCATCCGGCCGAAACTGGAATTGATCCCCGTGCGAAAACCGGAGGAGCCGGCACCAACGGGGTGAGCCGAGAGGATTGAACCACACGATAAAGGGCGCAAGTCCACGGGCGGGTCGCGTTCCACACACGCAACCCAGATTGCCGCCAACGTGCTCTACGCGGCCCTCGCCGCGAGCGTCCTGTTCCAGATCGTTACCACCACTCGCGTCGCGTCGCGTGAAGGCGGCAGCGGCACGAACAATTCAATGAGATCGACAGCATCGCCACTCCTTCTTGAACTTTTCCCGCTATTTTGAGCGGCAGCGCCGTTCGTATTTTGCGGCGCGCCGGACAAATCCAGCAAAGCCGTCACAACCGGTCAACTCGGAGCCTTATTCGTCCGATACTCAGTGCGGGACACCGTACCCGGACGGGGGGCCCGTTCGCAACGGAGGGCGCCATGCGGCGGGTCGTCATCCTCGGTCTCGCCATTACGCCGCTACTCTCAGGCTGCAACATCGCTTACTACTCCGCGCACAACCTCGTGAACGAGCCGTTGCAGGCGATCAAACAGCACAAACTGCACCATCGAATGCGGGCTGAGGCACACGCCACGTGGCAAGCAGAGTGTGCGCGTACGCCGGGGGCGTTCTCCCGAGCGTACGCGGACGGCTTCGTCGATGGCTACGCGGACCACTTGAACAACGGGGGCACGCCCGCCCCACCCAGCGTGCCACCCCCCCACTACCGCCGACACGCGAGCGACTTCACCCCTACCGGACAGGCCGCGCAGCGCGACTACATGGCCGGGTTCAAGCACGGTGCCGAAGCCGCGTGCGCCGCGGGCAGCCGGCAGGATGTCGTCGTCCCGATCCGGATGCCGAGCCCCCTGCCAGAGCCGCCGCTGAACATCATCTGCATCCCGGCGTCACCCGAATCGCCCAAGATACCGCCCGCTGGTCCGCCGCCGATGCCCCCGCCGGTTCCGCCGCCAGGCTTTCCGCTTCCGCTTCCGCTTCCGGTCCCGGCCCCACATCCGTTGCCGGCCGCGAAGCCGGGACCGGTCCCGAGGCCGGTGCCGCCGACCAAAGGCGAAGAAGGCGATACCGTTTGGTGGCCCGCGAAGCCGGTGCCACCCGCTGGCATTCCTAATCCGGGTGCCGGCCCGAACGTTCGCGGGGCCCTACCCCCGCCGTTGTTGTTGCCACTGGAGCGAGAGGGCGGAGCGACAACCCGTCCAGGGCCTGTGATCCCGGCCGGGGGGGGCGACCGGGGTCTTCCAAAGGTCGAGCACGTAGAGTGGTCCGCGAGCGGTTCCCGTTGACGGCTCGCGGACCACTCTAAAGACCTTTGAAAGACCGGGGCGGCCGGGCCTTGCCACCCGCCCCGCTTACCCCCTCGGGATCGCGCGGCAGAGTCGGCCCGACTTACGGCGCCTGTGTTCTCGGTTTGGGCGCCGAGTGGGCACTCGCCAAACGGTGGTCCGAAATGACCGCCGAGTTCGGTCTCCCGGTGTGACAGCCGGTGCGAGCGTTCCGCCCGTCCTGCGGTGGCGACCTGAGGGGCTACACCCGAGTCGGCCGCGGCGTGGCCGAACGATTTTCGTCCAAGTTCGTGTCCCGTGCCGGACCCAGACCATGACCCGCACCGCCATCCTGTTCTTTGTGGTCACCGCGTGCGGCTGCGCGTCGCTGACCAATCCGGTCGCGGACGGCGTGCCGGTCAACCGCCTCCCCGCGGAGGTGAAGGGCCGGCCAAAGGCGGACCTCCGCGCGGTTCCTCTAACGCTACTCCGCCAAAAAACGCCGACCGAGTACATCCTCAGCGCCGGCGATGTGCTCGCCGTGAGCGCTAACGAGATCTTCGCCCCCGGCGACCAGATCCCCCCGGTTCGCTTGAACGGCCAAGGCGGCCAGGCGCCCGTCGTCGGCTATCCAGTGCCCGTTCGCGACGACGGGACCATTTCCATCCCCCTGCTCTCACCGCTGTCCGTCCGCGGGAAGACCGTGAAGGAAGTCGAACGCCTCCTACGCGACGCAATCACGGGGAAGAGCGGAGGTCCGGAAATCGTGAAGCCGGGCGCCGCGCGCGTCTCAGTGCAACTCCTCCAGAAACGTCAGCACCAGATTCTGGTGGTCCGGCAGGACTCTCCGGGTGGTGCCTCGAACCAGGGGGTTAGTCCAGCCGGGTTGGGCAACCTGCTCGGCGGGGTGGGCGTATTTAGCGGGGGCGAGGGAAAGCGCGGGCTGGGGTTCACCCTGAACCTGCCGGCCTACGAGAACGACATTCTCCGAGCGCTGAACGCGTCGGGCGGGCTGCCAGGCTCGGACGCGAAGAACGAGGTGGTGATCGTCCGCGGCGGGCGGAACTACTGCGACGGGGCGGACCCAGCCTCCCGCACGATCCGCATCCCACTCCGCATCTATCCCGACCAGCCACTCACGATCCGGGAGGAGGACATCATCCTAAACGACGGCGACGTCGTCTCGATCGAATCACGGGAGTCGGAGGTGTTCTACACGGCCGGGCTGATCGGCTCTCTCGTGGTTCCCCTACCGCGTGACACCGACCTGGATGTGCTTCAGGCCATCGCGCTGGTTCGTGGGCCCCTTGTGAACGGGTCGTTCACCCAGACGGCGTTCACCTCATCGGCGGTGAACAGCGGGATCGGCAACCCTAACGCCAGCCTCTGCACGGTCCTCCGCCAGTTACCGGACCACCGCCAGATCGCCATCCGGGTCGATCTGAATAAGGCGCTCATCGATCCTCGGGAGCGGATCCTGATCCAGCCAGGCGACATCCTCGTGATGCAAGAACGCCTCGGCGAGGCGATCACCCGGTACTTCTCCCAGAGGTTCAGCCTGCTGGGCATGTTCAACGTCTTCCGTCGAAGCGACGCAAACGCCGTTCTGTCAACGACCCTACCTTGACCGAGATGCCAGCGGAATACCACGATCGATCCATACCGAAACGGATCATTCATTGGCGAGGAGCGTATCAGCACGCTGTCGAACGGGGGGAGCACAGGAGGGCGCGCAACTCTGTGTCCCACTGGTCAAGTTGGCGGGCCTTCGAGAAATGCTCGTGGTAAACAGCGTGGCACCGGGTTCTGAGAGCCGCGAGACGCCCCGTGTCCGCAGTCAGACTGCGGAGGTCAGCGGCGACAGCGGCGACGGAGTTTGGGGTGAGTACCCAGCCCACGCCATACTCGGCCACCCATCGGCCGATCGCGGACTCCGGTGACCCCGCGTAGATTATCCCACGACCGGTGGCGAGAGCGCCGAAGAATTTAGATGGAACGACGGTCCCCGCCCACTCCGCTCTAAGGCTGACGAGGTGCAGGTCACACGCCCCGAGCCTCCTTTCTAGTTCCGCCTCCGGGGCGAACCCGGCGAACGACACATTCGTATCGCTTGGCGTCACCGCCGCTTTCAACTCGTCCATACGGTTCCCACGTCCGGCAAAACACAGACGAACTGGAGCGCCGTGAACCGCCCGCGCCAAATCCAAGAACTCAGTGTATGCGTGCGCCCGGCCGAAGTTCCCAGAGTACAGCAGGCCAAGCGCGGCGTTGCCGAACAACTCTCGACGGGTAGCCGGGTCGGGTTCCAACGGGCGTGCCGGTTCCACCAAAGCCCATGGGGTGAGGGTGGTCGGCCGCGCCCGTGACCCATACCGCGCGAGCCGGTCGCGCATGCATGGCCCCAGGTCCGCAATCGCGTCACATCGCTGGTATGCGGCACGCAGTAACCACTTCAGTGCTCGCGTGGGGAGTGAGTTTGCCTTCAACATCCCATCGGCGATCAGAGCGTCCGGGTACAGGTCGTGGCACCAGTGGACGATCCCGGTCCGCCGCCGGAGAGACCGCCAGGGGAGCGCGGCCAGGACTCCGAGAACAGGGTCCGTGCCCACGACTACCACTTCCTGCCGACGGCGGGGGAGCGAGACAGCCGCTCTTGCCCATGCGAGCAGCATCCAGGCCGCGTTGAGGAGTCGGCCACGGCTGGACGCCTGCCGGAACGGCGGACGCCACACCCGCCGAATTCGGACCCCACCCCACTCCTCAGCGAGTGGGTGTGTGGCCGACTCGTCGCGACAACCGCGGTTGCACGGGACCGCCGTGACGTCCCACCCCCGCGCGACGAGCCCGGCGGCGAGGTCAGAGAACAGCCGAGCGCTGATCACGTCATCAGGATGAAAGTAGTGGTACAGGAGAACAGCGTGCGGGCGCGCGGGCATAGTCACCGAGGGTGTGAGCGCGGATGTCCGCCATTTTGGCTCTCTTCGCACGCCCCAGACAGCGCCTTGGGGCGGTCACCGAGCGCCGGCCGAGGTTTCCGCAGTTAGGTACGCTCTGACGTCCGGCCCTGCTCGTACCAAGCGATCGCCTCGCGTAACCCGTCGCGAAAGTCAGTCTTCGCTACCCACCCGAACCGCTCCTTCGCGCGGCTAACGTCGAGGCACCGCCGAGGCTGGCCGTCTGGCTTGGTCGGATCCCATCGAAGTTGGCCATCAAAACGACACAACTCGCAGATCAGTTCGGTCAGCGCCCGGATAGTGATCTCGCGACCGTTCCCCAGGTTCACCGGCTCCGGGTCGTCGTACCGCTCGGTCGCGAGAACGATCCCCTCCGCCGCGTCGCGGACAAACAGGAACTCGCGGGACGCGGCGCCCGTGCCCCAGACGTCGATGTACCGGCGCCCCTCATCACGTGCGTCGATCACCTTCTTGACGATTGCCGGGATGACGTGGCTCGACTGCGGGTCGAAGTTGTCCCCTGGGCCATAGAGGTTCACCAGGAGCAGTGTGACGACGTTGAACCCGTACTGTTGGCGGTACGCTTGCGCCTGAACCAGTTGCGATTTCTTGGCGATCCCGTAGGGCGCGTTTGTCTCCTCTGGGTAGCCGTTCCAGAGGTCATCTTCCTTGAACGGCACCGGCGTGAACTTCGGGTACGAGCAAATGGTTCCGATGTTGACCATCTTCGAGACCCCGTGCCGCCGCGCCTCTTCCATGAGCAGAATGCCCATGATCGCGTTCTGGTAGAAGTACAGACCGGGGTTCTCACGGTTCGCCCCGATCCCACCGACAGTAGCCGCGAGGTGGACAATCAGGTCCGGCCGCCGCTCGTCGAGCAGTTTGCGGACCGCCGCCTGCTCGGTCAGGTCGTACTCGGCTTTCCGCGGCACGACGATCTCGGCCGGCTGATGCTTCTGGATCTCGGCGCAGACGGCCCGACCGAGAAATCCCGCACCGCCCGTGACCACCACGCGTTGACCGGATAATCGCCCCACGGCAGAAGCTCCTTAAACGCCGCCCGGACGGGCACGGGGCGCAGGATCTAAATCGTCCGCCGCCCGCCGCCGCAGTTCGTACATCTTTGCACGAACATTTGAGATATAGTCGGCGCGGATACGGCAGGCGATGAAACCGGCGCGGCCCTCGAGAAACCCGAAGTTGAGGACGTAGTGGTAGACGAACCAAACGAACGACTCACCGGGCATCCGGACCACGAGCTTCTTCAGGAACCGGCGCCGCTCCTGCGCGTTGCCGAACAACCGCGGCTCGATCTGGGACTCCCCGTACCGCCCCGTGATGAGGAACTGGTGGCGCAGCCGGGCCTCCCAGGTCGAGTACGTGTTATGCCGATCGAGGTACGCTTCGAGACCCTTGAAGTCGTCGTGGATCAGTGGCGTCTTCAGCCGACCTAGTGGCCCGTCCACGACCACCCGCTCGTGTACCTCCATGTCGAGCGCGCCGGCGGGGTCGTCCAGCAGTCGCTCAAACCGGGCCCGCCCGTGTCGGATCAGCAGGACGGCCGCGAACGAGAACCCTCCGAACCGGAAACGTCGATTGAGGAAGTGAAAACCCTTCGTCACCAGAAACCCGTTCGGCGCGTGGGGCGAGCCGACTGCCGCGGTGATTTCGGTCCACAGTTCGGGCGGGACCACCTCGTCGGCGTCGAGCAGCAGCACCCACTCAGTCATGATAGGGATGTTGTCGAGCACCCACTGCCGCTTCTTCGGATACCCGCCCGCGTAGTCGAACTGAACCACCTCGGCCCCTGCCGCCAACGCGATCTCTGCGGTCCGGTCTCGGCTGTGGGAGTCGGCAACGATCACCCGGTGCGCCGGTCCAAGGGCGGCCAGACAGCGGGCGAGGTTGGCCTCCTCGTTCTTCGCCGCGACGATCACGGTAATCGACGGACGGGTCACTGGGGCTCCGGGAGCGGGCGGGACCGTGGGCGTCCGGTCAGGACGGACCAGACGCGGGCGGGCCAGTGTTTGGTCATAAACGGCCGCTCCGCGATCACGAAGAACACGGCCGACCCGGCGACCACCACCGGGACGAGCACGGCCATCTGGATCAGGAGGTTCACCGCGAACGAATCGGTCACGAGAACCCGACCGGAAAGTCTGCCGACCAACGAGATCAGCAGATAATGAACGAGGTAAATACTGTAGCACATCCCCCCGATCCGCGCCACCGGGGTGAACCCGAACACCCGACGGCTGGCGTGTCCACGGATCGCCGCCGCGGTCAGCATCGTCAGGACCGGCGGGAGGAGCCAGAACGTCGCCGCTGCGGACTCCCAGATTAGGAAGAGGGCCGGCCACCCGACCAGACTCACCCCGTCCCACAACCGGCCGGTGAGCACGCCGGGCGGCCGGACCCAGCGTGTAACCGACAGGCCCGCGAGCAAGAAACCGCCCAGGAAAAACTGTGCGAACCCGGCCAACGTGAGGAAGTGTGGCACGTGCGTGCCGCAGGTGACCCACTGGCCGATCATGACGGCTGCGGCCAGGGCGAGAAGGAGCCGGGCATAGGCGTGGCGACCGGCGAACGCGAACGCGAGGAGCGGGGCGAGGACGTAAAACTGGACCTCGATTTCGAGCGACCAGGCGACGAACTGGACCCCCGGCGTTCCCGGGAAGAGGAGATTGTGGAGGTACGCGACGTGCGCCAGGAGGTGCGGGGCGAGTTCGCCCACCGGTTCGCCTCTCCAAGCGACGAGCAGGCCGAACATCAGCAGCAGGCTGATGATGTAGGGGGGCTCCAGCCGGGTGACCCGGCGCGCGAAGTACGCCCCGAGGCGCACCGGCGGCCCGCCGGCGAGGTAGGCGGCCGCGAACGGCCGGCCGAGTACGAACCCGCTGATGACGAAAAAGAGTTGGACCCCGAAGTGCCCGTGCAGCGCCGCCCGCCCGAGCCAGTCCTGGTCAGGCGGGACGGCCCACCCCCCGGCGGGAGCGAATTTGGCCGCGACGTACCCCCGGACGTGGAAGGCCACCACCATCATGATGGCCACGAACCGGAGCCCGTCGATCTCGGGGATGTACCTCCCCCGCGACATGACCCGCGACAGGGCGGCGGACAGGACGGCCCAAACGGACGGTAATCGGGTCACGGGAAGAGGGTGCTCGCGGGTTACGAGGCGGTTCCAAACGACTGATACAGGTCGGCGAGGCGGCGACCGGCCGCGTGCCAGTCCAGTTCGACCACCCGCTGCCGCCCCGCGACCGCGACGCGGTCCTGGGCGACCGGATCGTCCAACAGTTGGAGCACCGCCGCTTCGAGGCCACCGGTGTCATCGAACCCGACCACCCGCCCGTCGCGTCCGTCGGTCAGGTCCGCCCCCAAACCGGTCGGGGTCGTGACCACCGCGCACCCGCGGGCCATCGCCTCGGCAAGCGCGAGGCCGTAACCCTCGTACCGGCTCGGGAAAACGTACACCCCGATCCGCCCTAGCCCGTCGGCGAGTTCCTGGGTGGACATTTTCGGGTGCACGATGACCCGGTCGCGAATGGCCTCGGCGAACGCGCCGCGGACCTGCTCGGCGGGACAGCGGGACGTTCCGAACACGTCGAACCGGACGTCCGGGCGAAGGGCCAAAACGCGGTCCATCACCCGGACCAACTGGTCCACCCCTTTGCGATCGATCCAGCTCCCGCTGTACCCGACCCGTGGCCCACGGGACGAGGCGGGCGTCACCGGCCCGGCCCGGTACGGCGTGTCCAGCCCCGGTTCAACAACCGTCACCCGATCCGCTGCGAGGAGCCCCTGTTCCACCGCCCACCGGGCATCCGCCCCACACAAACATACCAGCGCATCGACCGACCGGAGCCACACCCGAGAGAACCGGAGGTGCGTCGCCCGGTCCAGCCACTTCCGAAGCACACCTGGGGGTCGATGGGCGGCCTCCCGGGCGTGGGCGAGCAGTTCGAGGCCGTTCGTGTGGGCAACGAGGACCGGGCGCGGGCGGGCGGCGTGGAGAGTCCGGGCGGCGAGCCAAAAGTCGTCGCCGTAAAACTCAACGAGGTCATACCCGGTGGCCATTTTGCGCGCGACCGCGTGGGCGGCCCACCGCGCACGCCGGAACTTGCGGGCCCGCTGTGTCCACAGGTGAGCCGGCTCGTAGTCGGCAGGCTCCAGGACGTCCACCGTGTGCCCGGCCGCCCGAAGACCTGCAGTGAACATCAGAACCGTCTTGCCGGACCCCAGTGTCAGATCGAGCGGGCAGTTGGTGACTGTCAAAATGCGCACGGGATCCTCGCCGGCGACACACAGAGGAGATTCGAGTACCCGCCGAGCCGACCGAACTCCGCCTCCGTCAGTGGGACCGGGTAGGGGGCGGCGTTGCTCACGTGAAAGACGGACTCATAGCCCGCCGCGCGGAGGAAGTCCAACAGGTTCCGAGCCGTGTAGCCGAACCCTTTGATCCAGTCCGGGTTCATCTCGATGTACAGGGACGGTTTCCACCGCGCGACGGCCTTCTCCAGCCCTCGGAGGGCCAGCAACTCGGCCCCCTCCACGTCGCACTTCACAAAGTCCAGACGGTTCAGACCAGACTCGGCGATGTAGTCGTCAAGCCGAACGGCGGTGCAGGTGTACTCGTGGACCTGCCCGCCAGCCCACGAACCGGTAGCGTGGCGTGCGAGAGAGGCCTGCCCGTCGTCGTCGCCGGGCATGTAGATCGTGAACTGCCCGGGGCGGTCGGAGGCAGCCGACGGCACCAGGCGTGTGTTCCCGACCGCCCCCTCGGCGGTCACACGCTCCGACAGCCGAGCAAATGTCGGCGGAACAGGCTCGAAAGCGTACACCGTTCCCGTCGGCCCGACGATCCGGGAGAACAGGACCGTGAACGCCCCCCGGTTCGCCCCAATATCGAACACGACATCACCGGCGCGGACCAGGCGGGTAAACGTTCGGAGTTCCGCGGTCAACGTGCCTTTGAGTCGGAGAGCGGCCCGGTACAACGCCGGTCGCCGCATTAACAACGGGAGTACCCAGGCCCGTATCGTTCGCACAGCCACGCTCCTGATCGATTGAAGATGGCGAAAAAGGACTTGGGGAGCAGCCACGTCGCCTGCTAGCCGTGGTCGGGTTCTGCATTCGCGATGAGTTCCTCAGCCGGAGCGCCCGGCGGAAAGTATCCGCGTGTACTGATCCGTCAGCCGGGCCACCAGCGGCCCCCAGCCGAACCGGTCGCGGACCCACCGGCGGGTCGATTCGGACCACTCAGCCGTCACCGCCGGCCGTGTCAGGGTGGCCCTCAGCGCGGCCCGCCACACCGCCGGTTCCAGCGGGACGGTCTCGGCGTACCCCTCTGCCGCCCGTCCGGCGTCCGCCCGGTCGGACGCGAGTACCGGCGTGCCGGCGGCAAGCGCCTCGATGATCGTGACCCCGAAGTTCTCGTGCTCGCTGGGCAGGGCGAACAGCCGGGCGCCTGCCAGCAGAGCGTACTTGTCAGCCCCGACCACGGGGCCCAAGAACGCGACACGGTCCGCGGCCGCCGGGTCACGCAGGTATCGACCGGCAAGATCGGCCCACAACCCGACCTCGTCCGGCCCGGCGAACACTAAATGGCAGTCGGCTGGGGCGGATGCCAGGAACGATTCCAACATCAGGTCGGGCCGCTTCAACGGATGAATCCGGCCCAGGAACAGCACATACGGGCGGTCGCTGATCCGGGGCCACCGGGTCGCCACCGCTTGGCGCGCGGCCGCGCGGTCGATCTCAAAGGGTTCCGGATCGATCCCGAGTCCGAGGACGAACCGCGGGCTGTTATCGTACGGCCAACTCTCCGCCGCCTCCTCGTCGGACGTGTAGTGCCACACCGTACACGCCCGCCGGACCAACCCGCCCCAGATCGACAGGTAAACCCGCTTCTGGCGGGGCGACATCACCAGCCGCCTGCGGTGCAGTATCCCGTGCGGGGAAAGTACGACCGGAACCCGGCTCTTCGCTGCGGCGCGGAGCGTGGCGTGAACGGGGTAGGTGAACACCGAGTGGACGTGGAGGATGTCCGTTCGCGGCAACTGGTCCCGGACCAGTCGCGCGAACCCGGGCGCGTACGCCACCCGGTCTGGGCCGATCACTTTCGCCACCCGCTCTTGAACCCCGGTCGCCAGCGGGACCGGCCGCTCGCCGCGTCGCGCCCCCTGGTCGGTGCGGAGTACGGTCACATCCAACCCGGCCGCGACCTGGTGCCGGGTCAGGGCTTCGAGAACGGTGGACGTGCCGCCCCGTTCGTACGTTAGCCCCGGGATGACGTGGGTGACTCGCATCGTTTGTCTAGTCCAGTTTCGCGTCCCCGTAGCGTCTCAACGAGCCGCGACCGCAAGGTAGCGGTTTAACGTTAGCCACACCCTTGCGGTCATGGCTCGCTACAAGGACGCTGAAACGAGACTAGAACAGTCTGGCACTGGGCGTGGGTCAGGGTAAAGAATTTAAGCAGGCACGGGCAAGACTTCGGTGAACGAATAGTTCACCCCTCTCGCCTGGTCAGACGCCGTACCTCGGCGGCGAACCGGTCCCGGAAGTGCGGGTAGTCGAACTCGTCCTCGAACCGCTTCCGCCCGGCCGCCCCGAACGTGAGCGCCCGGTCCCCGCTCACGTCGAGCAGCCCGTCGATCAGTTCGGCCTCGTCGCTGGCGTCTACCGCCCGCCCGGTCACCCCGTCCACAACCACTTCCCGCCCCGCGTCCAACCGGCCGGCCAGCACCGGTTTCCCCTCCCGCATCGCCTCCAGGTAGGCCAGCCCGAACCCCTCGGCCTTGGACGGCATGCAGAAGCACCGGCACCGCCGCAAGCACTCGTCTCGGGTGCGGTCGTCCGCCGCACCGAGGAACCGGACGTTCGCCCCGAGTTGCCTGGCCAACGCCTCCAGGCGTGGCCGGTCGTCGCCGTCCCCGATGACCACCAAACTCAGCCCGGGGCGTTCCCGCTCGACGGCTGCCCAGGCCCGAATCATCTCCTCATGGCCCTTGTACCGCTCCACGCTCGAGATACGACCGATCGTTAAGGCGAACGGCTCTTGAACGCCCGGCGGGAGAGAGCCCGAGGCCGAAGGTCCGGCTGTCGGCATCAGCCCGAGGTAGCAGACCGCGTCGTCGAGTCGCCGCAGCCAGGGGTTGGCTGCGTAACTCCGGTCCCGGGCGTGGGTCGAATCGTATAGCATCCGGTCGATCTGGAGCATCCCCCGCCGCCGCAGCCCGGTCACCGGGAGCCACGCTTCCATGCTGTAGACCCACCCCAGGACCGGCACCCGCCGGAGCGGCCGGGCGATGTTCAGTAGGGAGGAGAAGTTGATGTGAGCCAGCAGGATCAGATCCCAGTCACGGAGCAGCCACCGTCGAAGGGTCAGGGCCGCCGTCCGGGTCCGGCTGCCCCCGGCTCCGACAGCGTCGACCGGAACCCCGAGGCGGGACACGTCGATCACAGGGTCGACGATCGTGACGAGGCTCAGTTGGGTGGTCGGGCCGAAACTGTCATACAGGGCGCGAACCATCATCCGGGAGGCGTACTGGACACCCCCAAAAGTATCGACCGACGTTGTCAAAATCAGGCAGCGCATTGGACGGATTCCGGTCACCCGGCAACCAGGTCGCGGACCAACGTCTCGAACCGCTTGCGGTAGTCAGCCCAGGTCCAGCGTTGGGCGGTCTCGTAGGCCATCCGGGCCATTTCCGCACCTTCAGTTGGCCGGCTGAGCAAGCGGTCGAGACCGGCGGCCAACTGCTCGTCCGAGTCGGACGGGTAAATCACCCCCTCGCGACCGGTTTCAAGATACCCCGGTGCGCCGGTGTGGTCGCTGACAACGACAGGAACCCCAGCCGACAGCGACTCGTTGATGACCAGTCCGAACCCGTCACCCACCGACGGGAAGGCAAAGATTCGGGCGGCGGCGTAATGCGCTTTGAGCTGCAAATGAGGCTGAGGCGGGACGTATTCGTACATCCCCGAATAGTCCGCCAGAAACCGGTCAGTCAATAACTGCCGCCCGACCAGACGGAGCGTGTGCGTTCGGTAGGCTCCGAGGCGTTTCCAGGCCGCCAGCAGCCGGGGAGTCCCCTTCCGAAGACTCAGGTGGCCGACGCACAGAACCAGGTTCGGCCGCGCGGAGTACGGGACCGGCTCCGGACCAGGCTCGCACCCGTAGGGAATGACGGTCGCGACCCGCGCTTTTTCCACCGGCAGGCTGTCGCGTACGAATCGAGAGGCGATCACCACGGCGTCGGCCGCGTCCAGTTCGTCCCGCTTCCGACGCATTCGGGGAATTGAGAACTCCGCGGCCGGTGGAGGCTCTGTGGTCGCTCCGGGGTATCGCGCGTGTTCCGCTTCTAACGCGGCACGAAGGGTTTCGTAGTAGACGATCGGCAGATCGAGCAGCCGCTTGATGCCCTGCCGACCGGCGGCTCGGAACACAGACAGACAGGCGTCCTCACGCGCGACAACTAGTCGGACCCCCTCTGATAACTGGCTTACGACGGTTCGGGTGAGATCCCGGCCATGGGCGTCGAACGCCTCGGCCATCCCGGAAAGACCCAAACGACGTTCCAACCGGTACCGAAACTCAGGCCAGAACGCCGGGGAGAGACACTCCAAGGGGACTTCGTTTACGGCCCTCTGTGCGAAGCGGGCCCCCAAATCGGTCGCGAAGTAGCGGTCCACAGTTTGTAACAAGCGGGACAACATCCCGTCCCGGTGAAACGACCAGGAGGTCACGAACCGCCTGAGCAGTCCGGCGTCGGCCAGGGCGCGGACATAGTGCCGAACGTCCTGAGGGAGACCGGCCGAGATACAAACGATGCTTTTGGAATTGACCATCACGTGTCTGTTCTGCCCGTCTTCACGGCCTGAACCGCTTCGACCACGCCTGCTGCGGCCGCTCGGACCGAATAGCGGCCAACGCACTCGCGACACGCGGCACGTACCTCGGCGTTCCGACACCAACTTAGAGCCGTTTTTAACGCGCCTGCTAACCCGTCGACCGACCCGGCTGGGAAAATTTCACCGGTCCGGCCGGGCGTCACGAGGTCGGGGCCGCATCCGACGCGATCCGACACCACCGCCGCAAGCCCGTGGAGCAGGGCTTCGTTGACGACGAGCCCCCAGGTCTCGGATACCTCGCTCGGGAGAATGAACAGGTCAGCGGCGTGAAAAAAACGGCTGAGCCGCGTCTGGTTCTGGAACCCAGTGAACACGACCCGACCGGGCATCAGTTTGGCGGCCCTCGCTTCGAGGGCTGGGCGGAGCTCACCATCGCCAACAAACAGGATCGCAACTTTGCTGCGGACGGACTCGGGCAAACGGGTCACGGCCTCGATCAACAGGCCCGGACATTTTTTCGCGATCAGTTTCCCCGAAAAGAGGACGACGATCGCCTCGTTCGAGAGCCCGAATTCGGCGCGGGTCGATTCGCGAAGGGCGGCGCGGTCAGAGTCCCCGGTCGAGAAGACCGTCGCGTCCACGCAGTACGGCGCAAAAAGCAGCTTACCGTCGTCAACACCCAACCGGCGGAAGTGGGCGCGTGAATTTTCCCCAATGTAGAGGAGTTTTGCGAATTGTCGGTAAAACCGGCGGAGCGCCCAGTCGCGGGCGACGCGCTTGAGCACCCCCCGCTGGACCGCCTCGTCGGTCGTTTCACCCCGGAATATCAGCGGGCAGCCCCCCCTTGTGGCGGTTCGGACCGCCTCCCGATAAAACTCCGGGCGGTATGCCGTGACGAGCACGGTCGCGGGCTTGAGGTCCGCGAGGATGCGGTCGAGCCCACGGGTCGAAGTCCCCTCCGGGCGGGCTGCACCGCCATCGGCGACGCGGCCCAGAAAGTGCACCTCGTAGCCGGAGAGCAGATCGACATCCCAGGCGAACGAGCGATTGAACTCGCGATCCCGGTAACCGGCGACGCTGAAGTCCGAACCGTACACCGCCGCGACCCGAAGTCCGAACTCCTGTTGAACACACCGCCAGACCGGAGCGTGGTACTGGACCGGGTGCGTCTGAACAACAACGAGGTCCGGTGCCATTAGGCCGTTGCTCCTTCGGGTTTCCGGAACACCAGGCCGCCGCCCCGCACGAACAGCCGCCGGACGAAGGCGTCGTGGCCGGGCGCCTCCCACCCGCGGCTCCGGAACCAGAGCACGACTTCGTGCGGGTCGATGCTGTTGCACGCGTCCGAGTCGGCCTGCCAAAACACCTCGAAGTTAGGAGCCAAGTGCTGGTGGCGCAACCGGGTCGGGGCACCGCCGCTGAAGAGGCGTGCGCCCTCCCGTAACAGCCGACGGGCAAGCACTGGCGGCGTCCGGAACCAAACGGAATCGCGAACCGGGACGCTCGCCTTCGTCAACTTCTCCCGCCGTGTCAGATCCCGCCAGGGCCGGACCATCACCCCGGACGCGGCCCAAGACCGGCAGAACCACGCGGGCTTGATGAGAACGACCCCGCCCGGCCTCACAACTCGGGCGAGTTCTTCGAGCGCCGCCTCCAGTGGCGACACGTGTTCGAGTACGTGGATCGTCCAGGCGGCGTCGAAGGACGAGTCGGGGAACGGGAGCTTTTCGGCCGGGGCGCAGAAGAACGGTTTGTGAATCCCCGCCCCCGCGCTCTCCGCGAGATCGACTCCCGTCCAATTCGCGACGAGGTTCTGATACCACCCTCGCCCGCAGCCGACCTCCAGTACCGATTTGGTTTCAAGACCGTACGTGCGAACAAATTCTTTCAGCAATTCTACCACGCGTAGGTCCGCGGCTCCGCTGTAACCGTCCTGACGGTACTGCTCTTCGTAGAAAGGTTTCGCGCCCGAAATGCTGTTCGTCATGCCAGTTTTAGCTCGCGTGTTTGGGGGATGCGTCGTTGGGCCCACCGAACAGGTACGCGGCAGCGAGCCAAGTCCAGCAAACGACGGCCAGACCGGACGCCGTGAGCGACACCACGTCGGCTATCTCAGGCGTGACGAAACCGCCCCACCGCGACGCCGGCTGATGGAGGCAATTGTGCAACAGGTTCACAACCAACAAACAGTTGAGAAGGGAGGCCGGGATCAGCACTCTCCGGTCAAACACGGCCCAGGCGGCCGCACTCGCGGCACCAAAGACGAGAAACCGCTCACTCAAACCCGTCAGGAACAAGAAACACGCGAGAAGGTAAACGGTTGACAGCCCGACCCAGGATCTCGGGCGGCCAACCACGTAGAGCAGCCCCGCGAGCCCTCCGACCACCGCGACCACAAGCATGCCGAAGTGCTTACACGTCACTCCGAACACGCGGTCCGAGTCCATCGCCGCAATGCCGGCCGCGTGGGCGACCCACCAGAAGTTAAATGCCGTAGATGTCACCCCCACGGCGCCTTCCGTGGCCGCCCGACTGTAGCCGGCACGGAGCCAGGCAGTTCCAGTCGAGAGAGCGAACGGGGCGGCGAGCGCGACGACAACGAGCGCGAATCCCAGTCCCCATTTTCCGAACCCTGTGAGGGAATGACGCCTGAGTGAAAGAAAGACCACGAGCGGGGCAAAAAGCAAAAACTGAGGCTTGGACATTGCACCGAACCCGGACAGAACGCCCGCACCGAGATCTCTGCCTTGTGCTTGGTGACCGAGGGAGAAGTACATTATCCCCCACAACAATACATCAAATTGGCCCCACACGGGTCCGGCTAACAGGAGCGCCGGATTCACACTGAAGAAGGCGAAGGCTACGCCCCGTGCGGAGCGAGAAGGAGGCGTTTGCCGAAGGACCGCAAGAAAGAGGAGCCACTGACCGACCGCAATTGGAAGCCGAAAGAACAGGTTGATCCCTGGGGACGGCCAGACCGGCCAGATCCCGATCATCTGAAGGGCACTATATAGGGGGTGAAAAAACCAGAAATACAGAGGCGGGTAGTTAGCGTTGAAACCACCATTGAAGCGGTCAGCGACTTCCTGGTCCGTCCAGGAGTACACACTCAAAAAACCCCGTTCGGACGCCATTTCGAGCCAGTTTAACATGAACCGGGGGTCTTGCGGCGTCGGGAGAATGAATTCGGCAGCGACAAGGGTTAGCAAATGGAAGACCGCTGACGCGATGGCCCACGATTGGAACGGCTTCATATGGCTGACCAGCAATCTCATCATAATCTACAACGCGAACATCGGATTTAATATATCTCTCGACCTGATGGCGCAAGCATCGCCCCTATAGACGCTGCACTGATTGCACACAAAAAAGTTGTGCTAATATGATTGAATGCTGGCCCATGAAGAAAAAAAGCCAATGCCGCCCAGAATCCGGCTTGGCATACTGTCGCGCCGAACCGGCTCTTCGCGCCGCTGTTTCGCGTACCGGACCAGATCAAATGGAGCCACATGACTCTCGCCGCCACGACTCCGATTAATCCGATGACCCCCACTTCAACCACGACTCGTGCCAACTCCGCTTCGTAGACCGCCGTGCTGAGTTGGCCCGCCCGCGCACGTTCCGCCGCTTGGGTCGAACCGAACCCCTCCCCGAACGGTACCTCGTTAATCGCCAAGAAAATCTGCACTTGGGCGGAAAAGCGGTCATCGAATCTGTCCGAAGACGCATGCCGCACGAACAGCCCGGTGAGCAGGTCGTTGCCGCTCAGCGTTGCCAACAAACCGAGCCCGACCACCAAACCAACAGCCAAGCCGAACCGCCGCGCGCTGAACAGCATCCCGACTGTTACGACAGCGGCAAACAAAAAACCATACCGCGACATTGAAGCCAAGGCGCACGCAAACCCGCTGGCGAGGGTGGTGAAGCCGAGTCGCTGGTAGTTCAGAAGCACGAGGATACACCCGGCCCAGGCGCCGACGATCGCTGAATCACCCATTCCACTAATAAACGAGAAGGTGCCGTTGGCGCGAGTCCGAGCAACGTCTGACAGATCTGTTGTGTGCGAGACAAGATCCTCTTGAACCTGGCTGTTCAGAGCGTGGTCGGCCGGTAGGTAGAACTGCACCGCCCCGAGCGATGCGTTCAGCACCACGAGCACGCTGATCGTGCGCACGATAAGGAGGATGCTCGCTGGAGAGCGGAGTCCCTTCGCAATGGGGATCGCGAGAAGGGGGTAGAGGACCATGGTCCGAAACGACACGATTGCGCCGACCAGGCGCAAATCGGCAAAGTTGACCGCGGCCCCGAGCAGCACAATCGCGCTGAACATGGTGCTTAGCGTCCCGAACCCTCTCAACCTCGCCGAAGCGGCTCCCACTCGCCCCCCGACGACCGCTGCCGCAAGGATGAAAACGTCCTTCGCGAAGTACGGAATGGCCTGAATCACAGGCGGAGCGCTCGATAGCACCCACTTCCGAACGGCACCGTCAAGCACACAACAAACGATCGCAGCGGCAAGAAGCCGAGCCGTGAGTGACGCGTCTCTCATCAGGCTTCCTGCCCAGGCACAACCGCGCCGAGACTCGGTGATCGGGCTGGCTCTGCATCAGCGACCTCCCTGAGCACCTGTTCGAGTGCCTGCGCGTGAGTTTCGGGTGCGAAGCGAAGGGCCAACTTACGGGCCCCTTCCCGAAGTTGGGCATACCGGAGCGGATCGCTCAAGCAGTGCGCCGCAGCATCGGCAAGTCCGTCCGGGGTTGGGGGGTCACTCGGAGCAAGTTTACCATTCACCCCATCGGTGAGCCACTCGGGAATGCCGCCGATGGCAAACGCGACCGCTGGCAGTCCGCGGTGTCCGGTCTCGGGGCCGACCAAGCCGAACGGCTCGGGCCATAGACTCGGGACGACCAGGAGATCGGCCTTATCGACGGCGTCCAAACGGGCGTCCGAATCGAGCCAACCGGGGAACTCGATCCGCACGTCGGGGTGATCGCGAGTCACGTCGGCCGCAGCCGACGCCCACGAAGCCCGCTCCGGGCCGTCGCCGGCCATTGTCAGTCGGACGGGCCGACCGAGTCGCGACCGAATCAGCGGCAGAGCGGCCAAGAGCATCTCTCCGCCCTTCGTTCCGTCCATCCTTCCGAGGAAGAGCAAGTGGTTCGGTTGGTAGTCCGGTACGCGGACCGTTTCGGACCGTTGGCTCGGGGCAGGAACGGGGTAATGAACGGTCCGAACGACGGCCTCACCAAGCCCGTGGTGTAAGTACTCCCTCCGCATGTGCTCGGACGCCGTTAAAATGCACTTGTATTGTGACAACAGGTCCAACCGCCGGCTCTGGTCTCGGTAGTGCCGCAACAATGTTAATGGGTTCCGTCCCCCGCACCGACGGGGAAAGTACAGCGCGAGGCACGCGCGCCCGAATATCCTGGTACAGGCCACCGGCGGCCCGGGCCACGAGTGGGTCTTGGTTCCGCTGATACATGTCCCGTAGTACGTGTGCGCAAAAAACACCGCCGGTGCCACTTTCAGCAGTCGCTTCCCTATTTCAGCGTCGAGCAAGCTGTTGACGAACAAGACATCAGGGCGCCACTCCGCGAGCGCGGCCAGCGCGGTCCCGACGTCACCCGCGGCGGAAACCCGGTCGCAATTGGCGGGGAGGCCGATCCGGCGCTGGTCGCCCTGGGAACTGGTTTCGTGCCAAAACAGCAGTTCGTGCCCGCTACTGGCGAGGCCCTTCGCTGCTGCAGCGACGTACACTTCCTGCCCGCCGACGAGTTCATCGGACCAGTGAATAATCGCGACCCGCACACTTACCTCCCGCGATTGAAGCGGTCCGACCGTGTCACCACTCAGAACGGTCGATCACGCTTCCCGCTCGGACAGTCGGCCAGGAGGCGTTCTGGAGGGGGACGCAGACCGAGCGGTAGCCACCCCAGACCGGGCTACGCGTCGGCCGAAACCGGTGCGCCGTTCCTCGTGGTATTCCAGTTCGGGGTAGTACTGCTTGAGCAGATCGATGGTCCCGGTTCTGACAGGTGTCCCGATCGCTCTGGACACCGAGTGTGCCCCGAACTCGGATCGAACGCTTCTGAAACGGGTTCGTCACAGGTCGTGGTTCCCGCGAGTCGGGCGAGCGTCCTCGGAAGGGCGAACTGGGCCGAATAGAGTTCCGCCCCGGCCGCCGCAATCCGCGCACGCCGAATCGAGTCGTCGAGCAAGTGACCGACAGCCGCGGCCAGTTCTTGCGTGCCGGCCGCAGACAGGCAGACCGCGCCGGTTTCTGCCCACACCGATTCGGTGATCCGGGCCGGGGTCGTGACCACCGCTTTTCCGTGGGCCAGTCCCGCCATCACGGACGTGTTCCGGCTCGTCACCCCCTCGGGTATCGGTTGCAACAGCACGTCGCAGGCGGCCAAGTGGAGCGACACCTCTGCGAGCGGAAGACGCCCGGTCGCCGTTACCCGCCCCGCCAGTTCTGGGCGCGCGGTGAGGAGTTGTTCACAAAATCGGTCGCTCCCGCCACCTATCAGGAGCACCGCGGCATCCGCTCGGTCGGCGAGCAGTCGCGGTATCGCGTCCGCCAAGAGCCGGTCAACGGCCAGCCCGTGGTTGCCGAATCGTCCGACCAGGAATCCCGTCGGAGCGAGCCGGTTTCGGATCGCTGCTGTTGCTGCCGGATCAGCGACGGGGGGCACGGTGGCAGGGATCGGTAACCAGCCGAACGGGACCCGCCGCCCTAACAGGTACGGTCGGCACATCGCTTCCCAGCCCGGGATCGCGACCCAAACCACGGACGCAGACCGGAGGAGGAGCGCGATCATCAGCCGGTGAACGGCTGCCGCGAACCGCTGCCGAAGTCCGCCCGCGAACGGGAGCGCCACCTCGTGGACCATCAACTCGATCCGGTCCCCCCTCCGGGCGCGGTTCCACACCCATAAACAGAAGGGAAGGTTCATCGACCCGAGCCGGTAGCCGTGCGGCACCCATTGCACGAGGATTCGACGCGGTCCGGTGGCCGCGTTCGAGAACAGTCGGTCCATTCGGACGAGCGCCGCGGGCCCCAGATCGCCTAACTCTCGCACCACGCGGACCGAACCGGGAACTTCCGCCGCGACCTGACCGGGACACCAAACCCGTACCACTTGACCCGCGGCGGCTAACCCTTCGGCGATGAGTCGGCAATAATCGCTGACCCCTCCCGGTTGAGGCGGATACTCGCAGGTGACGACATCGAGCGTGTTCATGAGACCTCAACCGGTTTGCGCCCGACGACTCGACCCCAGGCGCTCCCAATCGCGGTTCCCAGTGGTGTCTGTCGGATCACCGGCCACATCACAAGCGAATAGACGCACGTGGCCCCGAGCACGCCCGCAGCCAACTGAAAAAGGGCGTGCGGGTCGCGCAGGGCGGGCACCGGAAGCACGGCCCCGGCCCACGCCGCGGCGCCCGCGACCGGGACGAACCGGACCGCCCAGCCCGCGATCGATCTCCACCCCACACCGACCGTCGCGCGCAGCGCGAACAGGTTGAGTGGGAGGCTGACGAGGGCCACCCCACCGAGCGCACCCAGCGGAACGCCGACCGACCCGACGCCGTTGACCAACAAGTAGGAGAGGCCAAGCGTTACAAGCCCGTCAGCGAGCACGGTCAGGGTCAACCGGTAGTTGTAGCCAAACGCAAACAGCGAGAAGATGACTGCCAGGTTCCAGTGCCGGACCAGCATTGCCGCCAACAGGAACCCGTTGAGTACCTGCCCGGCGTAGTATTCCGGCCCGACCCACCAGCCGATGAACGTCCCGTTCACGAGCAGAAGGACAGAGACCACGAGCCCGCTGACCAACAGGAGAGTGAGGGTGAGGGCGGACGCGGCCCGCCGGGCCTGCTCGCCATCGCCACCCGCGCCAATCTCGGCGAGTGTGGGGAGCGCCATCTGGGCCGCCGCTTGGGCCTGGTTCCCGAGCACCAGAATCAACCGACCGGTACACGAGTAGACCACGACGGCCGCGGGTCCGATGAGATACCCGATCAAAAAGACATCGATCGCAGACAGGAGGGTCACTCCGAACTGGTTCAGGGTCACGGCAAACCCTTCCCGGGCTTGTCGCCCGAGGCATGTTCGTCCGGGCCAGATAGCCAGAGCGAACCGGTACGCCGGGAACCGCGCCCGGAGCCGCAGCCAGCACGCCACCGGCGACAGCGTCTGTCCCCCCAACCACCCCCACGCCAACGACTCGATCCCGCACCCCACGACCAAAAGAGCAACACTGACCCCGGTCGCCGTCAACCACCCCAGCGTCTGGGCACCACTGACGAACGAATAATCCTGTTCCCCCTGGAGGACGGCGACAAACACCCGGCTCGGAGCCAGAACGATGGAGCCTGCCAGGGTGATGGCAAGGGCCGGTCGCAGGGCCACCCACGCTTCCGGAAGGTGTGCCCAGACGACCGCTCCGATGAGAGCAGCCCCCAGACCCTGAGCGAATGACAGCCAGACGGCGGCCCGGATTAGGTCGCGCCTTTCGTCGTCGGCGTTGCTCCCGCACCCCCGAAGTCGGCCGAGGTCTCGCGGAAGGAGGGCCACAACCCCGAAATCGACCAGACCGAGATAGGTCAAAAGTTGCTGGCCGATCAACCACAGGCCGTAGTTCGTGATCCCGAGCAACATCAGGACCAAAGGCGTGATCCACAGCCCCAGAATCAGGATGACCAGTTGACCGCCGTAGTGGACACCAGCGCCCGAAATCAACCGGCCTCTGACGCTCATTGGGCACCCGCCCCGGCATACGCCTCCAGGCACCGCCGAACGACGACCGGCCAGGTGAACAAGTCCAGCACCCGCCGGCGACCGGCCTGCCCCATCCGATCGGCTTCGGCCGGGTGATCGCGGAACCAGCAGAGCCGGTCCCGGATGGTCTTCGGGTCGTTCGGGGGAACCACGAACCCGGTCTCCCCATCGGCGACCACTTCCGGCATGCTGGCCACCCGGGTGCAAATGACCGGAGTCCCGCACGCCATCGCTTCGAGCAGCGTCTGGCCCAAGAGTTCCGGGACGTCCGTCGTCCGGCCGTAGTTGTCCCGGTACACGCTCGGAAGAACCAGGCACAACGCCCGGCGGTAGGCCCGAACCAGTCCCGTGTCATCAACGTCGTGCCGGAAGGTCACCGGTTTCCCTTGTGACCGGGCCTCGAGATCGCGGAAGAAGGCCGCATCGTAGGGGCGGCCGACGAGTTCAACGGGGGTGTCCGGGCCGGCCGCGTCGACGAGGTCCATCACCCCTTTGTGGGCGAGCAGGCGGCCGACGAACAAAGCCGTCCCCGTCCGTCGCACGCCGGGGTCCGGAGAGAACTTGTCGGTATCCACGCCCCCGAAAATCACTCGCGCCCGGGGCAGCGTCGTGTGCCTGAACACGTGGCGACTGTACTCGCTCAGGTGTAGATGGCCGTGGTACCAGGAGTCCGTTGAGACGTAATTCGATACGTCCCGCCCGCCCCCGCCGAGGTCGGTCACGAACACCCGCTTGCGGGTCATTCGGGCGACGAGCGCGGCAAGGCTACTCGCGATGACGTGCTGCTGGTGACAGTGGATCACATCGGCCCACAACAGGTGCGCGATGAAACGGACCGAAAAAGGGTTGGTCCGCTGACCGTCGATGTACCACGGCCGCCCGGTGGCCCGAACCGCGAGTCCCCCCTCGCGGTAGGCCAACGACCGGTCAGCGAAGCTCACGAGCCGGGTCGGCACCACCTCGGCCATGTGCCGGGCCAACTCAAAGGCGTACCGCTCCCCACCCCCGACGATACCGGCCGTCCCGAACAGAGCGGGCACAAGGTGGACGACACGGGGCCGCGTCACATTCGGTGATGAAGAGTCAGCGGTCATAATTGTCAAGTCGTTTCGACGAGAAGAACGGCACCCGAACCGCTCGCCGACTGGGGGAACCCCTCGGCAAGCGGGGCGTCGCCCGCGGAAACGTACCGCCAGCCGAGAGCGTCCTTCCCGAACACACGCGTTCGCAATTGCCGACCAACCTCTCCGGCGGCGATGTGAAGGCGGCTCACATCGGCGGGGCCGAACTCGTAAAACCCGTTGACCCACTTGCCCGACCCGAACGGCATGGTGACGAGAAGAAGCCCTCGCGGCTTGATCAGCCTCAGGAGCGTGCCAAACGCAGGCTCCCATGCCGCCATGCCACCCTTCTCGGGCGGTAACTCGGGGGTCCCGTTGGGCGAACTGTTGTACCCGTTGTCGCCTCCGACGTGTTCGATCGTCGAGATGCATGTCACCGCATCGAACGAACTCGGGGCGAGCGCACTTGCGCGAATGTCCTCGCAGTGGTACGAAATCCGGCCGTGCAACGCGAGCGGCTCACTGACGAGATTCAACAAGTGGATGTCTTCGAACTTTGCAGTCAGTTTCCGTAAACAGTAACTCGTGTTCATGACACAGCCGACGTCGAGCAACCGCCCCTGAACCCGGTCGGTCGCAATTCGAGCTAGGGCCCATGAGTACTCAACGACTCGCTCGTCGTAATGTCCAAAGCGGCGGTCGCGAATCAGTTCTTCCCACGAAGCCGGCTCCGCCAGTGTCTTCTCGCAGATTTCGGTAACCAACCGCTCGCGCGTCCACCAGTAGCGGGCGCTGAACGGAACCACCTTGTGCCCGCGGGCGGCGTTCAGCAGAGACCAATACGCTCGATGGGCGCGGCTCGCGAACGTGGCTGGTGCGGCGAGAACGTCGTGTATTCGGCTCATCGTAAAGTTGCGGATTCTCGTTGCCCCGTCTCAGGTCAGAACAGGTTATCGGCCGTCGCCCAAGATGCGGGCGGTCGCGATTTCGGTCACGGCGTCTTTGAAACAGCAGTGCCGCCTAGATACCAGAAAACCGTCTCCTCGAGCTTGTCCCGTTGGCGGCAGAAGAGGCAATCGACGCTCCGGCCGAAGCGAATGTGGTCGTACGTCCGAGGTTCCAAGACGGGGATTACGCGCCAATCGTGAAGCTCGTAGCCGACGAATCCGTAATCTCGGAATGAAGCGATCAACTCAGAAGCCGAGCGTCCCTGCCGGGCCAGTCCGTCGGGCCAGATTTCGACCAAGACCATCAGGTCCGGGTTCTTACGAACGGTCTCGGCCATGCCGCTGAGAACGAACGGCTCGTAGCCCTGAACGTCGATTTTTGCGAAGGCGATGTTGTCGATCACCCTCTTGGCGCAAAAGGCATCGATCGTTTCAACCGGTACCTCCTCGGCCCAATTGCTCTCCCGGTCGACGACGTGATGGTCACCGAAATTATCCGGGTGCCGCGCCAAGCAAACCTGGCCGTTCCGGTCACCGACGACAGTCTTGACGGCCTCAACGTTGGTGGCGCCGTTGAGACGTAAATTGGTGGTCAACAGTTCGTGGTTGTGCCGTTCCGGTTCAAATGCAAACACCCGCCCCGACGGACCAACGGCGCCGCTCAGTTCGAGCGAATACAGACCAATGTTCGCGCCGATGTCCAGGCAATTTGCGCCCGTCAGCATGAGCTGATGGACCATATCAAGTAAGTAGCCCTCGTAATTCCCTTCGAGGTAGAGGAGGCGAGAAATGATCCCGTCCCGGAGATCGATCCTCATCGTCCTGCCGCGGACGGGCACGAGCACTTCGGGGCGAAATCGGCGCCAGAATGGAAGGCTCACCCTCCGCTTCCAAGCCGAAGTAGTTTGAATTAACATAAATACATTCTGGCGATCGAGGCCTGGGGGTCGCCAGCCGGTTGCCGGGGTGTCGTCACTTGTTACGGCCACCGCTGCAACTTCGTTGAACGACTTCTGGCGACCGGTGAGCCGTCACCGGTCGCCCTCGCAAGAGCCGCACATCAGCGCCGGCTCGCGGAATTCGTCTTCCGGTCGGGAGTCAGGGCACTCCTGTCGAGCCGGCAGCGGGCACCGATTAGTGAACAAGGCCTGTTTTTGAGTGACCGCAAGTGGCGCCGGCGTCTCCCGAGCGAGGGAGGGACGCGTCCGTGAAGCCCGCGGGGCGCCACGCCACGGCCGTCAACGCGGCGGCCCGGAGTTCGGTCGCTTCGACGATCCGGGCCAGACGCTGGAGCGTGTCCCCTATCGGCCGGTCGTCGCGCCAGCCCGTGATGGCCAGTCGGCCGAGGAGATGCCCCTGCGTGAAGAGCGGAATCTCAACCCGCCACCAGTGGGCATCGGAGATTGCCCGGACGGGCCGGTCCCATTGGGCGTGGTAGTTTTCGTGCAAGGACGGGGCGTTCACGTCCAGCGCCAAGGACTGGAGGTCCGCGTCCATCGCGGCCCCGGACAGTTCCGACCACACTTGATCCCAGTCGATGCTCCCCTGAAGGCGGATTGCCAGTTCAGCGCCGGCCGGAGTACCTCGCCCCAGCGCGACACGGAGTACCAAGCCAACTCGCTTACAAACCAAGTGGAACTCGGCGTGCCCGAAGAGTCGCGTTGACAAGAGCGTAATGACCACGCCGAAAGCACCAACCAGCGCGTAGAGGTCGTTGTGGAGGGCGGTACTCGCGAGGGCACCAGCCGACGCAACCAACCCGAGTGCGGCGACCAGCACCAAGACGCGGGGAACCGTCAGGCCGTGCCGCAGCAGAACGTGGTGAAGGTGCCCGCGATCCGCGATCGCGAGCCCGCGCCCGGTCAACTTCCGTCGAATGATTGCTGCGCTCGTGTCGAGCACCGGCAGGATCAGGATTGCGACAGGACAGATGAGGGCAACGGTCGCCGGGCCCTTCAGGAACGCGGGAATGGCAAGCGCCCCGATCACGAGCCCAACGAGCATGCTCCCAGCATCGCCCATGTAGATGGTGGCCGGTGGTAGGTTAAACCAGAGGAACCCAACGACCGCCCCGCACAGAGCGAGGGCCACAACTCCTGCGAACACTTGACCGGCCAGGAGTGCGATGACGGCCAGCGTTCCCAAACCGGTCACCGCGACCGTTCCGAGCAGTCCATCCATCCCGTCGATCAAATTCAGCGCGTTGACACAGGCGAGGAGCCAGAACACGGTGGCGAGACCAGCCAGCGGACCGAACTCGACAATCATGCCGAATACGCTGATACGCTCGATCAAATACCCACCACCCAGTACGAGAATCAACGCGGCGGCGACCTGGCCGACGAGTTTGTGGCGCGCTCGCAGGTTGTACCGATCGTCGACGAAGCCAACGGCGGTGATCGTGACGGCGGCGGCGAGGAGTGCGCCCGCGCGACGAGCGTCATTACTCACCATGGCAGCCAGTTCGGGGTCAGCACCGACAGCAACCACCACCGCAATGACCGTGGCCAGAAGTACGGCCACCCCGCCGACCGCCGGCACCGGCCGAACGTGAATCTTGCGCCAACCATCGGGAGTATCGACAAGTCCAACGCGAACGGCCAGATTCCGCGCGGCGCGGGTCAGGACCAGTCCGGCACCCGCACCCACGCCGAGTGCCAACCACCAAGGAGAGTTTAGTGTGTGATCGATCAAGGCGAACCTTCGATGTTCTCGTCGCGTGACAAAAATGAGGAGGGAAGAGAAAGAGGTTTGATCGCGTCTATGAGGAAGTAACAGGCGCGTTGTTGGTAACCCGCCGTGAGAAATAACAATGAGGATGTAGAGGGGCAATTAGCAAGCATGGCTGTCTGACAACCTGTGGTGCATAGCGGGCGGGAAACGCTGCGCGAGCCTAACAGCGGATCGACCTCATGGTCGAAGGGCTGTCTGGGGTATCATTTTCCTTGATGCTTCCGTGCTAAGTTCTTATTCGGTGAGCTTTTGACACCGAAATAATGAATGCTCCCGCGACCAGGAATCACCCTCCTGGCTCAGATCTGTTCGCAGATTGGACAAGGTATTCTCGCTTGTCCGGTCCATGGGATCAGTTGCGGTCTTTTCTTCGGGTTTCCACTATGTAACCGCATTCATCCCGGAATGAATCGTAACTCTACAGAAGTTCGCGTGCTGTAAACTCGAACGCTTTCCCGTTTTTTTTGCACGCGTTGTCGGCCGTGCTGTTTCGATTGATCTTGTTTGAGACGGTAGCGTACATTTGAGATCTGCCGAAAATGTTCCCCCGTTTATCCGAATCGAATTATCAACCTCTCTATATATAGTAGAGTACATTTTTATCTGTCGGAACCCTTCTCCACTCGGGCCAATCCGGTTGCAAACGGAGAGTGGTCACCGAAACGTGGCAGGCGAACCGAGTGCGTCAGCGGAGGGAAGAAAATGAATCGCACTGGAATCGAGGGAGTAGGCTGTTGGGCCGCGCTGCGGACCGCCGCTCGTTGGGAAAAAGCGGTTTCTGAACAGTTGGGATCTGTGGGCGTGCCCACTTTTCTCCCGCTGATGACGCGGATCAACCGATCCGCGACCAAGCGTCAGACCTCGCAAGTTCCGCTGTTCCCTGGGTACGTATTTTGCGGCGAGGTGGAGTACCGCGAGCACAAGCAGGTGCCGGCAACCTGCCGACGTTTAATCGCCCAGTTCCTACGGAGCCAAGACCCAGAACGGCTGAAGGACGAGTTACGAAGTGTCGCGGACTTGCTCGCGAACCACCAACTGGTTCAGGAACGGGTGTACGGGGTCATCGGTGACACGGTTCGGATCACCGGCGGGCCGCTCGCCGGCTCGCTCGGGGAGATCATTCAGCTGAAGCCCGGAACATTCCGGGTCATCCTCAAGGTGTCCTTTCTCGGAGCCCGGATCGAGGCGACGGTTGAGGAGCGGTTTCTCGAAAAAGCAGCTCCTGACTCGCCAGCAAAACGCGCACACCGAATGAGACCGGTTCCGAACAGGGCCGTTTGGTAACCACGGGCGTATTGGGGGGCCAGTTGGCGAACGCGAATACACGAGCACCACCCTCCCCAACTGAACCGCGCCGCCCCACGCGATTCAATCCTCATTCGCTACTCCGCGCCAAAGATGCCGTCTGGAGTCGCGTCCTGCCCCACGAGTCCTCCCGTGGCCGATGCTCATCACCTTCCCGACGCCGAAGCCCTGGGTGGCGGTCTCAACCCGCTTCACGTCCTCGCTCGCCGCTGGCCGTTCTTGGTCGTTGGCCTGGTAATCGGCGCGGTCGTGGGCGTCCTGCTCTACGTGACCGCCGTGCCCCAATACCAGTCACGCGCCCAGGTGCTGGTGATCAAAAAGGGGAGCGACTTGACCAAGGAAGGCGACGGGCGAATGGTGGAGGATCACGTCGCTACACAGGTGACCTTAATCAAGTCGGAAAAGATCAGGATGGCCGCGGCGCGCAATGCCCGCGCGGTGGACGGGGCGGGACTGCCGGGGGATGACCGGGGCGTCGCGGACATGATCGGCGCCGGGCTTACGGTCGCCCGGGACAAGGATTCGGCCACTGCCTCGGTCGGCAGCGGGGTGTTAAACCTCACCCTGCGGGGCGACGACGCGGAGGTCTGCCGGCGGCTGTTGGGGGCGGTGATTCTGGCACACAAAGGCGAACTGTTCGCCATCTACGAGCAATCCGCCAAGGATCGCAGCGAAACCCTTGATCGGCTGCTCGACGTGGTCAAAAAACAGCGTACGACAGCGGGCGACAACCGGATCTCGCACCTCAGCGAGTTGCGCAAGATTACGACGGAAGAGGTGGCGAACGTACGCCTCCGGGTGAGCGCCCAGCGGGACCAGGTGCGCGCCCTCAACGCCGACATCAGCAACCTGACGGCCCAGCTCGAGTTCGTCGCCAAGTCCGGCCAGTCCCCCGAAGAGCGGCACCTCACCCTCGCTCAACTCACGGCCCGCCCGCCCGGTACCCCGGCTTCAGCCGCCGATCAGTTCGGGTTAGCGGGTCTGAGGGCGCTGGAGTTCCAGCGGCGAGAGCTAACCGGGACCCGCAGCCTCGGCAAAGACCACCCACAGGTACTCGCGCTCGACGTGCGCATTGCGGCGTTCAAGGAGCAGATGAGTCGCCCGACCCCGGAGGTCACGCCCGCCCTCGACGAACTGGGCGCGTACACGAAGTGGATCGAGCAGAAGAAGACGACCGCGAACGGCCTGTTGAAGGTGGTCGAAGGGCGGTTGAAAGACGACGAGAGGACACTGAAGGACGCTGGCGGGTTGCAGGACCAGGCCGACGCCATGGCCACCCAGATGCAGCACGCCGACGCGGAAATCTTGCGGCTCGAGACGGAAAAACTGGCCCGACAGGCGGCACAGGGCGGAGGCGGATACTCGTCCGAACAGATCACCCCGCCGGCAACAGGTGCCAAGGTCGCGCCGGTGCTGGCCCGCTCGCTGATGACGGGGGTGGCTCTCGGGGCGCTGCTGGGCGTCGGACTGATGCTCCTGGCCGAGACGCGGGACAAGAGCTTCCGCTCCCCGGCCGAAATCCGCCAGCGGCTCGGGCTGCCGGTGGTCGGGCACATTCCGCGGATCCAAACCGCACCCGCGACGGTCGCCAGCGCGCCTGCGCAGTTCGACCCCTCGCTCGTCGCCGCCCTGCGACCGCAGTCGCCTGAGGCTGAGTCGTACCGGGGGCTGCGGACGCAACTGTACTTCAGCACTCAGGGGCGTGGGCACCAGGTCATCCAGGTGACCAGCCCGACCCCCGACGGCGGCAAATCGACGCTCGCGGCCAACCTCGCTCTCTCGGTTGCCCAGTCGGGCAAGCGGACGGTGCTCGTCGATTGCGACCTTCGGAAGCCACGGGTCCACAAACTCTTCGGCGTCGCGACCAAAACCGGGCTGACGGAGGTGATTGCGGGCCTCCGACCGCTTTCGGACGGACTCTTGGCCAGCGGGACCGCTGGCCTCGATCTACTCCCCTGCGGGCCGCGGCCGCTGAACCCCG
The DNA here is from genome assembly GCA_005772955.1 of Planctomycetia bacterium. Lineage (GTDB taxonomy): Bacteria > Planctomycetota > Planctomycetia > Gemmatales > Gemmataceae > Gemmata. The sequence continues at coordinate 71,989 of SXID01000053.1, forward strand.
CCGAGTTGCTCGGCAGCCCGCAGTTCCAGCAGGTGTTAGCCGAACTGAAGGAGCGATACGACTTTGTCATCATCGACAGCCCGCCACTACTGGCCGTCGCCGACCCGGCGATTGTGGCTCCCCAAGTGGACGGTGTGCTGCTGGTGTTCCGAATGACGAAGACGTCGCGTCCGACGGCGGAGCGGGCCCGGGAAGTGCTGGCCGGAGTTGGGGCCAACGCCCTCGGGGTGATTGTGAACGCGGCGAGCTACGCAACAAAGGGATACGGCTCGAATTACGAGTACAGGTACAACTATGGGAACTATGACTACTCGGACCACTCCCATAACGTCACGGACGAGGACGAAAAGTAGCCGGCAGCGGCGACCCCCGGCACGTCATTACTTTCCAAGGTGACTTGTGCGTGACCCCGCTCGCTGACACCCACATGCATCTGCTGGCCGATCTCGACGACGAAGCGGTTGCGATGTGCCGGTTGCTGGCGGGCGACACACTGTTGTTGCTCGGCATACGCCGCGAACAGGAGCGGGTACGCGAGTTGATGTGTACTCGCTCGGGCAGGACGATTAGCGTCTCCGCCGCGGCATTGTGACGGCCGACTTCACCGCGCTGCTTCAACCGTAACTGGGTGAATCCATTCCGCGTGCTATTCACGCTTTGAGTCGGCGGCCGCACCGAGTCGCTCCTGTCGGTCGCGGAGCGTTGCGACCGCGGCGTGATGCCTGGATTCGACCCCCGGTTGCGGGTACAGTCCGCCACCCAGAATCAGCGCCGCGAGCACCAGCACCGCGAACCGCTCGCGACCGGTGATTCCCAGTGGAACGCTCGTCTGGTGGCGCCCACCGGTGAAGAGCAGGAAGTACACGCGAACCACCGCGATCCCGTTCAAAGCGGCCGCGACGATCATCACCACGCCCACCAGCGGGTTCGCGCCGACGGCCCCGCCCGCGAGCATTTCCGCCGCGATGAATCCGAGCGTGCCCGGGAAGCCCACACTTCCCAGACCGGTCAACAGGAAGCAGATCGCGAGCGGCGGCGAGCGATCGTACAGCCCGCGGAAGCCGGTCATCGTGATTCGGCCGAACCGCGATTCGAGCGCCCGCAGCACCAACCCCTGACCCGCGAGCGACAGCGCGACCGAGAACCACAGGCACAGCGCCCCGGTCAGGCTGATCGGCGTGTTCAGTTGCAACCCCACCATCACCATCGCGGCGTGACTGATGAACTGGTACGCGAAGAACCGGCGCGCGTCGGTCTGCACCACCGACAACCCGGCGCCGAGGATCGCGGAGAACAGCGACACAAACCCAAGCGTCTGAAGAATCCACTCTGGGCACACCGGCAGCACCAACCGGACGGCCATGTACACGCCGATGATCGGCGTCACGAACAGCAACGCCACCGCGAACGACGCCTTCTCGAACAGGTCCGGCACCCACAAGTGAAACGGCGCGGTGCCGCTCCGCACGAACACGGCCAAGAGTAGCGGCACGCATCCGACGGCCGGCGACGCACCCGCACCGAGCAATACTGCGCCGGCCGCGAGAAGCGCGACGAACAGCCCCGCGTGGACCGCGTAGACACGCGTCGCCATCCCGCGAACGCGGAGGTCGAGGTACGCGGGCAACACTCCCAGCGCGAGGAACAGCGTCAGCGGCCACGGGTCGCGCACCCCGAGCGCCGCGAGCTGAACCGCTTCGCCCGCGAGGAGCAGCGGAACGGACCAGTGCGTGTGGTTCGAGCCGGTGGTCGCAAGCACGGTCAAGAAGTGCAGGAGCGCGACGAGCGGAAGCAACGGCGCGCTCAGACCGTCGAGCGCGAAGAGCCGGAAGCCGAACGCGCGCGGAAACAGTTCCCACGCGGGATTCGCTCCGGTCTCGTGGCCGAGCCATGCGAACAGGGAGCATCCCAAAATCGCGCCGGTAATCGTGCTTCCCCACAGTCGGCGTGTGGCGTCGGTGCGGCAGAGCGCGACCGCGACCGCGCCGACGAGCGGCACGAGGATCGTGAGTTCGAGCCACGACACGGAGTAGATGTTCATTCGTCGTTCGGGGTATGCGAGGGGTTGGGTCCGTGACCGTGTCCGAGCGCCGCGTGGTGCCCGGTGCCGTTCTCCGACGGCGGCGGAACGTGGTCCAACGCCGGCGGTTCGTCGCGATTCTGCCCGGCGAGCGTGTCCGTCGCCCGGCGGTCGAGTCGGTCCAGCCAGGTGAACAGTTTCACGAACGGCTGCACGACAAGAACCGCGAGCAGCGCGTCGAGGTGGCCGCGCTCGATCGCCAGCCGGTACAGGAACACGCGCCACCGTGCGGGCGTGATCCGCACCCACAGCGCGGGCCGACGCGGGAGCCGCCCGCCGATCGCGTTCTCCAGATGCCGGTAGTCTTGCAGCAGCGTCGGCGCGCGGATGAACTGGAGCGTTCGCAAGCACGCGTGCCCGATCAGGTGAACGAGCGGAATGTACCGCCAACCCAGACCGATCTCCGCGACGATGATTCCCACCTGCGCGAGTGACGCGAACGACAACGCGCTCTTGATGTCGGTTTGCACGCTCGCGGTGAAGAACCCGAACAGCGCGGTCAGCAGTCCGAACACGACCACCGCGACCGCGAGCGCCGGAGACGCATCGAGGAGCGGCCCCGCACGCAACAGCAAGAACGCGCCGAGGTGAACCGACAGCGCGCCGTAGAGAACGGCGCTCGATGGGGTCGGTCCTTCCATCGCGCGCGGAAGCCACCCGGACAACGGCACCAGCGCCGACTTCCCGGCCGCGGCCACGAGCAACAGTAACCCCAGAAGCAGCGCTTGCGATTCGGACACGCTCGCGGCTCCGTCCGGCCACGCGCCACCACCGAGCAACTTGTCGAAGTCGCCGGCTCCGATCATCCGGTGCATCAAGACGGCTGCGAGCAGTAGCGCCGCGTCGGACACGCGGTACACGACCCACACGCGCAACCCGTTCCGCACCGGGGCCGGGCGTTCTTGGAAGAACGCGACCAGGAACACGCTCGACATCCCAACGAGTTCCCACCCGACGAAGAGCGTCTCGATGGTGCCGGCCACGGAGGTCAGCACCATGCCGAGCACGAACGACGCGTACAGCACAAAGAACCGGTTGAAACCCGGTTCGCGGTGCAGGTAGCGCGTGGCGAAAGCTCCGATCGTTCCGCACAGCACGAGCGACAGGAGCAGGAACGGGATCGAGAGTTGATCGAAGACGAGCTTCACCTGAAAGTGGTAGCCGGGGTGATCGGTCCCCGCGTCGTGCGGGTGAATCTCGACCCAATTGCCGAGGTCGAGAATGACGCGCGGCGCGCCGGTCGCGAGCATCCCCGCGACGAGGCCAAGCGCGCTGAGGAGCGCCACCGCGATCGCCCACCGGGTCAACCGGCTGGTCGCGGGTTCGGACCATCGGCGGTCGAGTAACGACGCCACGCCGAGCGCGGCGAGCAACAGCGCGGGGGCCGCGACGACGAGGAACGCGAGGCTCTCGGTGTAGTGATTCATGCGCCCTCCGGGTCGCAGCCGATCTCGGCGAACTCCAGGTGATCGCGCCACCCGCGGTACCAATCGACGGAGGTTGTCGCCTGCGGCAAGTGTTCCGCGATCGGCACGCGCGGACGGAACGCACCGTCGCGGAACATGAGCAGCCCGGTGCCGGTCGGGTTCAGCGTCGCGATCTGCACCCAACCGTTGCGAATCGGAACGCCGATCGCGCGGTTCTGATCCATGATCTTGATCAGCACATCGGGCGTCGTTTCGCACACGATGAGCAACCGCATCGGTTCGTGGATCTCGACCATCTGCCACGGCAGCCCGGTGCGCAGGTCGCTCGCGGCACCGTCCATCACGCCGAGCAGCGACGTGATGTTGTGCGGCAGTTTCGTGCCGCACCCGTAGCCTGGCGAGTCCACGTGTGAGAAGTAGTATTCGAGGCTGATCCCGCCGCACACCGGGACGACCGCGGAGAGCAACCGCGTGAGCACGGTCGCGTCGGCGTTGTCCTGCGTGGCGTCGTAGGACACGAGGAACGGCCGCCGGTCGAGGAACAGCCCCCGCGTGCGTTCGCGGCGCCCGACGATGCACAGGGCGTTCGTCGCGTGTCCCCACTCCGGCCGCACTTGCGAAAGGTCTTCGGCGCGCGCGTCGAGGTGCTGTCGCGCGCCTTCTGGTGTGAGCGTCAGCGGCGCCGACTCGAACCGGCGGCACCGCTCGTGTGCGTTCAGCCCCAGCGCAGCCTCGATCGCTCGTTCCGCGTCCGCGAACAGCGCTTTGTGCGATTCGGGGAACAGGTCGAGATCGAAATACTTCACGTACTCGTTGCAGGTGTTGTGCAGCCCACCGACGAAAACCGTTCCTTCGGGCACCGCGATGCCGCGTTCCACGAGCTTCGTCCGCACGCGCACATCGTTCAGTATTTGCGCGACGGCACGGCCGTTGGGACCGCCGACGGCTCCACCGCACGCCCCGCAGTCGTGCGCCGATTCGTGCGGGTTGTTCATGCTGTGCGAGCCGTGCCCGAGCACGATCACCAGCGGCGACAGCCCGCGAACCAGCCCCAGGTCGCGCAGCGTGCGCTCGGCAATGTCGGTCATCTCATCGACGGTGAAGCCGACGCGTCCGCACTCGGGTCCAGGCTCGGGCTCGGTGCGCTCGATCTGAAGGCGCGTGCGCTTCGGCGCGCCGAACACGCCCGACGCGCGGTGTTTGAGGCGTGCCGCGAGTCCCGGAAACAGGATTCGCCCCACCAGCGGCACCGCCGAGAGTACGCCGATCCCCGCCGACAACACGGTCCCGAGCGCGAACGTTCGCGTGCCCAGATGAAGCTGATGCGAGGCGCTGCCGAACAGCCGCCGGAACCACCGGTTCCGACGGTCCTCGACCGCGTAGCCCTCGACTACCCGCTCCTCGACAAAGTGGCGCGGCGTAACCACGACCGGGCACAGCGGAACGTGGTGCGCGTCGGCCACGCCCTTGTAGTACATCACGACCCCGAAGAACCCCGCCGCGCCGAACGTCTCGCAGTCCGGCGCGACTTCTTCCAGGTGCCGGCGGAACGATTCCTCGCGCTCGTCGATGCACGTCACCACCTGGAACCGGACCGCGACCGGCTTGCGGCGGTCGTGGAGCGAGAGCGCGTCGAAGCACTGGTCGCGAAACCGGCGTTCGTAGGCCAGGTGGAAGACGCGCCGCCGTTCGACTTCCGGGAAGCTCTCGATCTCGCGGAGCAACAGCCCCCATTCGCCAGGCGTGAGCCGGTGGAGTTCGTCCGGTGTCCACCCCAACACCTGCGCGAGTTGGAACACCTTAAACGCGCGTTCTTCGACTGTGGGCGGCGCCCGGTGCGGGAGCCGGTGCCGCAGGTCGTCGCGCA
>SXID01000054.1 GCA_005772955.1 Planctomycetia bacterium
GCAGGGCGTAGAAGAGTTTCGTGAGCGCGTCGGAGTACCCGGCGCCCGCGGGCGACTCCGTGTTGAACTCCATGAAGAGCAACTCGTCGTCCGACGCGAAGAACGTGTCGAACCGGCTTGTGGGGCTTGGGCAGGGGAAACCGGGATCAATGCCCAGCAACTGCTCTTCCCAGTCAAGCATTCGGAACTGTTGCCGGAAGGTCGGGTCCGCGAGCGCACGGTCGTACACCGTCTGAAACGCGGGAAGCAGCGTGGAGACGGTGTCGTGCACTAGGCGATACTGCGCCGGCGTGAGGAATCGCGGGCGCAGCACAGTACACGCTGGGCGTTCGCCGAAGTGCAAGCCGCGAAGCTGTTGTGCCTTATCCAGCGCGGTCTGCGAATCGGCGGCGAGCGCGGAGCCAGAAGCGAGCAGGTCGTGGTAGCACGAGATCGCGTCGGACATGCTGGCACTCAAAGCTAGGTCACTCGCTCCGCGAGCGACGTGCGGGGGGTGGTTACGCTCCTTGGGTCCCCGATGACGCCACCGAACTGTGCGACCGCGACTCACGGAGCAAGTCGCCTACCTTAAAACAGTTTGCTCCACTTCAGTTCGGTCAACTGCGGGCGCGGGTTCATCGCGCGATCAATTACCAGATCGGCCATGTGCTTGACCACCCACTCGAAGTATTCCGACGTGAGCGAGTTCGCGTCCATGTCGGGCGCGGGGTTCATGAAGTCGATCGCGTAGGGCACGCCGTCCTTGATGGCCCACTCCGCAGTGTTCATGTCGTAGCCGAGCGCGTCCACGAGCTTGCGCGAGTCGTCGATGACACGCTGCTTCATCGCTGGGGCGAGGTAATTCTCGTCAGAGATGTACCGGCGGTTATGCGTGTCGTAGGGCATCGGCAGCACGAGGTCGCGGCCCAGACACATGCACCGCACGTACTGGTCCCACTGAATCAACTCTTGGGCGATCATCGTGAGCAGCCCGGAGCCATCGAAGTAGCGGATCAGTTCCTCGATGCTGTGGCACACGTGCACGCCGCGCCAGCCGCCGCCGTGCGAGTCCTTCAGGATGCACGGCAACCCGACGTAATCGACCACTGCCTGCCAGTTCAGAGGGTATTCGAGGTTGCGAAGGCTCTCCGTCTTTACGATACCGGCGGCGTAGTCCTTGTTCGGCAGCGCCATTGTCTTTGGGTGCGCGAGTCCCAACTTCTTGCACAGCGACGCTCCGAAGAACTTGTCGTCCGCTGTCCACATGAAGGGGTTGTTGATGACCGTGACGCCTTCGAGTACCGCGTGTTTCAGGTAACTCCGGTAGTACGGCACCTCGTGCGAAATGCGGTCCACGATTACGCTGTACGGCACCTTCTCGTCCATCTTGGTGCCGCCGAGTTTGACGAACTCCGCTACGACGCCCACGTTCCGCCCGTTTACCTCGTCGATGAACCGCGGCGGGAACGACCACTCGCGACCCACGATCACGCCGACCTTTTTCACAGGTTTCGCCCTCAGTGTTCCGTGTTCCGTGTTCAGAGAAGACGGGCAGCAACGCTGGCTGTCTTCTCTGAACACCGAACACTGTCAATCATGCCCACCAATAAACATCCCAACCGTGTCGTACCAGACGGGCCAGTAGTGGGCCATTCCATCCCACTCGCGGAGCGCGTTGCCGATGCTCTTCACCCATAGTTTACCCGATAGTTCGCGGTTTTGGTGTAATAGATGTTCGTCGCGACCCACCGCGGGGATGACGTTCTGTTCGCGAAGCCGATCCAGATGCCAGCCACCGTGTTCGTTCGGGATGAAAATCGACTGGATTCTGCAGGTGTTTCGTTGTGGTAACCGCCGAGGAATCCCTTGGTGTCGGTGAGGCCGCTCACGTTCAGGATGCGTTTCACTTGCTCCGGGAACCGCAAGCCCAGCGAAATCGCGTGAAACGCATCGAAACTCGCCCCGGTGAAGATCGTGAACTGGTGGTCGTTGTGCCACCACGCCCACGGCAGCGATTCGTTCATGACGTAGTTGGTGTACTGCTTGTGCCTCCTAGTTCGCGCCGGGGTGATTGCGGAACGCGTACCAACTCTCCGCATCCACGCCGTCAACGCACACCAGATGCGGCCAGCCGTTTTCGAGCGCGTGCCCGATCGCAAGGATCATGCCGCGATCTTCCCACTCGTGGAACGTTCCGCGCGAAGTGGGGAACGCGATCACCCGCGCTCCGCCGTGCCCGAACTCAAGGAGTTCCATGTCGCGGTGAAGGCACGGATTCCACCAGCGATGATACGCCCGATGCACGAAGGCCCGAATCGCTTTGTGAAGAGAGGTGGTATTGAGCGAGTATGCGACCAATGCACCCAACGGCAACGCGTCTCGGGGGCAGGGGTGGGTCGTGTCGGCGAGCGGCCCACGTGTGGCTTGTCTTTGACGAGGCGGACGCGTAAGCGAATCCGTCGCTTAAGCTTCTGGCTCGTCAAATCCGTGACGACACGTCACTTCTGGTAGATGGGCAAGTAGTGCGTTGGGACGCTGAGGATCAGCACCGCGATCGAGGTCTGGTAGGAGGCGCCGTAGGCTGCTTCCAGACGCGGGTCGTACCACTCGCCGGTTGCCTTCTGGTAGCCCGGAGCGAGCAGTTTGTCGCGCATTCGCTTGTAGTACTTCTCCCAGGGCTCGCCGCCGACCTGGTTCATCGCGTGGCATGCGTAATAGTGGCCGTACCAGTAGTGGGCGCGGTCGTCGCCGATCTTCTCCATGTAATCCACGGCCTGCTTGATTTCCTCCGCGTCGTACTGACCACATAGTTGCAACACGCACACGCCGGCGGCCGTGCGAGCGTACCCCGCCCCCGCCGAATAAGGCTGGTACTTGTACCCACCCGTGCGCTTGTCGTAACAGCGGTTCACGTACTTGATCGCGTCGGTCATCACCTTGTCCGGCACGTGGATGCCCGCGTCCTTCGCCCCGCGCAGCGCCATCACTTGCATGATGGTCACGGAGATGTCCGCGCCAGTTGGGGACGGGTCGTAGCGCCAGCCTCCCTCGTTGTTCTGCGTCTTGATGATCAACTCGATTGCGCGCTTGGTGATCTTCTTCACGTCCTCGTCACCGGTCATGCCGTAGGCCTGCGTGAGCGCCAGCGCGGCCATGCCGTGGCAGTACATGTTGCCGCCGCGAGCGCCGACCAGATAACCGTCTTCGCGTGCGGTGGAACACAGGTTGCGCACGCCTTTCGCGACTACCTTGCCGTGGTCGCCCTGGTTCGGCATGTGCCCGTTCGACATGAACGCGAGCAACGTGAAGCCGGTGATCGCGGTGTTGCCCCACGAGCCGTCGGCCTCCTGCTTTTCGGCGAGGTACTTGAGCGCCTTCTCGACCGCCTTCTTGGTGTCGTCGTCCATCTTCACGTTGTCCTTGGGGACAACGCCAATCGGCTTCGGCTCATCGGCCTTCGGCGGCTGGGTGGCCGCGGAGGTAGCGAACAGTCCGCCGAACGCGGCGGCGAGGACGGACACGAAGAAGAAGCGACGCATGTGAGGCTCCGAATCGAAATGAAGAGCGAAGAGCGGGCGGGACGCCCGCAGTCTCATGGAAGAAGAGGGCCGGTGAACCGACACGTTCGGTTCCCGGCCCTCGGCGTTGTTAACTGGAACGTCAACCGCGGGACTTTACTTGCCGCCCGTGGTCGGGGCGCCGCCAGCCGGCTTCCCGTTCTTGATGTTGATGTTGTACTGCTTGATCAGTTCGCGGAACTCGGCCGGGAACTGCGTGTCGGTCGTCTGTTGGACCTTGTCGCGGTCCTTGTTGCGGAGTTTGATGAAGGCACCGTCACCGGTAGCGTTGTTGCCAGACGAACCCTTGTTTGCCAGTTTGTCGTCACCGTTCATGTCACCTTCGCTCATCCCCATGTTCATGGGTTGGCCCATCCCCATCCCCATACCCATCCCCATAACCATACCCAAACCCCTACCCATACCCAAACCCATACCCAAACCCATACCCATACCTTCGCCCATCCCCATCCC
>SXID01000055.1 GCA_005772955.1 Planctomycetia bacterium
CTGGGCCACTGGTCGCGTGGTTCCCACCCCAACAAATCGCGAGTGGCGGTCAGGTCGTAGGCGTGTTTGGAAACGTACAGGCTTGTCGCGTACACCACCGCGAATGGCGGGAGCGTCGCGACTTCCACCGCCGCCGCGAAGAAGCGGCCCGCGTCGCCTGGACTGAGGTACACGTCCGGCCCCAACTCGCTCTGCCGAAACTCTTCCTCCTGCCCGGGCCGCGGACACCAGCCAAGCCGCACGGCGAGCACCTCGATACCGTGCTCCTTCGCATACACCTGACCGAGCGATTCGAGGAAGACTTTCGTGCACGCGTAGAGATAGCGCGGCCGCGGCGGGGAATCCGTCGTTACCGGCATGTTTCCGGCTCGCAAGTGGCCGTCGATGACTTGTCCAGTGCTCGCGAGAATCACACGCGGAATCTTCAGCACGCGGGCCGCTTCCATGATCTGATACGGCCCTACGATGTTGCCGGGCACAAGTTCGTTCAGAAAGTTATCGCCATCGTCCGGTGCCGCGCCGCGCGAGAATCGTGCGTCGTCTGGTGTGGCCGCGAGGTGAACGATGACTTCCACGCCGCTTGCGGCGCGGCGAAGGGCGTCCACATCCGAGAGGGCAGCCACGACGAACCGCTCTGGAGGAAGCCCCGGTGTCGGGTGCAGATCGAAGCCGATCACGTGGTGTCCATGAGCGACGAGTTCCGCGACAGCCGCGCGACCGATACGCCCTGCCGAACCGGTCACCAGGATTCGCTTCAGAGTGTTCATGAGGTCGTTGTACTCCCGCGACGTCGTGTTACCATCTGTGCAGTTTCTCCCCAACGAGGTCAATCAATGAACCGTCGTGCCTTCCTCGCCGCTTCCGCCACAACCATCGCCTCGGGAGGCTTATGCCCCCGGCTCGCCTATTCACAGAAGGACAAAGCGATGCTCCCCGTCGTCGATACGCACCAGCACCTGTGGAACCTCGATCAGCTCAAACTCGCGTGGTTCGACCCGAAGACGCCCGAAGGCAAGATTCTAGGTCACAACTTCACGCCGACGGAGTATGCGAAAGCAACCGAGGGATTGAACGTGGTGAAGGCCGTCTACATGGAAGTGGACGTGGTCCCCGAACAACAACAGAAGGAAGCCGACTACCTCATCGAATTGTGCAAGAGCGGGAAGACCGTGACGTGCGCCGCGGTCGTGTCCGGGCGACCGAACTCGGACGGCTTCAAGAAGTACGCAGAGCAGTTCAAGGGTAGCAAGTACGTGAAGGGCATCCGTCAGGTGCTGCACGTGAAGGAAACGCCCGCAGGCTACTGCCTCGACGAGAAGTTTGTGAAGGGCATTCAGCTCCTGGGTGACCTCGGTCTCAGCTTCGACATGTGTGTGCGGCCCGTGGAGCTGCCGGACTTCACCAAGCTCGCGGACAAGTGCCCAAACACGCGGTTCATCCTCGACCACTGCGGCAACGGAAACCTGAAACACACGAAAGCCGAACGCGACCAGTGGAAGAAGGACATGACCGAGATCGCGAAGCGGAAGAACCTCGTTGGCAAGGTGAGCGGGTTCATCGCGTCGGCGCCGGAACGCGGCAAGGCGAAACTTGAAGAGCTTGCCCCGATCATCAACCACACAATGGAAGCGTTCGGCCCGGACCGTGTGATGTTCGGCGGCGACTGGCCGGTGTGCCTGCTCGGTGTCGAGAAGTACGGCGACTGGCTAACCGCGCTGAAGTCCGTCGTGAAAGACCGCCCCGAGGAACAGCAAAAGAAACTGTTCCACGACAACGCCGTGAAGTTCTACGGGCTGTAGGAGCAGAAGAGAGAGGACAGACATCAGAAGAGAACGAGCGCTGTTTAGCGTTCGACCCGAAGGGGCGAGGTCATCTGTCCGATGTCTTCTGATGTCTGTCCGCGGTCCTCTGCTTCCAAGTTCCCACTTGCATTCGGGCACTGGATCGGGCATGAGTGGATATAGGCCGTGTTCTCTCTACGGCCCCGGCGGTATCGCCAGGAGACCTCACCATGAACACGATCACTGCGATTCTGCTCGTCGGACTCACCTTTCCAGCGCTCGCACCGGTGCCGCCAGAGTTACGGCCTGACCCGATGGCCCGCGGCTACGTCGGAGTCACGCTCGGCGAAGGCGTGGTCGTTCAGGGTGTCGAACCGAACACGCCCGCGGCCAAAGCCGGTCTGCGTCCCGGTGATGTGATCGTGCGCGTCGGGACACTGAACCCGGGGAACTACAGCGACGCAGTCACGCACATTTGTTCCTTCCGACCCGGGGCCGTGGTCGAGATTGAAGTATTGCGCGGATCGGAGCGAAAACTCTTCAAGGTGAAACTCGGCTGCCGCCCACCGGAGCTCGACCAGCCCGGCCGCTACCCCGGTCAGCGTTTCCCGATCGACGACTGACGAAACGAACGGCTGCATTCTCTTGTGGCCCGTGCCGGACTCTGTTCCCGGTGCGGGCCGCAAACTTTCCGTTTGCAGATGGTTCACCTTCGGGATAAACTCCTTACACCTGCCAAAATTACCCTCCCCACTCCTTTCCGGAGTTTTCGCATGCTTGTCATTCCCGGTGCTGCGGCCAAGAACGACTGCGACGGCGTCACACGCCGCGACCTGCTCCGCGTCGGCGGCTCGGGCGTACTCGGTCTCACGCTCGGCGACCTGTTCTCGCTCCAGAAAGCCAGCGCGAACAACAAGGGCGAAGTCGGCAACGGTCCCGGGTTCGGCAAAGCGAAGAGTGTGATCTTCATCTACCTGCAAGGTGGGCCGAGCCACCTCGACCTGTGGGATCCGAAGGACAACGTTCCAGACAAGGTAAAGAGCGTCTTCAAGCACCAACAGACGAAACTCACCGGTACGCACGTCACTGAACTGATGCCGAAGCTCGCGCAGGTGCTGGACAAGACGACCCTGATGCGGGCGGTGAGTTACACGCCCTACGGGCTGTTCAACCACACTGCGGCCATCTACCAGATGCACACCGGTTACACCACGGACAAGGTGAGCGCGTCCGGGCAACTCGAACCGCCCAGCCCGAAGGACTTCCCCACGCTCGGCTCGAACATCATCAAGATGAAGCCGCCGAGCGTGCCGATGCTCCCGTTCGTGATGATGCCGCGTCCACTGCAAGAGTCCAACGTGGTCGGCAAGGGCGGCAGCGCGGGCTTCTTGGGCAAGGGCTACGACCCGTACCTGCTGTACCCGCCCGGCGACGACATGGACCTTGCCAAGATGGACAAGATTCGCACGGACGACCTCAAGCTCCGCGAAGAACTCACGCCGGTCCGCATGGAACGCCGCGCGACGCTCCGCGAGACGATCAGCAAAGGGATGCCGGAGATGGAAGCCGCGGTCGCGAAGCACGACCTTGACGAGTACTACGGCAAGGCACTCGGTCTCGTGGTCAGCGGGCGGGCGAAGAAGGCATTCGAGTTGACCGACGAAAAACCCGAGATGCGCGAGAAGTACGGCAAGAACACGTTTGGCCAGTGTCTGCTTTTGGCGCGCCGGTTGGTCGAAGCCGGAACACGGTTCGTTGAAGTCGTGTGGCCGAAGGTCGCCAACAGTGACAATCACTCGTGGGACGTCCACGTCGGCCTCTCGACGCGAATGAAGAACCAGTCTGCCCCAATGCTCGACAGCGGACTGTCGACGTTGATCTCGGACCTTGACGAGCGCGGCCTTCTCAAAGAAACGCTCGTGGTGTGTGTCGGAGAGTTCGGCCGTAGCCCGCAGCGTGGGGTGAGTACGTCCGGCAACCAGAACAACGACGACGGCCGCGACCACTGGCCATACTGCTACACCGGTGTGATCGCGGGCGCGGGTATCAAACGCGGATACGTCCACGGCAAGAGCGATAAGACCGCGAGCGCCCCGGTGGAAGGCGCGATCCACCCGACGGAACTGCTTGCCACGATTTACCACTCGGTCGGCATCAAGCCGGACACGATCGTGTACAACCACCTGAACCAGCCCCGTGAACTGGTCAAGGGCGAGGTGGTCAGCGGGTTACTGGACTGACCGAGCAGCGACGGATCGAACTCGAAATGCCCGCGTCCCGCATGACTCGGGCATTTCGGGTTTCTCTGCCGCTGAAAGCGGGGGCTAAACTCGGCAGGAGGAATCTGGTAGAATTACGGCACATCGCCCAATGCCTGTGCCGCGAGGAAGCCGCCTATGACCGTGACGCCCTCTCCTATTCCGCCACCGGCGACACCGGAGTTACCCGTCATCCTGGTCACCGACGATTCGCTCCTCGAGCAACGCTACGTCGGTAAGATTCTGGATCAGCACGGCGGAGTGAAGGTCGTTTACGCCCACAACGGGGAGGAGGCGATTGCGTCTATCATCAGGTCGCAACCGGCGTTGCTGCTCACCGATCTGAACATGCCACAGATGGACGGGTTAACTCTCGTCGAGAAGGTGCGCGAACAGTTCCCGCGTGTGCCGGTGGTTCTCATGACCGGAAGTGGGAACGAGCATGTGGCGGTCGCCGCACTGAGAGCCGGGGCTGCCGACTACGTCCCCAAACAGTCACTTGCCCGCGACCTTCTGAAGGTTCTGGACCGTGTCCTTTCCGTCGGTCAGGCCGCGAATCGGCGTTACCAGGTACTCAAAGGGATGACCCGGCGCAGTTCCCAGTACATTCTGGAAAATGACACAGCGCTGGTTCCGCCTCTCGTCGCGCAGTTCCGCGAAGACCTCATTGAGATGGGATTGTGCGACCTTACTGGCGCGATGCGTGCCGGAATCGCACTCGAAGAGGCACTCCTGAACGCCGTGTATCACGGCAATCTCGAGGTCAGTTCTGAACTGCGTGTGGGCAGCGACTCGGAGTTCCACAAACTGGCCCACGAGCGCCGGAACACAGAGCCATACGGCGCGCGCCGGGTCAGGATCTCTGCCCGGCTCGCCCCGGAGCAGGCCACGTTCGTGATCCTCGATCAGGGTCCGGGGTTCGACGTGACGAAACTACCCGACCCTACAGACCCGGAATTTCTTGAGCGGCCTAGCGGGCGCGGCTTGCTCCTCATGCGCGCGTTCATGGACGAAGTCCACTACAACGCGACCGGCAACCGCGTCACGCTTGTGAAGCGGCGCGACCGCTCTTTGGTCAATGGCTAAGTTGTAACCACCGCTGTCCTGGCGCGGTATCATCTCGGACGTCGCCCCATATCTCTCCGGAGCGCGTCATGTCTATCTCTCACGACCGCCGGTCATTCCTCCAATCCTCCGCCGCGATCGGCGCGGGAGGCCTCGCGTTCCTCTCCGATCTTCCAGAAGTGCGCGCCGCGGACGCCAAACTCGACAAAGACCTTGTCGCCTTCGCACCCGACATCGAACCGCTCGTGCGGCTCATCGAAGACACCGGGCGTGACAAATTACTCGAAGAGATCGGTTCGCGGATCAAGAAGGGTTTGGCATATCGCGAGTTACTCGCGGGGCTGCTCCTCGCGGGCGTGCGGAACGTGCAGCCGCGGCCCAACGTCGGCTTCAAGTTTCACTCGGTACTTGTCGTGAACTCGGCGCATCAAGCCGCGCTCGCGGGGCCAGACAACGAGCGTTGGCTGCCGATCTTCTGGGCGCTGGACAACTTCAAATCGGCGCAGGCTACCAACCTCAAGGAAAGCGGTTGGCGCATGAGGCCGACCGACGAGTCGAAGGTGCCGACCGCGCAGAAAGCGCGATTTGACTTCACGACTGCGATGGACAACTGGGACGTGGAAGCCGCTGACGCCACCGTGGCCGGGTTGGCACGCGCCGCTACCAAAGGCGAGCTGTTCGACCTGTTCGCGAAGTACGGGAGCCGCGACTTCCGCGACATCGGCCACAAGATCATTTACGTGTGCAACGCGTTCCGCACGCTCGAGGTGATCGGCTGGCACCACGCGGAGCCGGTGTTGCGGTCGCTGACCTACGCGCTGCTCAAGCATGACGGCAAGAACCCCGCGAAGGAAGACCTGGAACCTGACCGGCCTGGCCGCAAGAACACCGAGCGCATTACGAAGGCGGTCTTTCCGCGCCGGGCTACGGATAGACCGAATCCCAACGTGACCCTCGAACTCGTGAAGTCACTCCGCACGGCGACCGCTGACACAATTGGCGGTGAAGTCGCAACCCTGATCACGTCCGGCGAGGCGTCACCGCGGTTCCTGTGGGACGGGTTGTTCCTCGGTGCCGGTGAGTTACTCATGCGACAGCCGGGCATTGTCGGGTTGCACACCCTCACCACACTGAACGCGCTGCACTACGCGGCACGCACGACCGGCAACGCGGACTTGTGCAAGCTGCTGCTTCTTCAGGGCGCGTCGTTCCTGCCGATGTTCCGCGAAGCGATGAAGGCTCGCGGTAAAGTCGGCGAGATGAAGATCGACGAACTCGGCGGGCGCAAAGAGGCGATAAAGTTCAGTGTGCGCGACGTGTACGCGGAACTATCGCGCGACAAAGAGACCGCGGCGCGGACCGCGCTCACCGTCCTACAGGGTAGGCCGAACGCGGCGAAGGAGCTGATCGATGAAGGGCGGCGACTGATCTTCATGAAGGGCACCGACGCGCATGACTACAAGTTCAGCACGTCGGTGATGGAGGACGCGGCGTTCGTCTCACCGGCGTGGCGGAATCACTTCCTGGCCGCGAGCGTCTTCTGGCTGAAGGGAAGCGAGACGCCCGACGCGCCGCTCGTGAAGCGGACCCGCGCGGCGCTGGCATAAGGACCGGCCGCTTGCGTCTTCGCGAGCGCGCCACACTCACGAAGACGCAAGCGGCTCAGTCGCTACTCATCGTCTTCGCGCAACTTCGCCAACACGTTGAGGTCTTCGAGTGTGGTCGCGTCGCCAGTGGACTGGCGTCCGGCAGCGATGTCGCGCAGGAACCGCCGCATGATTTTGCCACTTCGTGTCTTCGGCAGCGTGTCCGTGAACCGGATCTCGTCGGGGCGGGCAAGCGCGCCGATGTCCTTGACCACGTGCGCCTTCAACTCATTCTTCAGTTCGTCCGTTGGCGTCTGACCTTGCTTCAGAGTCACGAAGCACACGATGCCCTCCCCTTTCAGGTCGTCGGGTTTCCCAACGACCGCGGCCTCTGCGACCTTCGGGTGGTGAACCAGTGCGCTCTCCACTTCCATAGTGCTGAGCCGGTGACCGCTCACGTTCAGCACGTCGTCCACGCGACCCATCACCCAGATGTAACCGTCCGCATCCTGGCGTGCGCCGTCCGCGGTGAAGTAGATACCGGGATAGTTGCTCCAGTACGTCGCCTTGTAGCGCTCGTCGTCGCCGTAGATGGTGCGCATCATGCTCGGCCACGGGCGTTTCACCACCAAGAAGCCACCGGACCCCGCAGGGACCGGGTTGCCCTGCTTATCGACGACTTCCGCCGCGATACCGGGGAGCGGCTTCGTCGCGCTGCCGGGCTTCGTGGGCACGGCCCCCGGTAGTGGCGAAATCATGATCGCGCCGGGTTCCGTCTGCCACCACGGATCGACGATGGGGCACCGCCCGCCGCCGATGACGTTGTGGTACCACATCCCCGCTTCCGGGTTGATCGGCTCGCCCACGCTGCCGAGCAACCGGAGTGAGGAGAGGTCGTGGCCC
>SXID01000056.1 GCA_005772955.1 Planctomycetia bacterium
CCGGCCCCCCTCCCTGAAGGGAGGGGGGCCGGGGGGGTAGGTTCTTGGAGCCTCAAGCACATTCACAAACTCATTGTGACAAGCGCCACCTACAAGCAGTCGTCGCGCGTCACACCTGAACTGCTGAAGGCCGACCCCGACAACAAGTTGCTCGCGCGCGGCGCGCGGTTCCGGGCGGAAGGCGAGATCGTGCGCGACATCGCGCTGTCCGCGAGCGGCTTATTAAGCCCCAAGATCGGCGGTCCAAGCGTGTTTACTCCCGCGCCAGATTTCCTCTTCAAGCCACCCGCGAGTTATGGCCCGTTCGAGTGGGTCGAGGCGAAGGGCGAGGATCGCTACCGCCGCGCGCTGTACACGTTCCGCCGGCGGTCCACGCCGTACCCGGCGCTCACGGTTTTCGACGTGCCCGTCGGTGAAGCGTCGTGTGTAAAGCGCACGCGCACGAACACGCCGCTTCAGGCGCTCACGGGCTTGAACGAAACGATCTTCGTTGAAAGCGCCCGCGCGCTCGGCAAGCGGGCCGTCCTCGAAGGCGGGAAGACCGACCCGGAGCGCCTGACTCACGCGTTCCGCCTCTGCGTGTCACGCAAACCGACCGCCGACGAACTCGCGATTCTCTCCACGCTACTCGAAAAGACCCGCAAGCGGTTCGAGGCGGGTGAAGCGAACGCCGCCGAGGTCGCCACTGGCACGAAGGACGCCGAGAAACCCGAAGGGCTGACCTTCGCCGACTGGGGCGCGTACACCCTCGTCGCGCGTGTCCTGCTCAACCTGGACGAGACGGTTACGAAAGAGTGAATCGAAATGTTTAGCGTGCGACCCGCAGGGTCGCCGCAACATCCACCAAGAGGTTTTCTCATGCTCTCGCTGCGCTTACTCACCACCTGCCTTCTGGTTTCCGTGGTAATCTCACTGCTCCCCGCAGAAGACAAACCCAAGCCCGCCGCGGCGCCCGCTGACGAAGCAAAATCGCTGTTCAACGGCAAGAACCTGGACGGGTGGGCGAACGTGAATTGCCACCCCAGCACATTCTTCGTGAAGGGCGACGAAATCGTCACCACGGGCACACCGACGGGGTTCTTGCGCACCGACAAGCAGTACGAGAACTTCGAGTTGGACTTCGACTGGATGCACGTCGAGAAGGAAAAGATGGCGAACAGCGGGCTGTTCGTGTGGGGCGACCCGCTGCCGGGCGTCGGCACGCCGTACACGCGTGGCATCGAAGTGCAAGTCCTCATCAACTTCGCCCCGAAGGACGGATGGGCGACGAGCCACGGCGATATCTTCAGCATCCACGGCGCACGCTGCACACCGGACCGCCCACACCCGACCCGCAAGGGCATGGAGCGGTGCCTGCCGAGCGAGAACCGCGTCAAGGGCGGCGGTGAGTGGAACCACTACAAGGTCATCGCCAACGACGGCGCCATCAAGCTCCACGTCAACGGCAAGGAAGTTTCCGGTGTGAGCAAGAGCAACCCGCGTAAGGGGTACCTCGCGCTCGAAAGCGAAGGCGTCGAGTGCCACTTCAAGAACATCAAGATCAAGGAGTTGCCCAGTACGAACCCGAAGCCGGAAGAGATCGCAACGGTGTGGTCAGGAGAGGTGAGCCTCTTCAACGGCTCCGACTTGAAAGGCTGGACGACCGAAAAGGACGCCTGGAAAGTCGGCGGGGGCGTGCTGCGGGCCGCGGGCAAGGCCGACCTGGTCAGCGCGAAGATGCTGACGAACGGCGGCGTGCTCCTCTTCGACTGGAAGGTGCCCGCCAAGTCCACGGGCGACGTGACCCTCGACCTCGGCGGGACGAAAGTGGATCTGAAGGCCGACAAGCCAGGGAGCTGGCAGCGGAGCCGCATCCTGCTGGTCCCGAAGGCCGGCGGTTCGGCCATCACGTTCAAGCCGGTTGAGGGCCTGGAAATCATGAACGTGTTCGCCCGCGAACTCCCGGAGAAGAAATAATGTCCGCGACTCAGATGAACACACTTCTCGAACGACAGCGGTTCCTCAACCGCCGGTGGTTCCTCCGCGACTGCGGTGTCGGACTCGGCGCGCTCGCACTCGCGGACATGGCTCGCGCCGACGCGCCCAAGCCCAAGACACACCATGAACCAAAGGCCAAGCGCGTTATCTACCTCTTCATGGGTGGCGCGCCGAGCCACCTGGAACTGTTCGACAACAAGCCACAGCTCGCGAAGTTCGATGGCACACTCCCGCCGCCGGAACTCGTGAAGAACTACCGGGCCGCATTCATCTCTCCGAACTCCAAACTGCTGGGGCCGAAGTACAAGTTCCAGAAGTTCGGGAAGAACGCGACTGAGTTGGGCGAACTCTTACCGCACCTTGGCGAAGTCGTCGATGATATCGCCATCGTGAAGTCGATGCACACGGATGCGTTCAACCACGCGCCGGCGCAGATCATGGCGCTGACTGGGCACCAGCAATTCGGCCGCCCGAGCGCAGGCGCGTGGGTCACCTACGGTCTCGGCAGCGAGTCGAAAAACCTGCCCGGCTTCGTGGTATTTAGCAGCGGCAATAAGGGGCCGAGCGGCGGGAACTCGTGCTGGGGCAGCGGCTTCTTGCCGTCAAGCCACGCGGGCACGTTGTTCCGCTCCGCGGGCGACCCGGTGCTGTTCCTGAGTAACCCCGCTGGCGTCGATGCCGCGATGCAAAAGGACTCGCTCGACGCAATCAACGCGCTGAACAAGAAGCGCCTCGACGTGGTCGGCGATCCTGAGATTTCGGCGCGCATCGCGGCTTACGAGATGGCCGGGCGCATGCAGACGAGCGCGCCCGAACTGATGGACCTCTCGAAGGAAACGAAAGAGACTCTCGCGATGTACGGCGCGGAGCCGGGCAAGCCGAGTTTCGCGAACAACTGCCTGCTAGCGCGCCGGCTCATCGAACGCGGCGTGCGGTTCGTGCAACTGTTCCACGAAGCCTGGGACCACCACGGCGGCCTCACTAACGGCCTCAAGACCGAGTGCGGCAAGACGGACAAAGCAAGCGCCGCGCTCGTGAAGGACTTGAAACAACGCGGGCTGTTGAAGGACACGCTGGTGATTTGGGGCGGCGAGTTCGGGCGCACGCCGATGGTGCAAGGCGGCAACGACGGACGCGACCACCACCCGAACTGCTACTCCGTGTGGATGGCCGGTGGTGGTGTGAAACCGGGGTTGGTGCTCGGCTCGTCCGACGAACTCGGCTTCAACGCGGTGGAGGACAAGGTTCACGTTCACGACCTGAACGCTACCATCCTCCACCTGCTCGGACTGAACCACGAGAAGCTGACGTACCGGCTGCAAGGCCGCGATTTCCGGCTGACGGATGTGCACGGCGAGGTGGTCGAGAAGTTGATCGCGTAACGTAGTAGGCACACTCCGTGTGCCGTGGCTTCACGGGCCGCACCGCAAGGCGTTCTTGAGTTGCGATGCGACGGCACACGGAGTGTGCCTACTACGTTAAGTTCACTCAAACAACTCCGCGTCTTCTGCGAGGCGGTTGGGGATCAGCGGCCGGTTCTGCCCGTGTCCGTCCGCGGTTACCGTTTGCGTATCGCGTTCATGGTTGGCTCGGTGGCGGTTTCGTCGAACCACCTGCGTCAGCGGGCCAGCTTGTTGGTGTTGTGGCAACCCGACCTGCTGACGCAGGCGGTTCGACAATCCGGCACCCATTTCGCGAGAACGGTTCGTATTGGGTAATGATGGTACTCGTGTACCGCCCACGGGTGAATCACGCTGGACGCGGCTTCGCGACGTAGCCCTTGCCGGTCTTCTCCGCAACCAATTTGTCGTATTCCTTTTGGGTCTTCACCGCGTCCGCAAACGACTTGCGTGTCTCGCGTCCCGGCGTACCGGTTTTGCCCCACTGCGTGACCACGTCGGTTCCGTCCGTCCACACTTCCCAGAACTTACTCGAACCGCTTTCGACGCACTCGAAGTACCGCTTCGTCGTGGTCGGCGCGCTCGCGGTGGGAGCAACCGCAACGACAGGCGTGGCGCTCTTGCGAGTCGGGGGAGCGGCGTTCGGGTCGCCGTCGGGTCGCAGTCCGACGTACACCGGGAATCGCGGAATGCCGTCGTTGGTCAGTTCCTGATACTTCACGTTAATGATGCTTCCCACGGCGGGCGGTGCCTCGCGTTCCTTATCCTTCAAGCCGGTGCCGACCTTGAACTCTTTTCCGTTGCCGAGCCGCGCGCGGAGCGCGCCGACGCGTCCGTCGTGCCGGCCGAGACCCGCTTCGTAGCCGATGACGATGGCCTCCGCGTCGAGGAACGTCTTGACCTTCAGAAGTGAGTGGGACCGGGTGCGCTCGTAGTTGGACCCAGGTTTGCGGAGCATCAGCCCTTCGCCGCCGAGCGCGTTGACGCGATTCAGTTCGGTGAGGAGGTGGTCGAGACCGCCGCACACCGCATGGTCGTGAACGGTCGCGTACTTCGTCTTCCACGACGGCACCGCGTCGCCGAGGAACTTCATGCGGTCCTCGAACGGCCCCTTCGCGTCGGGCGCGTCGAAGACCACGTACCGGAGTTCGTTCCAGATGTCGGGTTTGTCCTGCCGCTTCACGATGCCGACGGCGCGTTGGAACGTCTTGCGCGCGATCCACAACTCACCGTCGAGCGTGTGACCGGGCAGCCCAGCGGTGAACCAGTCCGGTGCGTAGAAGATGTTATTCTGGCGCGAGAGGAACTGCTTGCCGTCCCAGTAGGCGCGGACGCCGTCGAGCTTCTCGCTCATCCACCACCCAGTCGGGTCGTGCGCGTCGGTCCACACGTGGGCGAGCAGCACCGGCAGGCCCGCGTCCTCTTCGGCGCCTTCGGGCTTCTGCGGCTTCGGGGGCAGTGCGGACTGGATGCGGGCTTCTTCGTCCGCGTCGCCGCGGAGTTTCCGCAGGTGCTTGCAGGTCCGCTTCTCGATGGTCAGCGACTGGTTCCGCCACGCGGGGCAAGAGCAGGAGTACACGCCGCCGACGTTTTTCAGGATGTACGGCTTCGCGCCGGACCCTTGCATTTCGTGTGTTTGGCCGTCTTCAAGATC
The DNA here is from genome assembly GCA_005772955.1 of Planctomycetia bacterium. GTDB lineage: Bacteria > Planctomycetota > Planctomycetia > Gemmatales > Gemmataceae > Gemmata. The sequence continues at coordinate 5,032 of SXID01000056.1, forward strand.
CATGAGTTAATCCCGCGGTTGGTGGTGGATAGAGAAGCTAACGCGGGAGCGGGAGAGTTGCAACGATCGTAGTATCGCGGTCAGGCGAACAGCGACGCGACCGACACGGAGAACCCCGGCAGCACGTCGGGGATAGTGAGGTCGTCCGTGGCTGACAGCGTCTGCGGCGGGGAGTCCGGGCGGTACAGACTGGCCGTTTTCGTGTAGGGGTCCAGCACGAGGACAACCTTCACACCCGCGATCAGGTAGTCCGCGACCCTTTCAAAGATGTGCGCCCAGTTGTACGTCAGGGAACGCAACTCGACACAAAACTCCGGTGGCGCCTCGATCACCCAGTCCGGCGTGCCGCCTGTCGGGAGCGCCGCGTGTGCCCAGAAGCAGAAGTCGGCGCCGCGTACGCGCGGCGGGTTGTTGCGAATCAGCACGAAGGTGTCGTTCGAGTACGCGATACCCAGCCCGCGTTCCTCGATAAACGACCCGAAAGCGGAAACCGTGTTCGCGGCCACCCGCCCGCACAGCATCCCGGCCGGAACGAGCGGCACGACGACGCCGTCGATCAGTTCCGCGTTGTCCCCGCCGTGTTTGCGCAGAAACTCGTCGAGTGTCAGTCGCGTCGCGGGTGCGTTCATCACGTCCTCCGTTCGCTCCACTCTATCACTTCAAATCTTTCACGCCACCGCCAGTCCGTCTCGTGAAAGACCTTGGGCGAGTCGCTAGCTATAACCGGTACGCCAACTCACTCGTTCTGGAGTCGTGCATGTCCGCTGTTCCGCCCGAAACCGTTCTCGCCCAACTCGGCTGGCGGTACGCCACCAAGAAGTTCGACCCCACAAAGAAGATCGCCGCCGATCTGTGGGCGAAGCTCGAACAGGCTCCCGTGCTGTCGCCGTCGTCCTACGGGATTCAGCCGTGGAAGTTCATCGTGGTCACCGACCCGGACATGCGCGCGCGGTTGCACCCCGTATCGTACAACCAGCCGCAGATTCTGGACGCATCGCACCTCGTCGTGTTCGCCGCGAAGAACCCGCCGACCCCGGCCGACATCGACACCTACGTTCGCCGCACCGCGGAAGTGCGTGCAACCACCATCGAGGCGCTCGAAGGGTTCAAGCAGATGATGCTCGGTTCGCTCTCACGCATGGACGCGGCCCAGGCGCACCGGTGGGCCGCGCGCCAGACGTACATCGCGCTGGGGGTGTTTCTCACCGCCGCTGCGATGATGGGCGTGGACGCATGCCCGATGGAAGGTTTCCAGCCCGAGAAGTACGACGAGATCCTCGGTCTGAAAGAGAAGGGGTTGGGGTCGGTCGTCATCGCAACCGCGGGGTATCGCGCGGCCGACGACAAGAACGCGACTGCCGCCAAGGTACGGTTCGCCGTGAACGACGTGATCGTCCGCGTGTGAGCGAGTGGCCCAGCGGGGCAGACCGATTACAAAGTAGTAGGCACACTCCGTGTGCCGTTGCCGCGCCGCGCAAAACGCCCGTGATTTTGACCGGAGCAATAGCGGCACGCGGAGTGTGTCTACTACTTTTCAAGACACTGGTCGCTTGGTGGGATCGCGTTGCCGTGTTAGTATCACACCTCTCACGGAGGCTCGCCTGTGTCCAAACACGACGAAACCAGCGATCCGCCCCCATCCGCCACGCCCACGTTCAGCCAACAGCCCGACGCGAACGGCACCCTTCTGACAATAAACGAGCAAACCGTCGCAGTATTGCCCGCGATTCCCGGTTACGAGTTGCTGGATAAACTCGGTTCCGGTGGGATGGGCATCGTTTATCGCGCGCGGGAGATCGCGTTCAACCGCGATGTCGCGATCAAGATCCTGCGCGTGCGATACCGCGCCGAGGCGATCAGCACGCGGCGGTTCCTCGAAGAAGCCCGCGTCATGGGACAGCTCCAGCACCCCGCCATTCCGCCCATTCACCAGATCGGCACGCTCGCTGACGGGCGCCCGTTCCTCGCGATGAAGCTCATCAAGGGCGAAACACTTGCGAACCTGCTTGCGGACGCATCCGCGAGCCGCGGCATGTTCATCGCGGCGTTCGCGCAGGTGTGTCAGGCGATCGCGTACGCGCACAGCCGCAAGGTGATTCACCGCGACCTCAAGCCCGCGAACGTGATGGTCGGCGCCTTCGGCGAAGTGCAGGTCATGGACTGGGGACTGGCGAAGTTCCTCACGGATTCGACAAGCCCACAACGCGAGCAAGGGCCAGATGTCAAAGACGAACGCGTCGAGATTCAGACAATGCAATCGCCGGATTTGGCGACGCTAGCCGGGAGCGTGCTGGGTACGCCCGCTTACATGGCCCCGGAGCAAGCAGCGGGCGAGGTGGACAAGACCGACGAGCGTTCAGACGTGTTCGGGCTAGGCGCGATCCTGTGCACGATCCTGACGGGCAAGCCGCCGTATTCGGGTACGAGTCCCGAAACAATCCGACTGACGGCGATTCGCTGGGAATCCGCCGACACGCTAGCCCGTCTGGATGCGTGCGGTGCGGATGCGGAACTGATCGCGTTGTGCAAACGATGCCTTAGCGTGGAGCAAAACGCGCGTCCTCGCGACGCGGGCGAAGTGGCGAAGGCGGTAGCGGCGCACCTGGCTGCGGTGGAGGAGCGGGCTTGGCAAACAGAACTGGATCGCGTGCGCGCGGAAGAACGACGGAAACAACGGCGGGTTCGGTTCGCGTTGACCGGGGTGGTGGCGCTGTTGCTCGCGCTCACCGGCTTCGGGGCTGGCCTCGTCTCGCTGTGGCGCAACGCGGAAAGCGCGAAGAAGCAACTCGGCGCCGAAAAGAAACTAACGGAAAACGCCCACGACGAAGCCGTGCGCCTGAAAGCCGACGCGGACGCGGGGCGTGTTGAAGCGGATCGTTTACGCGGCGTCGCGGAGAAAGCAGAGGCGAAAGAAATCCAGGCACGCAAGACGCTGGAAGTGTTCGAGTACGGCCGCACGATTCAGGTTGCCCACCAAGAACGGCGTGACAACAACATTCTCGGTGCCGGGACTTTACTCGAAGGCACCCAACCAGAGTTGCGTGGCTGGGAATGGTACTACGTCCACCGCTTGTGCAACGGCTCACTCCTCACCCTCAAAGGGCACACGGCATGGGTGACGTCCGCGTCGTTCAGCGTGGACGGTTCACACATCGTCACGGGCAGTTGGGACAATACGGCGAAGGTCTGGGACGCCAAAACGGGCGCCGAGGTCCGCACCCTCAAGGGGCACACGAATTTGGTATCGTCCGCGTCGTTCAGCGTGGACGGTTCACGCATCGTCACGGGCAGCCGTGACACAACGGCGAAGGTCTGGGACGCCAAAACCGGGACCGAGATGCTCACCCTCAAAGGGCACACGGAATGGGTGTATTCCGCGTCGTTCAGCGTGGACGGTTCACGCATCGTCACGGGAAGCCACGACAAGACGGCGAAGGTCTGGGACGCCAAAACCGGGACCGAGTTGCTCACCCTCAAAGGGCACACGGAATTTGTGACTTTCGCGTCGTTCAGCCCAGACGGTTCACGCATCGTCACGGGCAGCCGTGACAAGACGGCGAAGGTCTGGGACGCCAAAACGGGCGCCGAGGTCCGCACCCTCCAAGGGCACACGGACTTTGTGTATTCCGCGTTGTTCAGCGTGGACGGTTCACGCATCGTTACGGGAAGCCACGACAAGACGGCGAAGGTCTGGGACGCCAAAACCGGGGCCGAGGTCCGCACCCTCCAAGGGCACACGGCATGGGTGTCGTCCGCGTCGTTCAGCCCAGACGGTTCACGCATCGTCACGGGCAGTCAGGACAATACGGCGAAGGTCTGGGACGCCAAAACCGGGGTTGAGGTGCTCCCCCTCAAGGGGCACACGGAATGGGTGACGTCCGCGTCGTTCAGCGTGGACGGTTCGCGCATCGTTACGAGCAGCCGTGACAATACGGCGAAGGTCTGGGACGCCAAAACCGGGGCCGAGATGCTGACCCTCAAGGGGCACACGCACTTGGTGTATTCCGCGTCGTTCAGCGTGGATGGTTCACGCATCGTCACGGGCAGCCACGACAATACGGCGAAGGTCTGGGACGCGAGGCCACTGGACCGCGAGTTCCTGCTAAAGGAACTGGCCTCGCCGCCACGAGTCCTGAGCCGCTGAGGGCCGTCCCTTACTTCTTCCCGTCTTTGAACTGCGCGCGGAGTTGCTTCAGGGCAGAGTCCACCAGCCGCTCGCCACCGCCTTCGGCGCAGCGGGCGCTGATCACTTCATACGCGCCCTGCGAATACGCCACGCGGTTCGGAACGTAGCCGATGCTGCCGTTGGCGAGTTCCGCGATCATCGTCTGGCGGTACGGCGAGCCGCGCTTGATCTGAAGGCCCAACTCCACAAAGATTTCGCCTGGCAGACTGACCCACGCGAGGTCTTCGCCGAGTGAGATTACTTGCACTTCCACCTGATACGGTTTGCCGAGCCGCCCGGACACGTCCACCGCTTTGAACGCCTGCACCTGATCGAGAAACTTCGGGACCGGCTTCACGCCCTTCTCGATGTCCAGGAGAACTTGCTTCGCCGCGGTTGCTTCATCGGCCGTCACAGCGGGCAGCGCGAGTTCCACCATCTCGCTCGACACGCGAATCGCGCCGTCGGTGGGCTTCAGCACCTCGAAGGTGCGGAGCACTTCCGCCGCGAGCCGCGTCCCGATGCGCGCAGCTTCCCCATTACCTTTCTGCGGACGATCGCTCTCGACGTTGATGTGGTTGATGTCGCCACAGGTGCCAGTGGTGAACACCGTCACCACGTCGTCGCCCTTCGCGGCGGCGAGCGATTTCGACAGCGTGTACGGGTAATCGGCGGAGTAGTTGAGGCCGCCGACGGTGTCGAGGTGCATCGCGAAGTTCACGTACACCGCGATTGGCTTCGGGAGTTTGTCGTCGGTCTCGATGAACACAACCGGCACGCTCGAATCGGTCGGCCCGGCCGGGCGCACGATCTTCGGGTTCTTCTTGCCGGGGTTCCAGCCGATGGTGCCATCGGTCATGTGGAAGCGGCGGTTGAACGCGAGTCCTTCCTCTTTACCGGTGCCGAACGACACCTTCGCCGGCTTGCGTGCGACGTCGGCCTTCTTCACCGCGTCCGCGATCTTGCCGGGTAGTTCCGCGACGTAGTCCTTCGCGATTTTGCTCCCGCCACTCAGGACGTTGGTGAGCGGCGAACCGTCCCACAACACCGGGCCTGTGTGCGAGTGCGTCGCGGAGATCATCACGTGTGTTCCGGGAATCTTGGTCTGCTGCTCGATCAACTTGCGTGCCTCTTCGACCGTGCCCCGCCGGGTAGTGATGAGGTCGAGCGACACGATTGCAACCTTCGTGCCGTCCTTCTCGAAGACGAGCGCCTTGGCGAAGAGCGGGTCGTGCGTTCCCTCCGCGCCGCGAACGGAGTAGTAGCCGGCCATCGGGCAGCCCTTCGGCGGCGTGATGTCCACGGCCGAAGCGCCTGCGGAAAGCGGCCCAGCCAGGGAAGGAAGCGCGCATGCGATCGTGAGTGCGAGCGAAAGAAGAAGGCGCATGGGGTGTAGCCTCAAGGCGAGCGGGGGGCGTAAGTCCCCTGTTGAGAGTGAAGCACCACGAAGGCAATAATACAAACAGGGGGCTTACGCCCCCCGCTCGCCCTCAAACGTTCGCGTTCCGCGTCACTCCGTTGCGAGTGAGTAGCACGCGAGTTCCTTGTCGTTGCGGACGAACACACACTTGTTCGCGAACGCGGGGTGCGTCCACAGCACCTTGCGGCCGAACGCGGCCCCGGTTGGGTCGAGCAACTTCGCCCGGCTCACCTCGACATACTCTTTTGGCGTCAGACGCGCGATGATCAACTCGCCGGTCTCCGCGAACAGGAAATAGCGGTCGCCGTTCTTCACCACGAACGCGGTGCCGCTCCCTGCACCTTTGAAGTCCTCCGCTTCTTCCTTGCCGATCACCGGCTTGTGCGTGAACCAGAGCTTCTTGCCGGTTTCCAGGTCCACCGCGCGCAACATGCCGGGTTGATCGACGCCGTAGATCGTGCCCGCGTCCACGAACGGCGTCATGTTCACCGGGTGCAGCCCGCGGTTCTTTGGCGCCTTCTCGCCCTTGTCCTTGTCCTTGCCGACGAGTTCAGTCCACAGCACCGAGGCGTTCGGTTTGTCCCGGTCCAGTTTCAGAACCGAGCACGCGCCGATGCCGCCCGCGAACAGGCGGTCGCCGTCTTGACGCGGCCCCATGATGGACATGCCGTACCTCGGCACCAACGCGACGGTCCAGTACAGGTTGCCCGTAAGCGGATCGAGAGCGTTGATCGCGGAGGAATGCCAGATCACGACCTGATCGACGCCACCGGCACGGATGAGCGTGGGCGGGCTGTAACCCGGTTCGCGAGCATCGAGCGCCTTCCACTTCTCGGCACCGGTGTCCTTGTCAAACGCAACCGCCGTTGCCTTCTCGCCACCAACGAGGCAGATGACCAGGTTCTTGTACACGAGTGGGTGACCGCAGAAGCCCCAGAGCGGCGTCTTCGCGCTGTAGTTGTTCACGAAGTTCTTCGACCAGATCACTTTGCCGGTATCGGCGTTCAAGCAGTACAGGTCGCCCATCGCGCCGAGCGTGTATACCTTCCCACCGCTCACGGTGGGCGTGCAGCGCGGCCCGACCGGGTAACTGATCTGGTACGTGCAGTCGTACCCGTGCTTCCACAGTTCCTTGCCGCTCTTCGCATCGAAACACAGCACGCGCTCGGTGCTGGCAACCTTCTGCTTGGTGTCGAACGGGTCGTCCGGGTTCTTCGCACCCTTCGCGAGTACGCGATCGACGACGTACACCTTGCCACCGGCCACCGCGGGACCGGCGTAGCCGGCGGAGACGGGCACCTTCCAGACTTCCTTCGGACCCTTCGCGGGGAGCTTTTCCAGAATGCCGGTTTCGGCCCACACGCCGTCGCGGTTCGGTCCCATCCACTGCGGCCAGTCGTCTCCTTTGGCGAGCGGGGGAGTGGAGAGCCACCCGGACGCGACGAGAACGATGGCACCGACAGCAAGTGGTGCGAAGCGGGTCATGCAATTCTCCAGACGGGCTACGCGAGTGCCTTCAGGAATGATACCGAAAGCGCACGCGGGGCTTACAACCGGTGCTGGCAAACGATCTTCGAGCGGGGTATCGTGTGCGCCATGAAACCCACACTCCTCTCTCTCGCGTCGCTTCTGTTCCTCGCCTCATGCGCGCGCGCGGCGGACACACCGAACGTCGTGCTGATCTTCACCGACGATCAAGGCTACGGTGATGTCGGCTGCTTCGGCGCGAAGGGGTTTTCGACACCGAACCTCGACAAACTCGCGAAGCAAGGCGTCAAGTTAACCGACTTCCACAGCTCGCAGCCGGTGTGTTCCGCGAGCCGCGCCTCACTCATGACGGGCTGTTACGCGAACCGCATCGGCATCCACGGCGCGCTCGGGCCGAACTCGCGTCACGGCATCCACAGCGACGAAACGACCCTTGCCGAGGTGTGCAAGTCGAAGGGCTACGCAACCGGCATGGTCGGGAAGTGGCACCTCGGCCACCATCCGCAGTTCCTCCCCACTCGCCACGGCTTCGATTCGTACTTCGGACTGCCGTACTCCAACGACATGTGGCCGCACCACCCGGAGGCCAAGAAAGGCACCTATCCGAAGTTGCCGTTGTTCGAGAACGAGAAAATCATCGACGCGGACGTGACACCGGAAGACCAGCCGAAGCTTACGACGCAGTACACCGAGCGCGCGGTGAAGTTCATCGCCGATAACAAAGCGCGCCCGTTCTTCTTGTACCTGGCGCACTCGATGCCGCACGTCCCGTTGTTCGTGAGTGACAAGTTCAAAGGCAAGAGCAAGTCCGGGCTGCACGGCGACGTGATGATGGAAATCGACTGGTCGGTAGGCGAGATCCTCAAGGCGCTCGACGTCCACAAACTCGCGGACAACACGCTGATCATCTTCACGTGTGACAACGGCCCGTGGCTCAGTTACGGGAACCACGCGGGCACTGCGGGCGCGCTGCGCGAGGGCAAGGGAACCGTGTGGGAAGGCGGCGTGCGGGTGCCGTTCATCGCGCGCTTACCGGGGAAGATTCCCGCGGACTCCGAGTGTCACATTCCCGCGATGATGATCGACATCCTGCCCACAGTGGCGAAGCTCATCGGCGCCGAACTGCCGAAGCACAAGATCGACGGCAAGGACATCTTCCCGCTGCTCGCGAGCGCCCCAGACGCGACCTTCGCGCACGACGCCTACTTCCACTACTACGCCACGAACGAACTACAAGCAGTGCGCACCAGCAAGTGGAAGTTGATGCTTCCGCACACGTACCGCACGATGGAGGGTCAGGCGCCTGGCAAGGACGGTACACCGGGCAAGTACAAGCTGGTGAAGATCGAGAAGCCCGAGCTTTACAACTTGCTGAAAGACCCCGGTGAATCGAAGAACGTCGCGGACGCGAACCTCGACGTTATGAAGCAACTCCTCGCGCTCGCGGAGCGGGCGCGCGAAGACATGGGCGATTCGCTCACCAAGCGCACCGGGAAGGGAGTAAGGGAACCGGGACGGTTGCCACCGGAAGAGAAGAAACCTCTCCCCCCCTCCCCTAAGAAGGGAGGGGGAGAAAATCCGGCTCCCCCTCCCTTCTTAGGGGAGGGGGCTGGGGGGAGAGGTTCTTTCCACACCTCCGAACTCGTCTTCCCGCTTCACAAGCAGCACAACCACGCGCCCGGCATCGTCGAGTGCCCCAACGGTGACCTGCTCGTGTCGTGGTATCGCGGCAGCGGCGAGCGATCCGCCGATGATGTCGCCGTGTACGCCGCCCGCAAGAAAGCGAAAGAGGAGAAGTGGAGCGACGCGTTCCTGATGGCCGACACGCCGGGCTTCCCGGACTGCAACACCGCGATGTGGATCGACAAGGAAGACAAACTCTGGCTGTTCTGGCCGGTCATCCTCGCAAACTCGTGGGAATCGTGCCTCACACACTACCGCACGTCATCGGACTACCAGAAGGACGGCGCGCCGAAGTGGTCGTGGCAGGGGAATATCCCGCTCAAGCCAAAAGACTTCGAGGAGGTGATGCTCCGCGAGTTCGGCGCCTGGAAGAAGCAAATCCGCGACGCGACCAAGCTCCCGGTTACACTCAGCGACGAACTCGTGAAGAAGCGCGTCGGCGACAAACTGCTCTCGCGCCTCGGCTGGCAACCGCGTTGCAAGCCAACCGAGTTGAAATCCGGGCGCATCTTGCTGCCTCTGTACTCGGACACGTACTCCGCGGGCCTCATGGCGATCAGCGACGACAACGGCAAGACCTGGACCGCGTCGCAACCGCTCGCGGGGTTCGGGAGCATTCAGCCGTCGGTGCTCGAACGCAAGGACGGCACGCTGGTCGCGTACATGCGCGAGAACGGCGCGTTCAAGACGATTCGCGTTTCGGAATCGAAGGACAAGGGCGAAACGTGGGGCACGGTCACGTCGAGCGAGTTGCTAAATCCCGGAAGCGGCCTCGACGCGGTGCGCCTCGCGAGCGGCAACTGGCTGCTCGTTTACAACGACACCGTGAAGGGCCGCAACAGCCTCGCGGTGTCGCTCTCCGACGACGAGGGCAAAACCTGGAAGTGGACGCGCCACCTGGAGAAGCAGGAGAGCGGTTCGTACCACTACCCGGCGGTGATCCAGGCGAAGGACGGCGGCATCCACGCGGTGTACAGCTACTTCGTCGCGGGTGGCAAGAGCATGAAACACGCCCGCTTCAACGAAGCGTGGGTGAAGGAAGGCGACCCGAAGTGACGGCACTCATTTGCCCGTCGTAGCCCTCAATCGATCAAGCTTTCTGGTGCGATTTACCCGCACCACAAGTTACCATAACGGGTATCCGATATCCTCCCGGAGCGCTGCCATGTCCGCGACTCGTCGTCAGTTCCTTGCCACGTCCGCACTCACGCTGTCCGCGGCTTCGTACAACCGCGCCGCCGACAAAGCGAACGAGAAGGTTCGCGTTGCCATCATGGGACTGCGCGTGCGTGGCAAGCAACTCGCGCCGCCGTTCGCCGCGACACCCGGTGTCGAGATCGCGTACCTCGTCGATCCCGACCCCGCGATGGTGAAAGGCGCGCTCGACGCGCTCAAGAACCCGGACCCGGCACCGAAGGTCGAGACCGACATTCGCAAGGTGCTTGAGGACAAGTCGGTGACGGCGGTGGTGGTGTCGGCCCCGGACCACTGGCACGCGCTCGCGACCGTGTGGGCGGCCGAACGCGGCAAGCACGTGTATTGCGAGAAACCGGTTTCGCACAACCTGAACGAAGGCAAGCGGATGGTCGCGGCGGCACGCAAGTACAAGGTGGTGATACAGGCCGGCACGCAGCGCCGGAGCCAACCGAGCGTGATCGCGGCCCGCGAATACGTGCAGTCGGGCAAGCTCGGAAAGGTCGCGTTCGCGCGAGCGTGGATCGCGGGCGCGCGGCCCAACATCGGATTCACAAAGCCCGAAGCGGCACCGAAGGGCGTCGATTACGACCTGTGGCTCGGGCCGGCGTCCGGTGAGTTCACCAAGAACCGATTCCACTACAACTGGCACTGGTTCTGGGATCTCGGCACCGGCGAAATCGGCAACAACGGAATCCACGGGCTTGATGTCGTTCGCTACGTGCTTCAACTCGAAGCGCCGGTGAAGGTGAGTTGCGCCGGCGGCAAGTACCACTACGACGACGAACAGCAAACCCCGGACACGCAGATCGCGACGTTCGACTTCGCGGGCGGCCCCGGCGGCGCGGCCGGTTGCACCGTGCTGTGGGAACATCGCGTGTGGGAGAAGAAGGGGCAAGGCCCAGAAGGGCAGTCCTACGGCATCTCGATTCACGGCGATAAGGGGACGCTGTTGTTCGATGGTGACACGTGGAAGGTGCGCGGCGGCGACGACGCGGCCGAGAAGCCAAAGGGCGACATGGTCGGCCTCCATATCCGCAACTTCATCGACGCGATTCGCGGGGACGCGAAGCTAAACGCGGAGATCGAGGAAGGGCACAAGAGCACGCGGTTGTGTCACCTCGGCAACATCGCGTATCGCACCGGGAAGGTTCTGAAGTTTGACGCGAAGACCGAAACGACCGACTCGCCGGAGGCCAACAAACTCCTGAGCCGCGAGTACCGCAAGGGCTTCGAGTTGCCCGCGGTGTAAAAGCAACCTACCCCCTTCCTGAAGGAAAGGGGAGCAAAGCAAAGAACGGCGAGGAGCGACGCTCCGGCCCGGCCGCAAGGCCGGGGGTGTTGGGCACCCCGCCGCTTACCCCCGACCTTACGGTCCGGGTTCGTCCGGCTTCACAGCACCGGCTTCCAGTCGGAACACCACGTCCGCGAGGCGCTCCGCTTCGGTGCGGTTGTGCGTCACGTGCAGCACGGTCACTTCGCGCGTGTCGCGCAACCGGGCCAGCATTGATACGAGGTGGTCGCGGGTGGCGTCATCGAGCGACGCGAGCGGTTCGTCAAGCAACAACACCGGCGGGCGGCTCGCGAGCGCCCGACCGAGCGCGACGCGATGCTTCTCGCCACCGCTCAGGAAATGCGGTTTGCGGTCCATCAAGTGCGCGACTTCGAGCCACTCCGCGAGTTCCGCGACGCGAGTCGCAACATTGGCGGAAGCGTCCCCGCGAACCGCGAGCGCGAAGCCAATGTTGTCGCGCACGGTCATCGTGGAGAACAGCACGCCGTCTTGCGGCACGTAGCCAACGTGACGCGCCGCGGGGCGCAGAAGCGTCACGTCGCGGCCCGCGAGGACGATCGTTCCATTCTCCAGTTTGCGCAGACCCGCGACCGCTTCGAGAACGGTGGTTTTGCCGCACCCGCTCTTGCCCATCAGCATCGCGTACCGGCCTTGTGGGACGGCGAGCGACACGCCGCCGAGCGTGAACTTCCCTTGCCGAACGGATAGGTTCTGAATGTCGATCACGCGACTGTTGTAGGGCGCGTGAACCTTCGCGCCGGCACACTCCATTTCTTTGCGCGTGGTTTTATCTGAGGCTCCGCGAGCGCAACGGCGATCGCGTGAAGCGCGTACCGGAGCGCGTCTGGGAGCGGCTGTTCGACAAACTCGACGTGCCGACGTTGGCGGAATGCCACCAAGTCGAATATTTGGTGGGCAATCTCTGATGGTCTTTCGCCGCAAGCGGCGAAACCTCACTTCTTTCCAATCGCCTTGAACCGGATCGTCACCTCATGCGGGTTGCCGTCGGTCAGCACCTTGTTGAACAGCCCCTTCAGCGGAAAGAACCTACCCCCCAACCCCCTCCCTGAAGGGAAGGGGAGCAAAACCCTTGCACTTCGCTTGTGCTCAACGGCACGCCCAACTCCTACTCCCCTTCCCTTCAGGGAGGGGGTTGGGGGGTAGGTTCTGCAATTCGTATCGACGGGAATGTTACGTTGCGAAGGGCGGCCGGACGAGAGCCGGCATCGCAACCGCGACCCGCATTCGTAAAATGTCCCGCACTGGTAGCCGGCACTCATTTCTCGACCTTCACCTGGGCCGGGCGCGTAAGTCGTCGCCCGTGGAACCGGTATCACCCACTGGAACGCCCCGTATGGCCGAACCTCCGCTGACACGCGTCACGCTGCTGACCCGTCTGAAAGACGGGCGCGACGCCGACGCGTGGCGCGAGTTCGTCCAACTTTACGGCCCGGTCGTATACCAGTTCGCGCGTAATCGCGGGTTGCAGGACGCCGACGCCGCTGACCTCATGCAAGACGTGATGCGGAGCGTTGCCCGCAACGCCCACCGCATGGAGTACGACCCGAAACGCGGCACCTTTCGCGGCTGGCTGTACACGGTCACGCGGAACAAGATTTACAACTTTCTCAGCAGCCAGCGGAACCGCCCTCGCGGCACCGGCGACACGGACGCGCAAGAGCGGCTCGACGCCACGCCCGCCCGCGAGGAAGAAGGCCCGGACGCTGACTGGGAAAAAGAATACCAGCGCCGCTTGAGTGCCCGCGCCATGGAATTTGTGAAGGGCGAGTTCCAGCCGAACACGTGGTCCGCGTTCTGGCAAACCGCAGTGGAAGGAAAAAGTGCCGCGGAGGTCGGCATCGCGCTGAAGATGAGCGCCGGGGCCGTGTATGTCGCCAAGAGCCGCGTCCTCGCGCGATTGCGAGACGAAGTACAGAAGATGATGAGTGAAGAGGACCAAACGTAGCCGCGACCCGGAGGGGAGCGCGAACGTTCGCGCTCCCTCTGGGTCGCGGCTAACCGAGTGAAACTTATGGCCGACAACGTGATTACCCCAACCGAGTGCCCGCCGCAGAGCGAACTGGAACGGCTCATGCGTGGGCGCTGCACCGATGCACGCATGGCGTGTTTGTGTGACCACGTCGGCAACTGCTCCGCGTGCCAGAAGCGGCTCGACGCGCTCAGCGGTTCCGCGTCCGGCCTCGCGGACCACTTGCGCGAAGCCAGCGCCGAGATTCCCGCCAACAATTCGGCGTACTGGAAAGCACTGGCCGAAGCCGAGGAGGAACTGCGCCGCACCGCCCTCTTCCAGGCAAACGGCCTCGCCGACACACCGGTCCCGCAAGACGAACCGAAGCTCGACTTCCTTCAGCCCCCCGACAAACCTGGGCAACTTGGCAAGCTCGCACAGTTCGACGTGATCCGCATCGTCGGCCGCGGCGGTATGGGCGTCGTGCTTCACGCCTACGACCCGTCGCTCGACCGCGACGTGGCCATCAAGGTCATCGACCCGCAACTCGCGAACAACGAAGTCGCACGGCAGCGGTTCTGCCGCGAAGCACGCGCCGCCGCCGCCGTGACACACGATAACCTCGTCGCGGTCCACCAGGTGAACGAGGACGAACCGTCCGGCCTGCCGTATCTGGTGATGCAACTCATCAACGGCGAGTCGCTCGAGCAGCGAATCCGGCGTGCCGGGAAGATAACCGCGAGCGAGGTCGCGCGGCTCGGGATGCAGGCGGCGGCCGGTCTCGCGGCGGCACACGCGGGCGGGCTAATTCACCGCGACATCAAGCCCGCGAACATCCTGCTCGAATCGCCGTTCGATCGCGTGAAGCTCACCGACTTCGGGTTGGCGCGCGCCGTGGAGGACGTGAAACTCACGCGCATCGGGTTCGTCGCGGGATCGCCGCTGTACATGGCCCCGGAACAGGCGCGCGGCGAAGAAGTATCCGCTCGCGCCGACCTGTTCAGCCTCGGCACGGTGCTCTACGAGGCCGCGACCGGCACCGCACCGTTCGACGCGAAGACACCGCTCGCGGTACTGCGCCGTGTGTCCGACGAAACGCAGATGCCGCTCGTGCGCACCAATCCCGACATCCCAAAGTGGCTCTCGGACGCGGTGGACAAGCTATTGCAAAAGGAACCGGCAGACCGGTTTCAGACCGCGTCGGAAGTGGCGGAGGTGTTCGCCGCGGGACTCGTCGAGATGCGCCTGCTCTCGCCACTCGACGTGCCCGCGGAAGTGTGCGCGGCGGCCCACACGACGGCCACCCGCGCGCCGCGACAGCCGATCTGCTGGAAAGCGATCGGCTGTCGCGTCCGGCCGTGGGCTGGCGGCGCGGTTCTCGGCGCGATCATCATCGGCCTCCTTTGGGTGTTCGCGGATACCAACAAGCCCGCGCCCGCAGAGCCGCAACCGATCGTGATCGCGCCCGCGGAACCCGGCCCCGAGCCGAAGGTCGTGCTGCGGGGCGACCCTGGCGCAGTGTGGGCGCTCACCTTCCTGCCCAACGACGAGTTGGTTGTGGGCATGGAGTCGGGCGCGCTCAAGATTTGGAATCTGAAGACCGCGACCGTGTCCAAGTCGCTCGAACAACCGGACCGGAACAACGGAAACGTCTGGTCCGCGGACGTGTCGTCCGACGGCAAGTATCTGATGACCGCGTCCGACGACTCGGCCGTCACCTTCTGGAACCTCAAGACGCTCCGTGTGGAACTCACGTTCCCGGAAGCGATCACCACCAAGACGGCCACGTTCAGCCCGTGCGGGAACTTCCTCGCGACCGGAAACCGAAACTCAACGGTCAAGATTTGGGATTGGGTGAACCAGATCCCGCTCGTGCAACTGAGCCACCGCGGGACGGTTCACGCGCTCGCGTACAGCCCGGACGGCCGGTATCTGGCGAGCGCCGGCTCGGACGGCAAGGTGCGTGTGTGGGATCTGAAGAAGATCACGGAAATCAGGTCGCCTGAAGCCCCGGTGCCGGCGCTGGACCTGGCCGAACACAAGGGAGCAGTGTACGCGGTTACGTTCAGCCCAGACGGGTCGAAGATCGCGAGTTCCGGGTGGGACGGGTACGTGCGGGTCTGGGACGCCGTCAACGGGCGGCAACTTCAACCGATCAAGGCGCACGACTACGACGCGGGGTCGGTGAGCTTCGGGAACGGCGGCGAGTGGGTCGCCAGCGCCGGCCCGGACGGGGTCAAAGTTTGGGACACGGAGACGGGCAAGGAAATGTTCGCGTACCGCGGCCCGCGCCCGTTCCACGTCGTGCGGTTCGCCCCGAACGGCACCACCCTCGCCGCCGGCGACCACGACGGCACCGTGCGAGTGTGGGACATCAAGAAGTGACGCGTGGCGAGTGAAGCCGGTTGTGTAGGTGAGTTCGGCGGTCTTGCCGTCCTTCGACAGCGCGGCAGCGAGTTTGTCGCCACCGGAACCGCTCCACACGCCTTTGATGTTGGGCGAACGCGCTTACTTTCCCTTTACCGTTACTTCGGCGGCCTTCGGGACCACGAACAGTTTGACGTGCTGACGCAGGTCACGAGTGCGGCCGGGCGTGAACGCCACGGTCACCACGGGCTTGCCGTCCTTCGTCTCGCCGGTAACGGCAACCGCGTCCTGCCCACTGCCGGCCCACGCGAATACCAGCAACTTCTCCTTCGCGAAGTCGATCTGCTTCTTGATTGCGTCCGCTTCGCCACCAACCACCGGCGACTTGGCCAGTTCTTCGGCTGTGCCGATGGTCGCGGGTTCGATCGGCTTCCCGCCGCGAGCCGGTGTAACCTTCAGGTCTTTCGTGGCAATCTCCTTCACCACCGGCTTGTCCTCGGCCGCGAGAACCGGAGCCGCCAGGAACACCGCCGCAAGAATCGCGATTCGCATGGCCTCTCCCTCAAGTTGTTTCGTACGGGCACGTTGCCGGTACATCATGAAGACGTGCAACCCATCCACTCGGATTGCTACTTCTGCCGATCCGCGACGGCTTGCTGGGCTTCGGCGTCGTAGTCGCCCATCACCCAGTTCATCGCGCGGTCAGGCAACCACCGGCTCAGTTTGATGAGCATGTGGAGCCGCCACGGGAAGTTATATACCTTCTTGCCCGCCTTGATCGCGCGGATCATCTTGCGGGCGGCGTAGTCCACCTCCATCAACTGCGGCATGTGGAACTTGTTCGTCGCGGTCATTGGGGTCTTGATGAAACCTGGGCAGAGAGTGGTGACACGCACGCCGGTGCCGCGAAGGTGCATCCGAAGTCCGTCCATGTACACGCTCACGGCGGCCTTGCTCGCGCAGTACGCGGACTCCGCCGGCAACCCGCGGTATGCGGCCAGACTGGACACCGCGACCAGGTGGCCGCTCTTGCGTGCGAGCATCTCCGGCAGCGCCGCGGAGACGGTGTAAACGACACCCATCAGATTGATGCGGAACGTGTCTTCCACATCGCCCATGTTCACCGGGTCGCGAAGCGTGGGCCGACCAACGCCCGCGTTCGCGATCACGAGATCGATCGGGCCGAATCTCGCGCGCACACTTGCGAACGCTCCTTCAACTTGGTCGCGCTGCCCGACGTCGGTGGGCACCGCGAACGCCTGCCCACCCGTCGTAGCGATTTGCGACGCGAGTTCGTTGAGCGGTTCGGCGCGACGCGCAATGACGCCGACCTTGCACCCTTCTGTCGCGAGCTGCTTCGCCAGTTCCCAGCCAATGCCGCTTGACGCGCCGGTAACGAGCGCGACCTTCCCTGTTAATGACCGTGCCACCAGGTGTCCTCAGACTGTGGTTCGTTGCGAGCAATGTACGAAACACGGCACAAAAAATGCGCGACCGGTGGGCGAGTGAGCGTGCGCCGCGTCCTTCGTGAGAAAGAGAACCGCTTGCGGAAGGCAAATCCGCAGGCGGAATGTTCGATTATTCCATCAACGAACGACGCTATCTATAATGTCGAACCGCCTCCGGCAACCCCCGGAACAAAAATGTATTGCATGATTCTGATGACCCGCTATATCCGCGTCATCACTCCGCGAAGCCCCAACCGCTGATTGCCCGGGCTTACCCGGCACGAGTTACTTGAAGCGCGTTCGCGGTGCGAAGCCGGATCGCCGAGGCCGGGCTGACAGCCGCACCGGAACCAACGGAGCGGACCCTCTCCACGTCAGCCGCCGGCACCTCCCCGACCCGACACTCTGGGTGTCGCAACACGGGTTCTCTTCAACCAACGTGCACACGCGCGGCACCGCCGCTCCGTCCACGCACGCACCTTCAGTTTGGTGCTCCTATGTCAGCTTCCGATCTGGTCTTGGCCGCGACGCTCCTTTCCGCGCCTGTAGGCACGCCGGAGCAAACGCCTCCCGAGGAGCGTTG
This sequence comes from Planctomycetia bacterium, assembly GCA_005772955.1. Classification (GTDB taxonomy): domain Bacteria; phylum Planctomycetota; class Planctomycetia; order Gemmatales; family Gemmataceae; genus Gemmata. The sequence continues at coordinate 22,643 of SXID01000056.1, forward strand.
GGTACAGGTCCGCGACGCGATCCACAAGACGGCCGTTGCGTGGGAGATCATGGACCCACGCGAGGAGCGGTATCTGATGGCCTCGCGCGACGACTTCGAGCCAGACCTGAACCTGCTGCGAACGCGGTTCGTCGAACTGGCCAACGCGCCCAAACTCGTTGACTGCCACCGCCTGCCGGACCGCCGCACGGTGAACGAACTGATCAAGTTCAACCGGGCATTCCGCAAGCATCTCGAACAGCGTGAGGTCTTTGAACCGGATCGGGCCGACCTGTTCCACGAGGCAATGCAGGAGACCGACCAGTTCTACCGCCAGTGGGACGCGGTGCGCGACGCGCAGTGCGACTTCTACTACGTGACGGTGCGCCGCGCAGCCCTGCAGAAGTTCCGCGACTCCCTCGGCGCCGACGCCTTCGCCGTCGGAGCGATGCCGCCGTACGTCCCCGAATGGCGGTTCGCGTTGGCACCGTGAGCAGGGTTCTCCTTACCGGTAAGAGTTGCAACGCAACCGCGAGAAATTGCAAACGCGTCTCCAGTTCCTGAGCCGCTTCTGCGCCACCTTGAAAATCGCGCAAGCTATTTCCGCTTGTCTTGCATCAGGTTGCGTGTTTTTTCCGGTATCGCAGCGCACTCTGGCACGGAGCGTGCTTCGGTCTCATCTGTCGATACGGTTCTCCCCCAGAACCCCGACAGAGGCCGGGCGGTTCCCCCAAGACACCGCCGCCTCCGCATCCGGTTTGCTCCATCCCCCAAGTAAGCCGCCCGGTCCCCCACCGGGCGGCTTACTCGTTTTCACCCCCTCCTCCGTATAATCACGTCACCATCCCCCAACGCCCCGCGAGCGCGCTCATGAGTGCCCCGGTCTACGTGATGCCACCGCTGCTGACCGGCCCGATCCCGGCTAGCCCTGCACCTACCGAACTCGCGGACCTGCTGCGCCAACTGATCGCGGTGCAACAGGAGCAGGTGTCCTTGCTCAAGGCACAGGCCGCAAATCAGGACACCACGACCCGGTGGAAGGCGTTCCTCGCTCGCTGGGCTGACGAGTTCCCCGGCATCGGCGGCGCGTGCAAACAGACACTCCCCGCGCTGGAGCGTGCGTACCTGGGCCTGATTCGCGAGGTAACCGAGAAGGTCGCTGCCGACCCCGACGCACTGACTGACGAGTTCGTACTCGCTGAGTTCCTCGACCGTTATGGCATGAAGTTGGCCCAGATGGGAAACATCGTGAGCCAACTCTCGCCGCTCGCAGACGCATCACAAGAGAAGGGGTGAAAGGGTGACCAGACGACACATTCGCGTCGTCGCGTCGATGAGTTTTGTCTCCCCTTCTCCCTCTCTCTTTCTTCTGGATCCGCGGCATGGAAATCGCACCCGCCGACCTGACCCGCGTTCGCGAACTGTACATGCAAGGGCGCTACCGCCAGGCTTACGACGCGGCCACCGCTCTCGGCCCGCTGCGGGAGTGGTCCGGTACGGCCGCGCGGCTCATCGGTGGGCGGCTCGCGATCCAGCTTGCCGCGCCGAAACTCGGCCGACGGATGCACCTGATCGCGTTCCGCGCAACGCCCGCGTACCCCGAAGCGATCTACTACCACGCACGCTACCGCCTGGAGCGGTTCGGTCCGCTGTCCACGTGGCGGTTCATGCGGGACCACCCCGACTGGTCCGACTCGCCACCGGAACTTCACGCGGACTGGATCGCGCTGAACGCGTTCCTCGTTGCCCGGCTGCGCGACTTCGACCGCGCCGAACGACTCCTGAACCGCGCCGAGGCGATCACCCCGGATCGGCCGTGGCCGTGCATCGAGCGGTCGAGCGTGTACGAGTTCGCCGACCGACTTGACGACGCGATGACCGCCGCACGCCGCTCTTTGGAGATTCACCCGTGGTTCAGGCCCGGCGTGCAGTCCGTCGCGCACCTTCTGTTGCGTCAAGGCCGCGACCGCGAGACGCTGGACTTCCTCACGGAAGCGAACCGCAACCTGGAAAGCGGTCTTGTGGTGGCGCAACTCGCCGCACTCCAGACCGACCTCGGCCACTACACCGACGCCCGGCGCACGCTCGACCGGTACGCGGAACTGTCGCCGCTGATCGAACCGGAAGTTGCGAAGTGGCTGACGGCACGCCGCGCCGACTCCGCGTACTTCCTGGGCGAACCCACTGTCGCCGCGCGCTTCGCCCGCGAGGTGAAGGACGAGTTCTACGACCGCTTCGCGGAGCGGTTGGAGAACCTCTCCCCCCAACCCCCTCCCCTAAGAGGGGAGGGGGAGCCGGATTTAAGCCCCTCCCTTCTTAAAGGAGGGGTTGGGGAGGGGTTGCTTGCCACCCCAAGAAACATCATCAAGCTCGACTTCCCGCCCGCGCCCGCGGCACCCACGGTGTACGAACTGCTCGCGCGGTTCTGGAACCACCCACTGCCGAGAATGAGCGAAGGCGTTCCGCCCGCCGATGGTTTGCCGGACGCGGGCGAGCGCCGCCGCGCCGAAGAAGCAGGCTGGGTCGCGCGCGAGTTCACGCTCTCGCGCGATGCCGCTGTCGCGCTCATTGAGCGGAACGTGCCTTTTATTGTCACGCTCGTTGAGGCCGGTTTCTCGCAACCGCGGTTGTGCGTCGGCGCCGACGCAATGCGCGGCTCCCTCTCCATCATCGACGGCGCGGATCGTAGGCCCGTTGATGCGCCGGTAGATTCGCTTGTGAAGCGGTTCGCGCCGTTCGGCCCACGCTGCCTCGTGATCGTGCCAGCATCGGAAGCGGGTGCGTTCGACGGCCTGCCAGAACTGGCGGAATCCGACCCGCGCGAATCGCTCTACGCGGTACAAAAACCGCTGCTCGCGCACGACCGCGACGCGGCCGAAGCCGCGCTTCGCATCATGCGAGACCGCTTCACCGACAGCAAGTTCACCCTCTATGGCGAACTCGCACTGAGCCGCTACGATGCGCACCCGCTGCGTCTCCTCGCACTGTACGACGCGCTGCTCGCGAAGAACCCGCACGAATCAACGTGGGTGCTCTTGAAGGCGAACGTGCTACGCGAACTGAACCGCATGACGGAGCGCGAGGCGCTGCTCGAAACCGAAGGCTCGCGCCTCGACGCGGAGCCGATGGTGTCTCAGACGTTCGCGCAGTCCATTCTTCCGTTCCCACACCGACAAGCGGACGCAACGCGCATCTTACGCCGCTCGGTGCAGGACCGGCCAACGGCCGCCGCGGGTTACTATCTGCTCGCAACTCAGTGGTGGGAAGAACGCCACTTCGACGAGGCCGCCGAACTGTACCGGTTCGCCTGCACGCTCGAAGAGCGCGAAGACCAGTTCGCGGACGCCTACTTCCGCGCGGCCCGCGCCACGGCACAAGTGCCAGAAGCGCTCAGGCTGTTCCAGCAGCGATCCGGCCGCGCCGCGGTGCCGGTGCCGGCCGCGACGCGCGCACTGTTCCACGCGCTGATGGATCGCGACGAACCCCAACAGGCCGCAACCGCGGTCAATCTGGCGATCCGCAAGTTGCAGGAATCTTCCCCCCCACCCTTCTTGGGGGAGGGGGTTGGCGGAAAAGGTTCTTCCGAGCGATCCCAGTCGCTCGGCGAGTTACTCCTCTTCCGCGCGGAGTGTCACGCCTCCGCGGACCGGTTCACGGAGGCCGACGTCGACCTCACCGCTGCGAAGCCACTCGTTCAACCGGTCGCGTGGCACAAGGCCGCGGCACGGGTCTCGCGCACCAAACCTGACGTGGCAACCGCCGGCGCGCACTACCTCGAAGCGATCAAACTCGAACCGCTCTCGATGGAATCGCACCGCACGCTCACCGCTCTGCTCGCAGACACGGACGGCCGGGCGGCGGCACGCACGCACCTCGCGCAGTCGTGCCAGCGGTTCCCGCACTACTACCCGCTGCTCAAGCTCCACGCCGAGTTCCTTTCTGGCGATACGGACGCGGACGCCGACCGCGCGATTCAAGATTTGCTCGCCGAACACCCGAACGACGCCTGGGCACTTCGGCAGCGCGCGCTCGTGCTAGCCGACCACAAGCGCGCCGACGAGGCGCTGCGCGATGTGCTTCGCGCGGGCGAACTCGAACCAAACCACCTGTGGTACTTCTCGGTGCTGGCGCAGGTTCACAAGCGCGCCGACCGCACGGCCGACGCACTGACCGCGATTCGCGACGGGCTGCGACGCAACATCGACCAGGAGCCGCTGATCGCGGAGCTGATGCAACTCAGCCGCGGGCGCCGCGAGAAGCGCGACGCGCTGGAGTTCGTGGAAACCGAACTGCGCCGGCAGCCGCACACCGGCGAAGGTTTGGTTGCCTTTGTCGGCACCTCGCACCATGTCTTCCAGGGCGCCGGCAGCGACCCGGACGACCACGCGCGGCTGCTCGAAACGCTGGAACACATACTCGACGACCGTCCGGACCTGTGGCAGGCGTGGTCCGTCGTCGTTCAGCAGTTGACCGGGCTAGGGCGCCTGGAAGAGGCGCATTCGCTCGCGCGCGAGGCAACCAACCGCTTCCCGCTACTCGGCAAGTTGTGGCTTGATCTCGCGCAGATTTGTCACGCGATGGGCAACGGCGAAGCCCGGCTTGAATCGCTGCGGCAAGCGGTCGCGGTGTCGCCGGGTTGGTCCCTGGCCGCGCGCGAGTTGGCCGACGCGCTCGACGACAACGAACAGCGCGAAGAAGCCATCGTCGTGCTTGAACGTGCGACGGTACGCAACCCGCTCGACGCGCTCTCGCATGGGTTCCTGGCCGAACGGCTCTGGGAAGAAGGCAGGTCGCGTGAGGCGATCGAGCGCGCGAAAACTGCAGTCCGACTCGAACCGGGATACGATTGGGCGTGGCACGCGGTTCAAATGTGGGCCGAGCGACTGGACGAACCCGACGAGCCGGCCGAACTGACGCGCGAACTTTCGCGCGACCGGGCCGGCGACCCACGTGTGTGGCTCCGGCTCGCGCGCATTCTGCAACACCCGCGACACAATGACGAGGTGCTTTCCGCACTCGACCGCGCCGTCTCGCTGGACCCGAAAAACGTAGAGGCACACGACCTGCGGTCCGAACGTCTCGCGGAGATGGGCCGATTCGAGGCCGCGCTCGAGGCCGCGCAGCCGCCGCAGTTCGCTGACGACATGCCGATGATTTTGCAAGGGCGCGAAGCGTGGGTGCAGGCGCGGCGCGGCGACTACACGTCCGCGATCCACCACATGCGCGCGCTCGTCTCCGTCGATCCCGCTTATGTGTGGGGCTGGCACCAACTCGCCGACTGGTACAACGAGACCGGCAGTTCCGAGTTCTACCGCGAAGCCGCGTCCGAACTGGTCCGACTTCAGCCGCACCATCCGACAGGGTGGACCATGCGCGGCGAAGCAAAACTTCAAACAGGCGATCGCGTTGGCGGCAAGAGCGACCTGCGTGAAGCGCTGAAGATCAGTGCCACCTACTCGCCTGCCGCCGCGATCCTCTTCGATGCGTGTCTCGCGGACGAGGAGTTCCGCGAAGCACGCGTCGCGCTGGCGGTACTTCAAGAGCATGCGGGCGGGGCCGAGGTCACGATCAAGCAGATCCAGCTCGCGTGCAACACGGACGACCCGGAAACCGCGGCGCGCGCCTTCGCGGAAGTGTGCGAAGGCCCAGGCACGTCCGCGTTTCCCATTCAGGCCGCGCTCAACGAACTCCGCGTGGCCGGCTGGGAGGACCGCGGACAGCGCGTGTTGCGCGAAGCGTGGCAGAGCGGCGGCCCATTCCACCCGTGGGCGCCGATCTTCTGGATCGACTCGTCGGAAGGCCAGAACGCGGACCCCGGCGACCGGCTCCGCGCGGCCGACGCGGTCATCAAGGCGTACCCGAAGTTCATGCCGGGCCACGACTGTAAAGCCGAGCAACTCGCGCTCGCGGGGCGCTACGACGAGGCGCTCGCCGCGTGCAAACCGGCGGAACTCGGCGACCCGCCTCCGGCCGAACTGCGTGGCCGCACCGCGTGGATCGAGGCGCGCCGCGGCGACCGCGCGCGGGCCATCTCCATCATGCGGCAACTCGTCACGGAACAGCCGCACTTCGTCCTGGGCTGGCGTCAACTCGCCGCGTGGTACGACGCAACCGGTCGGCCACGCGACTGCCTCGACGCGAGCGAACAGTTCGTGAAGCTCGAACCAACCAACCCGCTCGCGTACATCTATCGCGGCGAGGCTCGGCGCAGCGTCACGGACCGGCGCGGCGCACTGGCCGACTTCCAGAAGGCATTCGATCTCGATCCGACCTTGGAAGCGGCCGGGTTGAACCTCATCACGGAACAACTCGCGGCGGGCGACGTGGCGTCCGCGGCTCGCACGCTTGGCACCCTCCAGGAACACGCGGACGGCCCGCTGGTGTGTCTGCGCGACGTTCAGATCGCGTGCCGGCAGGGCGCGATCGAACCCGCGTTGTCGAGCTTCCGCGAACTCGCGTCCGACCCAGAAGTAACTCGCGGTACGCTCCGCGAGGCTGTGCAAGCGTTCGACGCCGAGGGTTGGGGCGCGAAGCTCACCGACGAGTTGAAGGAACTCGCGTTCGCGGACGACGCGAGCGCAGACGTGGCCGGCTTGTGGGCCGACCGCGCGGTCGCGGCCGGCACGTCGGACGCGGTGTCCGAGCGACTCCCGGACCTGCTCGCGCGAAACCCAGAAGCCGGGCGTGAGGTGGTGCTGGCCTACCTCTGGGCGCTGGCCGCGGCCAGCAAACCGGTGCAGGCCACCGTGCAGAAGTACTACGACATTCTTCGCGCCGACGATGACGCCTGGGCACGGACCGGCGCCGCGCTGGTCGCGGCCGGGCACCACGGCATGGCGTCCGCGTGGTTCGCCGACTGGCGAGACCGACCCGACGTGGAAGCGTGGATGCTGCGCCCGCTGGCGATGACGTTCCGGCTGTTGGATCAGGACGAACGCGCGGCCGACGTGTGCCGCGCCGCGGTGAAACTCGGCGGCCCCGAGGACGTGCTCGCGGACTTCCGCGCGTGGCTCGCGCTCGATCTGGCGCTCAGCGGCCAACCGGACGAAGCCAGCACGCACACCGCGAAGATCGACGCGGTCACCGTTTCCGACAGCACGCGATTGATCCTGGCGATGGCGCAAGCGGTGGTGATGGTGAAGCAGGCCGGTCCCGACGGCAAAGCGGCGGCGTTCAAGGAAGCGAAGGAGACGCTGCGTGTGGCGGCGGACGCGTGTGCCGCGAAGGACGTGCCCGCGGGCGCGGCGCGGGCGTACCGCCGCGTGGCGGCGGGCGTCGCGGGCGAAGCCGGCGCACTGACCGCGAAACTGTGGGCGGTGTGGCAGCGCATCGCCCCGTGGGTGAAGTGAGGCGACTGTGACATCGGGAGGAGCCGAGACGGACTCGCGATTCGAGTTGCGGCCCTCGACCACCGCGGGCGCGGGACAGGGCGTGTTCGCTCGCGTCGATCTGCCGACCGGTGCGGAACTGGAGATCATCGGCGTACTGGTCGAGCGCGATTCCGCGACCGACCGCTGTTCGCACTTCGCCGACCATCACAAGTTCGTCGTCGGGGAGAAGTGGCTTCTGGTGCCGCTCGGCTTCGGCGGGATGGTGAACCACTCCGACGAGCCAAACATGGTGCGCGAAGTGCGCGGCGAGCGGGTGTTCTTGCGAACCCTGCGCACCGTCGCCGCGGGCGAAGAACTCTTCCATTGCTACTCCCCACTCGCAATGGAACGCCTCGGGCTGTGTTGACTACGCGAAAGTCTTCTCGGTTCCAAGGCTTCAATTCCCGGCCTTGGCGGTTGTACCTTTCCTCCTTTCCACTTTCCACTCCGCCAAAGGCGGTTCACCTTGCCGCCGGACACGCGGTTGCAGTATCGTGCCAGATGAAAGTCGCCTTGGTCCCGCACGGACGCACACCAATGATCCGTTCCCTCGCGTTCTGTTCGCTCGTCGTTCTGCTTGCAGGATGTACACGCGACCACACACGCGCGCAAGGGCCGTTCGGGAAGTCCATGAAGGAGCCGGCGCCACCCTCCGGCGCGATCACACCACCCAAACCTCTCGGAAATCAGTCACCGCTGGGAATCGCTTCCGCCGATCCGCGACCGACTCCATCGGACGAGCGCCCGCTCATTCCGCCACGTACCGATGGCACGGCGTCCCCGCCGGAAATCGACGCGGACCAAAACACGTTTCCGCCGTTCCGCAAGCGGTTCCCCGAGCCGAAGTTACCCTCGCCGTTCGTGCCAAAGACGCCCAACACCGAAGCACTTATCGCAAAGAGCCTTGCCGAACTGAAGGCGGTTCTCGCGGTCGCGAGCGCTGCGTGGAAAGCTCTGGACACGTTCGAGGGCACACTCACGCGGCGAGAGATCAGCCCGCAAGGCACGGCAACCAACGAGGTTGTGCTATTCCAGTTCCGCAAGGAACCGATGAGCGTGTATACGCGAACGACCGGCGAGAACGGCAAGGGTCGCGAAATGATCTACAGCCCCGGCAAGCACGGCGACAAGTTGCACCTCGCGCTCGGCCAAGGTGACGCCAAGTTGATCCGGGCCGGGACCGTTCTGCCTGCCCTTTCGCCCGACGATCCGCGTGTGAAGGAGAAAGCCCGGCACAGCATCCGCGACGCCGGATTCGGGAAGAACCTCGCGAAACTCGCGGACATGCTCGCGAAGATCGAGGCGGGGAAACTCCCGTCCGACACACTCACGTTTCACGGGCCGGTGAAACGCGACGAGTACCCGTACCCGCTCGTGGCCATCACGCATAACCTTCGCGTCGAGGACGACCCGCTGTTCCCCAAAGGCGGGAGCCGCACGTTCTTCTTCGACCCGAACGAGAAGTCGCCGTCATATGGGTTACCGGTGTTGGTCGTCGCAACCGACGCGACCGGCAAGGAAGCGGAATACTATCTATTCGAGAAGGTGAAGTCGCCAGCGAAACTCACCGACGCGGACTTCAACCCGGACCGGTTGGGGAAGAAGTAGCCGCAACGTTCTTGGTTTTGTGGCACCGACATTCCTGTCTGTGCATCATCTTCGGCGGTTCTCGCGGAGCGAGCACTGGCCCAAACACCTGCCCATTGCGCGACAGATACCACTGCTTTTCCGCCACGGTGTCCCGTTTTGTATCGCGTGCGATTGTGAAGCCTGTTCATCGACCCGGCTCCGATGGTCAATTCTCCCGTTTGTCCCTGTCATCGTGTCAGAGAGAGTGAAGTCGTGTCAGGCAGGTGGGCAGGGGAAACGCACAGGCTGGCTTGACGCGATGTTCGCATCTGATGTATTTTACAGTAGTTAGCGCCGTACTTCTCGCCTCTCCTCGGACTTCGGCACCCAGTTTGCTCCGATTCAATTCCCAGGCTCCTTCCACGTGGCGCTGTCAGACCGGTTTTTGCCGTCTCTTGCGCGTCCGGGGAGGTAACAACAATGACTTCCGCGACGCGTAACGACCTTCGCCCCGATGGCGGCGAACCGACGAAGACCGGACCCGCGAACAACCCGCCGCGGTTCTCGATCCTCATTGCCGACGACGATCGCGGCGCGCGCGAAGCGCTGGGCGAGATGCTTGCGGCTCGCGGGTTCCGCACCGTCTTGGCCGCCGACGGCGGTGAGGCCGTCGAACTGGTGCAGGTGGACCTCGTTCACCTTGTCCTGTTCGACATGCACATGCCGCGGCTCACGGGATTGGAAGCGTTCGCGGTGATCCGCCAGACGCTCGACCGCATCCTGCCAGCCGTGCTGATGACCGCCGACGCGAACAACGAGTTGATCCGTCAGGCGTTCGCGGCGCAGGTATACAGCGTGATTCCGAAGCCGGTGAACGGGAACGTCGTATTACACACCTTGGAACGGGCGCTCGCGAAGGTGTACGGCCCGCGCCCGAACCCGCAAGACAAAGTCGATGGGCCGCGCCCACCGGCGAATGACGAATGACGAATGACGAATGACCGATGACCACTCAACAGGAGATTTCCCGATGGCGGCATTGAAGATCGTCCCGCTGAACGACAAGATCGTGGTCGAGCGGCTCGAGGCCGACGACAAAACGGTGGGCGGCATCATCCTGCCCGACAGCGCCAAAGAGAAGCCGAAACAAGGCAAGGTGCTCGCGATCGGCGACGGCAAGGCGCTCGACAACGGTAAGCGTGCCCCGTTCCAGGTAAAGGTCGGCGACCGCGTTCTTTTCACGAGTTACGCTGGCAGCGAAGTAACCATCGACGGCAAAGAATACCTCATCGTGACCGAAGACGATCTACTCGCTGTTGTGGACTGAAGCAGTCGCGAGTGACGAGCAAAGGCAGAAGAACGGAGGCGGTTTCGCTTCTGGTCTTCTGCCTTTACTCGTCACTCGCGAGTACAACTTCTTGCGGCCTCGTTCGCGCGGATTATCGTGTGACGATTATTCCGGTCTCGCCGGGATGATTGCGTGCTCGGCTCTCTCGCGGCGTGTACCCGCTCTGTGTTTGGGTGGGGCCGGGGAGCGTGCCGACACGGGCGCATGGTGGCCTCGGTTCCGCATGGCTACGAACATCTACGTCGGCAACTTACCCTGGTCCACGACGGACGACGAACTGTCCGCAATGTTCCAACAGTTCGGCACGGTGACCCGTACCCCGATCGTGATGGACCGCGAAACCAGGCGTTCGCGCGGGTTCGGGTTCGTCGAAATGGCCAACGATACCGAAGCCCAGGCCGCCATCGCCGCTCTGAACGAGCAGCAGATGAACGGACGCCCGCTACTCGAATCCCAGCATCCCCAGTGAATCGCAGTTTAGCGTCGGCCCCAGCGGGGCCGTCTTTCGGACGACGGCCCCGCTGGGGCCGACGCTAAACATTCTCATTGCTTGGTAGGCACCAACATTTCACGCTGCGCATCGTCTGTCGTGGCCAGGGACTTGAGGCAATCTTTACAGCCCGCGCGGTTTTTTCTTGACCTTCGCGGCCGAAATCGGCAACCTATCCCCACGTCGCTCGATGGATCAGCGACGCCCCATCACTCAAGGCCAGGGAGGGTCACACCAATGCTCGTTACCACCGAATCCAAGGCGCAGGGCTGGCGCGCGGTCGCGATCTTCGATGATCGCGGGGACGCACTCGTCTTCGTCGGCCGCTCGTCCACTCAGGTTCGCCAGCAGTACGTCGAAGCGTTCGCCGAAGTGCTCGACGAGGAAGAACGCGAACACGTCACCACAATCCAGCTCCAGCAGTGGAGCGGTGCCCCGGACGCGGGCCGCTGGGTGCTCAAGAACACGCTGAAGGTGCCGGTGCCGGTCGCGAAACTCCGCCTCGCCGCGTAACTCAACCCGGTCATTGCGAACACCCGGCCGTTCTCGTATCGTGGCATCCGCCGCGGCGCGAGAGCGGCCGACGCCATTGATACGAGCGAAAGCACAAAAACTTTCCTTTCTGTCGCGGTCGTTCCCTTGTTATGATTTCACACCGTTGGACTCGAGGAATTGGGTCTGATGGGGGACAAAGCAACACCAGTGACGAACGTGCTACTTGTAAGGCTTCGAAGGGAATTGTCCGGTCGAGCGGGGCGATCCACCCGGGGGCTATCGGAGTACGAGCAGGTGTACTTCACCACTCTTAAACAGATCAAACCGACAGACGCCGGGAGTCTTCTAACAGCTGCGGTCTGAAACTCCCCCCTCTACGTCACTTCAGATTCCCTCACCAACATGTTCGGCGCAGACTGGCTCGCTTACCGGGCTTGCAACCGGACAGTCCCCGTCGAACAATAGAGCAGTCCCTTCAAGTCGGTCGCGTGCTGTTCCGTGACGGGCGCCTCTCCGCGCGCGCCGACCCAGACGAGAGGAATCGGAGATGAACTCTTACGCTTCGCTGTGCGACGACTTCGGCGTCTCGACCTACGTCCACGGCAAGCTCGAAATGCCGTCCGGGCGCGAAACCGTGCTCCACTTCTTCGAGGCCATTCAGAAGGTGGCCCCGAAGATGACCGAGTTCGAGAAGCGCAGCGACACCGAATACATGCTCGAAGAAGACCGCGAGCCCGGCAGTTACCGGTGGACCTCACTCGACCACCGCCGTCTGAGTTCGGGATACGTCAACCCGCCCACGCTCGATGACGCCGACGTTCACAACGAGCGCGTCCTCGACATGGCTGCGGCGCACCTCGACCTGGGCACATTGCAAACCGAGTCGATGGACGTGCTGTACTATTTCGACTTCCTCTATCAGGGAAACCACGACGAAGTGGTCGCCGAAGCACTCACGAGCGGTACGCCGCTGGAGTCGCTCATTGCGGTGCCCGCGGCCCGCGTCCTGCACTACCAGCCGACGATGATGCTTGCGCTCGACGACGCCTGCCAGCTTCAAGCGCGGCTGAGTATCGAGACTCGCACGAACGCGTATCAGGTGCGCACGAACACGTTCCCGGAGTCACCGGTGACGGTGTACTTCACGGTGCGGCAGTTCTGGGGGAAGCAGCCGTACAAGACGTTTGCGGAGAGCTACCACAACCAGCGCCGCGTACTCGACGAACTGGTCAGCACCTACGTCGTGCCGCAGATCATCAACCCGCTGGCGAAGGCCATCAGCGCGAAGCAGTAACGCAAAGCACAAGCGCGAGCCGGGCACAGACCCGGCTCGCGCTGCGGTTGGCTCGGCCCTCTCCCAACGCGGTCGCTGCTCCTCCACACAAATTCACACGACCAACTGTTAAACTGGCACGGATAGTTCGTCTTCCCTAAATGGGCGTAATTTGTCATTTTGGGACGTTGCGCCGAACTGTCCTCCAACCGTGAATCGGTCGCCCTCCCACAACAGGTTGTCAGCATGAGCACCTCGCTCCGTCTGGCCGCAGCGCTGGTTGCCAGCGTCATCGGCCTCACACCCGTCCTCGCCCAGCCCGCGCCGCCGAAATCGTCACCGAAAACAACGCCGAGTGATGCGGAATTGAAGGCGCTCGAAGAGAAACTCCAGAAGCTCGTCCAGGAACTCCGCGAGCAGGAACTGAAAAAGGCCACCCGGCCCGAAACTCCGAGGCCCGTCCCTGCCCCGCCGACACCCGCGCCGGTTCGCCCGACTTGGGTTGTGCCCGCTTCGCCAGCGGACGCGACCAGCGCGCTTCGCGGACTCGTTCGGCACTCGGATCCGAAGATCGCCGCACTGGCTGCGGAACTCCTTGAACGGCTCGCCAAGGTAACCCCGCCGGTCGCGGTCGTCCCGGCACCCCGCACCCCGTGGAAGGTCGAAGTGTTGACTCCGCCCGGCAGCAACCCGGCCCCGCCGACGATCGAGTTCAAGCCCACGCCTCGGATGATCGTGATCGGGGACCGCGCACCTGCGCCCACCGCGTCGAGCCTGAAGCTGTCCACCGACGGCAAGACGGCCGCGGTCGTCGGCGCCGACGGGGGCGTGGTCGTTTACGATGTCGCATCGGGTCGCGAGTTGATGCGGTTCCCCGGCAAGAAATAACCGGCGACACCCGCGAAGTTTCTTCGCTGCCTCCTCGCCCGGCAATCCCGAACGCCGCCCGTAGCCATCTACGGGCGGCGTTCGTTTGATGAGTGCATCCCTCTCCTACCCAAATTGAGCCGCACCCCATGAGTACCAGCGTTCCCGCCCTTTCCTCGTTCGCCAGCGGGTTGACGGCCGAGACCGCGTTCGACGTGCTCGCGGTCGCGCGTCAACTCATGACCGGCGGGAAGGACGTGATCGCGCTCCAGATTGGCGACTCCCCGTTTCCGACTACCACGAGCGCGATCCAGGCGGCGCACGCAGCCATCGACGCCGGCCTCACCCGCTACTGCCCTTCAATGGGCCTGCCGGAGTTCCGCGAGACGATCGCAAAAACCGTGAACGCGGAGTTCAACATCCCCGCGACCGTGGACAACGTGGTGGTCGGGCCTGGTGCGAAGGTGTTCGAGACGTACTTCTGCGAAGCGTTCCTCGAACCGGGCGACGCGGTGTTGGTGTTCCAGCCGGCGTTCCCGACGTTCGAGCCGAACATCCTGCGGCGCGGGGCGCGCCCGGTGTACGTTCCCTTGAAGCAAGAGAACCAGTTCCGCCCGGACATCGGCGCGATCGAGAAGTTCGTGAAGACGGAACCGCGTGCCCGCGCGATGTTCCTCAACTTCCCGCACAACCCCACCGGCGGCGTCGCAACTCAAGCCGACCTGAAAGCCATCGCGAACATCGTCCGCGGAACGAACGTCGCAGTGTTCAGCGACGAGCCGTACTGCCACATGATCTGGAACGGTAAGCACCACAGCATCCTGGCCGAACCAGGAATGATGGAGCAGTGCGTGGGCGCGTACACGTTCTCGAAAAGTTACAGCATGAGCGGGTGGCGCTGCGGGTACATGATCGCGGCACCATCGGTGGCGCAGATCGTGGGCAAGATGATCAACACGTCGCTCTCGTGCGTGCCGCCAATCGTGCAGATGGCGGGCAAAGCCGCACTGGAACACGACGCCGCGGAGCGCGACGCGGTGATGGCGAAGTTCCACAAGAAGGTTGAGTTGCTCGTGAGCGAGTTGCGAAAGGTGCCCGACGTAACCGTGCTGATGCCAGAGGGCACGTTCTATGTGTTCCCAAACGTCAGCCCGATTTGCGCGCGACTGGGCATCACCTCGCACGGCCTCGCGATGTACCTCTTGGAAGGCGCAGACGCCGCTCGCGGCGTAGCGTGCTTGGGCGGTGAGTGCTTCGGCGCCGCCGGTCAAGGGTTCTTGCGGTTCAGTTGTGCCGAACCAGACGAGAAGCTTGTGTCGGCGGTGGCGTTCTTCGCAGACGCCGTGAACCGCCTGGACCGCGTGAAAGCCTACCTCGACGCGCACCCAAAGTACCGCGCGAAGTGAGGACTGCTCACGCCTTCTGTTTGCGCCGCGCGAGTTCCTTCGTCACTTCGGCCAAGCCGCGCGTGTTGAACACGTCGTCCTTCGTCAGCCACCCGCGGCGCGCCACCTGAACACCGAACGTGTACAGCCCCAACTCGCCGGTGCTGTGCGCGTCCGGGTTGATGACGATCGGAATGCCCATCGTCTTCGCCTGCTTCACGTACTTCCAGTCGAGATCGAGTCGCGACGGTTGCGCGTTGATCTCGATCATCTTGCCGTGCTTCGCGGCGACCTTCAGCACTTCGTCGAGGTTGATCTTGTAGCCCTCGCGTTTCAAGAGGAGGCGCCCGGTCGCGTGGCCGAGCATCGTCACCGCGGGGTGCGCGAGCGCCTTGCACACGCGAGCCGTCATGTCGGCTTCGGCCATTCCGAACAGCGAGTGAACGCTCGCCACCACGTAATCGAAGCCTTCAAGCAGTTCGTCGTTGTAGTCGAGCGAACCGTCTTCGAGGATGTCTACCTCGCTGCCCTTGATGATGCGGACACCGGTTAACTTCGCGTTCACCCGATCAATCTCCGCCCATTGCTTCCGCACCGCGCCCGGCGGCAGGCCTCGTGCGATGGTCAGCGACTGCGAGTGATCCGCCACCCCGAAGTACTCCCAACCGAGATGCGTGCACGCGAGCGCCATCTCTTCCAGGGAGGCGGTGCCATCGCTGGCGGTCGTGTGGTTGTGAAACACGCCGCGAATGTCGGAATCGGCTACCAGCGCGGGGAGTTTCTTCAACTCGCCAGCTTCGATCTCTCCTGTGTCTTCGCGCAGTTCGGGCGGGATGAAGGGCAAGTCGAGCGCCGCGAAGATGTCTTCTTCCGTCTTGCACGGCACCGATTTCGCCTCGTTCGCGAGCGCGTACTCGTTGAGCGTGAGGTCGCGGTTGATCGCGCGCTGCCGCATTCGGATGTTGTGTTCCTTGCTGCCTGTGAAATAGAGCAGTGCAAACGGGTATTGCCCGTCTTCGACCACGCGCAGATCGGCTTGCATCGTGACCTTTGTCCCGTGAACGTGCAGCGCCGCGAGCACGCTCGATTTGGTCGGCCCCTGCCCCAACACCTGCACCACTTCGGGCAACTTCACGAACGCATCCATGATGGGCTGCGCGTTGGTGCTGCTCGCGAGAATGTCGAGGTCGCCGGTCGTCTCCTTACGGCGGCGCAGGCTGCCGCACAGTTCGGAGCGGATCACGCCGGGAAAGCCGCGAATCTGTTCGAGCAGTGCCAGCCCCAGAGGAAGCGCAAGGTCGATCCGAACGCGATTTCCGATCTTGTCGATGTAGACAATCCCTTCGAGGATCTTCGCCTGGGTCTTCGCGCCAAAGCCTTTCTGCTTCGCGACTTCGCCAGACTCGCACGCGGCCTTCAGTTTCTCGATGGTGTCGATCTGGAGCAGGTCGTGAAGCGCCTTCACCTTCTTAGGCCCCATCCCCGGAAGGCGGAGCATCTTCACGAGACCTTCGGGAATGGAGGCCCGCAGGTCTTCGAGGTAGGGGAGCTTTCCCGTGGTGACGAGCGTGGTGATCTTCTCGGTGAGCGCTTCGCCGATACCGCGAACTTCGGATAGTTTCCCGTCGGCGACCATTTGCTTCAGATCACCGGGGAGTTGCTGAACGAGCCGGGCCGCGTTGTGGTACGCGTTGGTGCGGAACGAGTTCTCGCCCTTCAGTTCGAGAAGGGTTCCGATCTCATCGAGCGCGTCGGCAACGTCGTCTTTGGACATGGTTGCGGTCTCCTCACAAGGGTGGTTATGAGGATACCAGAAGGGTCGAGGAGAGGGGATGTGCGAAGCAAGGAGTCGCTTGCGGCTTCGCGAGTTCGCGAAGCCGCAAGCGGCCAAACGTTACGCCGCGATCTTCAGTCCGTGGTTCGGCGCGAACGACGCGGCCCGCTTCCGCACGGGGCTGTGGAGCATAATCTCTAACCCGTTCACGATGCGGTCCGGGCCGCGGCCGTCGAACGTGTTCCGCGCACAGCGTGTCATGCCCTTGCGTTCCATCGGGTCGTCGTGAAGCAGATCGACCGCCTCGCGCAACTGGTCGAAGGTCACGTCCGCCGCATTGCCCAGGTAGGTCGCAACGCCATCCTCGTCGAGCTTCTTCGCGTTCCCCGCGTGGCGCTTTGTCTGGGTCAGAATCAGTTGCGGGATCCCCACCACGCACAACTCCGGGGACCAGCCATCGCCGCACGTCAGCGCGAAGTGAGCGCGGACCAGGCGCGTCATCAGTTCCTTCGTCTCGGTCACGATCTCGACCTTCGTGCTGTTCTCGTCGGCCAGCGCCAGCAAGTCGTCGTAGCGTGGGTGGTGCGTGCGGGCCGTGATCGTGATCTTCGCGACCTTCGGCATCTGCAGGAGTTGCTCGGTGCGGAGCAGCGCTTCGCCGCCGAGATCGTCGTCACCCATCGCGACCAGCGCGCGGAACGGCATCGGCGGCTCGGTCGCGCGAATCGTGCGCTGCCGGCGAAACACCCCGCGACACAGTGCGTAGCGGTGGCCGAGCAGGATCTGACATCCAGGCTCGACGCGATACGCCTTCCGCGCCGGGTACAGTCCGGGGTTCACCACGAGATCAGCCGGGAAGCGGATATCCGCGGTGGAGTCGAACGCCATCACCAGCGCGCCGGTCTTTTTCAATTCGCGAAGGTAGTCGGCGGAGTAGCCTTCGCCCGCGACCACGACCGCCGCGGCGTTCTTCTTCCGCACCTGGGCGATGGTGGCTTCGAGGTCGCCGTCGTCCCCGATGCGCTGCTCCGCGGGCACCCAGTCGTTGTTGCCCCGGTTGATGACCGTCGCCAGCGAGAGCGGGTCGAGGTAGCTGAGAAAATGCGTTCCCCGGCGGCGACGCTGAAGGGCCGCTGCCAGCGACAGACACTGGTAGAACGGCTCCCAGCCGTGCTCCCGGGTGCCGTCGCAACGAAACAAAATCGGTCCACGAGTCGCATCCATGCGCAACGCTCCTGGTCAACCAGCGGTTGGAAAGGTGTGCGAACGACGCCTCGCGAGCGATGGGATTCCTCCCCATCGTCGTCAGCCAACGTTCGCGCGTACCGGTTGGTGTGAGCGTTGCTTCCGCCTCGGACGAATGTCCCTGCGCGAGCGAGCCGCGCGGCGGGGAGCCAATCTCGACACCTCTTCTCCGGTTGGGTCATTACTGACCCGAACGACGCGCTTTCGGGTTCCGGTCCGTTGTCGCGTCGTGTTTGGCCTTCGGGTTCCGGTCCGTTGGCCCAACGGGGCGGATGGTAATTCAGTTTTCTCGCAACCGACAAGGCCACTTTCTTGACGCGATGTCAAAATCCATTTTGTTACGTTGCGCACTCAGGTCAGTCACGCAGAATGTTCCACGTGGAACGGTCCGCTGGGCCGAGCGGAATTCGCCTAACGTTCCACGTGGAACGGTCCGCTGGGCTGAGCTGAATTCGCCTAACGTTCCACGTGGAACGGTGCTGGAAATGCCGAATCCGCCGTCCGCGATGGTCATTCTCACATCCATCAACGTTCCACGTGGAACGTACCCCCAAGCACCTCACCGATCACGTCCCCGATTCCACTTCTCACAGCCGCAGAGATTGCTATGAACCTGGACAAGTTGTTCGCACTCGGAGACTTTCGCATGGAAGCGACCGCCAAAGCCCCGCCGCGTCTCGCCCGCGGGCTGAATGCCCTTCTCGGGGATCTGTTGATCCCTGACGCCGAAGACGCGACTGTCTGCCGGCTCGCGATCGGACAGATCGCGTTCAACCCCTACCAGCCGCGAAAACAGTTCGACGGCGACGAACTCGCCTCGCTCACCGCGAGCGTGAAAAACCACGGCATCCTGCAACCGCTCGTGGTGCGTCAGGTAGCCGATGGCTACCAACTCATCGCTGGGGAACGCCGGCTCCGTGCGGCGAAGGAAGCCGGACTCGCGGAGGTACCCGTTCACGTTGTCACGTTCGACGACCAGCAGGTTTGCGAGGCAGCACTTGTCGAGAACATCCAGCGTAGCGACCTGAACCCGATCGAAAAGGCGACGGGGTTCAAGGAGTACATGGACCGGTTCGGCCTGACGCAGGACAAAATCGGTTCGCGTCTGGGTCTCGATCGCTCCACGGTGAGCAACCTTCTTGGTCTCCTGCACCTCCACACCGACGTGCAGGCCGCAGTGCGTAACGGGCAACTCACGATGGGGCACGCGAAGGTGCTGAAAGGCGTCCCGGACCTTGAGGAGCAACTCGCGTTCGCGAAAGACGCGATCCTGAAGAACTACTCGGTTCACGCGCTGGAATTGCTGGTGAAGCAGCACAAACTCGCGGCCGCCGGGGCGGAACCAATCGAGGAGCCGGCCGCAAAGAAGGAACCGGCGGAAAAGACGGCACACGTGAAGGGACTGGAAGACGACCTGCGCCAAAGGTTGGCGGTGCGAATCGAGATCAAGGTGAAAGCGAAGGACAAGGGCCAGATCGTGCTCGGGTTCGAGTCGAACGACGACTTCGAGCGCATCATTCAAGCCTTGCAGAAGTGACAACCAACACAACCCCGCCGACTACCTCCAAACCCAGCGACTGCAGTCGCTGGGTTTTTGCTTTCCCTCTCCCTCTTGCTCCCCAGCCACCAAATCGACTACCCTGCGCCCTTTCAGTTCCCACGGAGGCTACCCCATGCGGGCACGGACGTTCGCGCTGATCGCGATTCTCGCAACAACTTCGCTCGTTGCCAGAGGGCAGGACTTCAAGCAACACGCCTCGGCCGACGGCAAGTACAAGGTGCTGTTCCCCGGCCCGGTGAACACCGAGACGACCGACATCCAGGCCGGCAAGGACACGCTGAAGCTCACGCTCGACTCGGTGGAACTCAAAGGCGACATCACGTTTCTGGTGAGCTACGTCGACGCCTCGGACGAGGTCGCGAAGAAGCCCGCCGGGCCGCGTCTCGAAAAGGTTCGCGACGGGAACAAGGGCGAGAACGGGAAGGTGCTCAACGACAAGGAGATCACTGTCGCGCTGGGCGACGAGAAGTTCCCAGGACGCGACGTACTGATCGAAACACCGACCGGCTTCATCCGCAATAGAATAGTCATCGCCGGCAGGCGACTCTACCAGGTGATGGTTCAGGGGTCGAAGGAGATCGTGACTTCGGCTTCCGCAGACAAGTTCATTAGCTCGTTCGAGATCACCAAGTAACCGGGGGCGGTATGCGTGCGGTTGTTCCAGGACTGGCGTTCGTGTTCTTTGCGGGAGCGCTTGCCGCGCAACCCAAGACCGAGACGTACACCTCCTCGGACGGCCGGTACGTGGCGCGGTTTCCCGGCAAGCCGAAGGTCACGACACCGACCGCGAAGAGCGCGATCGGCGACCTTCAGGTGACCGTCGCGACCTACGCCACAGCTGATGGAAACGTGTTTCTGGTGAGCTTCACCGATTACCCTGTGGTGGCGACAAAGGCCGAGAACAGCAAGACGCTGTTCGACGGCGTTCGGAACGGCTTGAAAGGGAGTAATGGCGAAATCGTCAGGGAAAAGGAGTTCGAGTTCGGGCCGGACAAGTTGCCCGCCCGCGAAGGAGTCGTAAACAGAGACAAAGGAAAACAGCGGATAAAGTTCCGGGCGGTCCTCCGCGACAACCGACTTTATCAGGTCGCGGTCATCGGAACGGCGGACTTCGTGTCGAGCAAGGACGCGACCGCTTTCGTGGAGTCGCTGGAACTGACCAAATAACAGGAGCAGTGTGGGTGTGAGTGTGAGTGAAACGCAGAATACCGGCCCGGTTTGTCTCTTTTCTTCACACGCGCACTCCCTCACACTCCCACTTAAGGAGTAGCCATGCGGACGATTCTCACCGTGGCCGTGCTGGTGGTGTTCAGCGCCACTCTAACTGCGGCCGACACGAAGTTCGAGTCAAAGGAAGGCAAGTACTCCGCGAAGTTCCCCGGCGAGGAGAAGCCGAAGACGATCTCGCAGAAGGCCGGCGGGCTGGACCTTTACATCACGATCGTTGAGAAGGGTAAAGGCGGGTACGCGGTGATCTACTCGGACGTGACCCCAGACGTGGTAAAAGCGGCACCGGCGGCCCAACTGCTCGCGGGCGGTCAGAAGGGACTGGAGGATAACTTCAAGGCGAAGATCACCAAGTCCGGTGAGGCAAAGGTCCTGGCCAACGGCAAGGAGTACCCGGCGCGCGACATCCTCGCCGAGAAGGAAGAAATGCACCTGCGGATCATGCTCATCCTCGTGGACAACCGGCTGTACCAGGTGTTCGTGGTCGGGTCGAAGGAACTCGTGTCCGGACCTGACGCGGACGCCTTTATCAAGTCGTTTGAACTCGCAAAGTGAACCTGCCCTACCGCAAACGTGTCCGAGAGCGTAGCATGAGTAGGTGGGTCGCTCGGTGGCCCACACATCACATCGGGGCGTAGCGCAGTCCGGCTAGCGCGCCTGCCTTGGGAGCAGGAGGCCGTGGGTTCAAATCCCGCCGCCCCGACTACACCCCCCGCCGCTTGTGGCTTCGCGACAAACCCGCTAAGCCACAAGCGGCGGAACTTTTTCCCTTGCTCGTGCTGCTCGCTAACTTTTCTTAACACTCCCGATTTCGCGCAAACCATTTCGGCAATTCCTACCCACTTTCCTTGCATCCCGCGAAATCCGCACTAGCTTCTCGCCCCCTGTTCCCCCTACTCTTTTATGACGTACGGACGTGATCCCTTCACCACCGAGCGTCGGAAATGAACCGTCGGGTCTTCCTGAAAGCCGCACTCGCCTCGCTCGTTACCGGAACCACCGGGGGCGCGGCGTATGGTCTGTTCGAGTCGGGATGGGTGCAGATTACACGCCCCGCGCTCGTCCTCCCGAATCTGCCGAAGGCGTTCGAGGGCACGACGGTCGCGTTCCTCACCGACATCCACCACGGGCCATTTACTTCACTCGATTACGTGAACGCGGTGGTACGAACCACGCTCGCGTTGTGCCCCGATCTGATTGTGTTGGGCGGCGACTACTCGTTGAAAGAGAGCAAATACATCCGCCCGTGCTTCGACGCAATGGCCGGGTTGAAGGCGCCTCTTGGCGTGTACGGCGTCCTCGGGAACCACGACTACTGGCACGGGCTGTCCGAGACGCGCGACGGCTTCGCTGCCGCGAAGATCGGCGAGCTAACGAACCGCGGCGTGTGGCTCGAACGCGGTGGAAGCCGGTTCCGTCTGGCGGGTGTGGACGATTTGTGGATGGGCAAGGTGGACATAACAGGTGCGGTTGGGGACGCAGGCGAAAATGACGCGTGCCTGCTCGTGAGCCACAACCCAGATGTAGCGGAAAAGATGCGCGACCCACGCGTGGGTCTGATGCTGAGCGGCCACACGCGCGGCGGACAGGTGGTGGTCCCGGCCGGCGGCGCGCCGTTCGTCCCGAGCCACTATGGGCAGAAATACCTGAAGGGTTTGGTGAAAGCACCGCACACGTCGGTGTACGTGTCGCGCGGTCTCGGCACGACGAGCGCGCCGTTCCGCGTCGGAAGCCGGCCCGAGTTGACGCTCATCACATTGAAGAGCGCGTGAGTTGTGGTTCGCGACGCCGCGAGCGGCGAAGAGTTGGTGCTGACGCGGCGCCAATTCTTCGCCGCTCGCGGCGTCGCGAACCACAACTCACTTCTTCAGCGGTTCCTTCAATCCCGACAGGAACTCGACCACGTCGCGAAGTTCGCGACGCGACATCTTCTTGTGCAGATCGTCCGGCATCGCGCTCGGACCGGTGCGCCGGGCCGCAATGTCTTGCACCGCGATCGTCAGTTCCTTCGCCTCCGCGGTGATTAACTTCACCTGCTTCTTGTCTTCAGCCTTGATGATGCCGGTCACGATGCGGTCGTCGGTCAGCGTCAGCACCGCCGTTTCGTAGCCTTTCGTGATCTTCGCGCTCGGCAGCACAATCGATTCGAGAAGGTAGAGCCGGTTCTTCTCCTTGTCGGCCGCAAGTCCGTTCATCAGCGGACCGACCTCGCCGCCCTGCCCGTCGAGCTTGTGACACCGCTGGCAGTACACCGCGGAGTTGTTCAGGAAGAGACTGCGGCCCTTCTCGGCATCGCCGCCCTCGAGCGTGTCGGAGTACGGCGCGAGCTTGTTGCCCTTCGGGTCACTCGCGATCCTGTTCTGCTCCGCGCGGTACTTGTCCACCTTCGGTTTGAGCTGCGCGTACAGCTTGAGCTTCGCGGTGCTGGCACGCATTTCAGCCGCGTCGAGGACGTCGAGGACGAGCGTGCGGGGAACCTGGCCATCAATCGCTTGATCGAGCCATTCGGCGAGGAGCTTATCCGTTTCCTCCGAAGCCTTCATCCCCGCCAGGATCGCGAAAGCGCCCTGCTTCTCGGGAACCGAAACCTTCTCGTCCTTGAGCAGGGCGGGCAGTTCCTTCAGCACCGCGGCGGGGTCGAGGTGCGCCGTCACGGTGCGGCCCGCGGCGCGAAGTCGCGGTTCGTCGCTGTCGAGCGCGAACTTCGCCAGTTCTTTCGTGCCCGCGTCCTTCAGTGCCTCCACCGCGAACAGCGCTTCCACGCGCGTCGAAACGGGGTTCTTCGCGTCCTTCACGAGCGCAACCATCGCGGGGCCGAACTCCTTGATGTTCAGCTTCGCGACCGTTTGCGACGCTTCTTTCCGAACCACATCGCTGCCGATGAAGATGCCGCCCCCGACCTTGATGAGCGAGTCGGCCGCGAGCTTCGGGTCGCGTGGATTGATGTCGAGCGTCAGCCCGGTGATCGGGTCGCGGCGCGGCGGCTTGGCCCAGTCGCCGAGCAACTTCAGCGCGAATGCGCGAACGTAATCAGCTTCACTTTGGCGCGCGGCGAACGTCGCGACGCGGCTTGCCGCGTTGCTATCGCCGAGAACGTAGTTCGCGGCCAACGCGCGGAAACTGATTGCATCCGACTGCTGCCCCTTGTCAGCGAGCTTCGCCAGTGCATCGCCGGTGCCGGTGCGCTCGTCGTAGGTTGCTCGCGCGGCTTCTGCGACGATCTTCGGATCGCTGTCCGTCAGGAACTCCGCGACCTTGTCGCTCTTGTGTTTCCGCAGCGCGAGCACCACGCCCATGCGCACCGCGGGCACGTCGTACTTGTCCTTCGCCTGTTCCTTCGCAGTGTTCCACGCGTTCACCAAATCCGCCGGATTGCGCGCGACGTGAACCAGACCCATCACCGCGGCGTGGCGCAGGTACGGATCCTTGTCGTTGTTCGCCTTCAGCATGTCGAACAGCGGCGTGTAGTAACCCATTTCGCCAACCGGCCGGCGCTGCAGCGGCTGCTGCCCGATCTTGCCAAACGCGACCGCAGCCGTTGCCTTCACGCGGTCGTCGGGGTCGGTAAAGTGCTTCAGAATCGCGTCCTGAATCTCACTCGCACCAGGCGCTTGTTCCAGCCCTCGACCGCTGTGGTGTACCACGTTACCGAGTTGCTCGACCGCGGCCCGTTTGACCTCAGCGTCCTTATCCTTCAGTGCCTCGATGAGTGGTGGCAGCGCTTCGCGGTGCTTGCGAGCGACTTGCCCCAAACCCCAAACCGCGTGCAGCCGGGCGAGCCGGTCCTTCGAGTCTTTCAGGATGTCCGCGAACGCCGACACCGACACGCCGGGAATGCGTCCCGCGAGTTCGTACTGCGCTTCCTGGCGAACGAGTTGGTGTGGGAAGTGGAGGCGCTTCACCAGATTCTCAACGCTCTGGTGTTCCGCGCCTTCTGCGATGAACTTCTGCGCCTCGGCAACCTGCGGGTTCTTCATCGCAACGGGGTCCGTGACGCGGAAGATGCGCCCGCGGTTCTGCGGCGCCCAGCCGCCAATCCAGTCAGACCAGTAGAACGCGCCGTCCGGCCCGAACTCACAGTCGGTCGGCACCAAGCCCTTCACGAACGGTTCCGGCTTGGTGATTTCAAAGCTCGCGCCTTTCGGCTTCACAGCCAGCGACCAGATGACGCTGCTGTTCGCGTTTGAGGTGAAGTCGCACGCGAAGAAGTGGTCCTTGTACTTGTCGTTGAGACCGATGCCGGGGTAGTGCGTGATGCCCGCGGGGCCGCTGCCGAAGTTCGCGAGCGGCGGCACAATCCACGCCGGTTGGCCTTCATGCTGCGGCATCCACAACTTCTCGGTGTTCCACGCGCCACGGTTGCCCTGCGGCACGGCGGGCGTGTGATAACCCGTTTGGTACTGGAAGCCGCCGCGCCAGCCGCTATCGCCACCTTCGACAATGTGAACCCACCGCGCCCGGTCGCCGCTGTCGCAGTTGTTGTCGTAGGTGAACAGGTTGCCGAAATCGTCAAACGCGATCTCTTGCGGGTTGCGCAAGCCGCTGTGAACGACTTCGAGGTTGTTGCCGTCGGGATCGCAACGAAGCACCGCGCCGGTGTTCGGATAGAGGAGTTGCCGCTTCTCCTTCGTGGTGACGTTGAACCCGCGATCACCCATGCTGAAGTAGAGTTTGCCGTCCGGCCCCATTCGAAGGCCGTGCAGGTCGTGCCCGAGGAACTGCACGGTCGGCCCGAACCCGGTGAACAGCGACTTCTTCTCGTCGGCCTTGTTCGCGCCCTTCGTGTCCTTAAGAACGTACAGGTCGGGGATGCAGGTGAGGTACACTTGGCCCTTGCGCGCGAGCACGCCGGCCGCGAGTCCATCTTGTGGCCGGTTGAAGCCGCTGGCGAACACCTCGCTCTTGTCCGCTTTGCCGGTGCCCGTGCTGTCCCACACGATCCGGACCTGATCGTCGTACTTCTCGAAGCCCTCATACTTGTGGTTCTTGTACATCTTCAGCAGGTCGTCGATGGTGCGGTTCGCGAGGTCTTCGTCGAGCCACTTCATGTGTCCGCGCGTGTCGGGGACGCCCTTGTCGAACCGCGTCGTCTCCGCGACGTACACGCGGCCCTTCTCGTCGAAGCAGAACGCAACTGGGTTCGCCATGAGCGGCGCCGCGGCCCACACATCGACCTTCAGGCTCTTCTCGGCGAACTGCACCTGCGCGAGTGATTCCGCGTCGCCCTTGTTCTTGGGTTGCGCGATCGCATTGGGTGCGCCTTCCGGGGACAACGCGAGGAACAGCGTGCCCGCGGCAAATAGCGGCAGCGCGAGAAGGTAGCGAGGCATGAGTGAGATGCTCCGGTTGGCGGGAACTCGGCGATGTACTGAGGCTACCGCAGATGGGTGGACGCGGCAACCGCGGACAGAATGCGGTCACGCCCAGCGGGGTCAACTGATATACTTTCACTATCGTGCGCGGTTTCGGCGATCGGTTCTCGGAGTTCCTTCATGCACCCCGTTCGTTCTCGTTCTGCGTTTACCTTGATCGAGCTATTGGTGGTGATCGCGATTATCGCGATCCTGATCGGCCTGCTGCTGCCCGCGGTTCAGAAGGTGCGCGAAGCCGCCGCGCGGATGCAGTGCGGCAACAACCTCAAGCAGATTGGCCTCGGCTGCCAGACGTACCACGACACGGTCGGGTTCCTGCCGCCGAGCCGCATCGCCGACCACTACGCGACGTGGGCGACGCTGATCCTACCCTACATCGAGCAAGACAACGGGTTCAAGTTGTGGACCCTCACAAACCAGTACTACCAACAACCGCTCACGGCACAGCAACTTCAGGTGAAGACGTTCTTCTGCCCCAGTCGGCGCACGCTCGGTGCGTTGAGCACGAGCGGGGACAACCCGGACAACGGTTTCCCGGCGGCCCAGCACTACCCCGGCGCCCTGTCCGATTACGCCGGTGTCAGCGGCAACGCGGGTAGTTATCCAGGCGCAAACCCAACGTGGTACGACGGGCCATTCGGAAACGGAACCATCATCGGGGCCGACGCTTGCACCAACTCCACAGCCGCGAGGATCGCGTCGTTCCGAGGGCTGGTGCCGCTCACCGCAGTCATCGACGGGACGAGCAACACGTTCCTTGTGGGTGAGAAGCAGGTGCCACGCGCCTCGCTGGGCGTCGGGGTCGGTGACGGGTCAATCTTCAACGGGGACCACGAGTGGAACTATTGCCGGTGGGTGGGACCGGGCAACGGGCTGTCCACCGGCCCGACGGATACGACCTCGTGGACAATCCGCTTCGGCGGGAGCCACACGAACATCGTAATGTTCGTGTTCTGTGACGGCAGCGTGAAGGCGGTCTCGACCTCGACCGACACGACGACGCTCGGTAACCTGGCCACCCGACTCGGGGGCGAGGTGGTTAGTCTGCCGTAATCACTTCCGCTGGACCGTGATGGGATAATCGTTTTTGGCATCGGGCTTGACCTCGAAGGTCAGCCCGGAGTTGGCGTATTCGGCGTAACGTACGGGCACCGGCGTCGGCCGTGGTCCCGGCGACGAGGACGCCGACGCCGAAACCACGATAACCTTGTGCGGCCCGGTCAGGGCGCCGTCTTTTTCCTTTCCGTTGAGCACCGTCTTGAGTTGGTACGAACCGTCCTCCTTCACCTCGCCGCGCGCGTTCACCGTTTTCCCGTCGTGCTGTGCCGCGAACTCGACCGTGGCCCCTGCGGCCGGCTTCCCATCTGGGAACTTGACGCTCCCGCTGACGGGGTGCAACGCCGGTTCCGCCGGCCCACACCCGGACAGCCACGCGCACACGACAAACGCCACAACCACGACCACGACACGACACATACGAAATCCTCTGGGATAAAGCGCAACGACCGACAGGTTATGCTTTCTCCCGCGCCAAGTCGAGAACTCAGCGATCAGCGATTCGTTCAGGCAACCCCGCGGGGTGCGGGGTTGCGGCTAATCAAGACGCGTCAGAACTTCCCAATCGTACTCTTCGCGCTCTCCAGCAGTGAAGCGTCGTCGTTGTCGTCGAGGCTCGCGAAACGTTCGCGGATGCGCCGGAATGCGAGCTTCAGGAAGTACTTGCCCGCCACGGGGTCCGCGTACGGATCGGCTGTGGCCGGCTTGCCATTGTTGCCTTTCCCCGCGAGCAGGTGATCGAGCCGCGCCAGCACACATGCGCTCACGTAGCAGTCAATCGCGATGTCCGCGATGCGCTCGTGAACCAGTTCTGCCTGCGCAAACGTCTCCTCGTTCTTCATCGCCATAAACACGTGCGGCAGTTTCAGCCCGAACTCGCGGACCAGGCGCGCGAGTGTGTGCGCGTCGTCCTGCAACTCGGGCGATTGCACCGGCACCGTCGGCGCGCTCGTCGTCAACCACGGGGCCGCGAGTTTGCCCACCACGCCAAGCGATTGCCCGATCTTCCGCAGGCTCCACTTCCCGCCCAACATGTCCACTTGAAGACCCTTCAAGTACATCCCCGGTCCGCGACAACCTACCACCGCGATGAACGCCTTCAGCACGTCGTTCGCGCCCTCGCCGATGGTGTTGATGCGCGCGTCGCGCATCCAGCGCTCAATCGGTTGGTCGCAGAAGTAACCCTTCCCGCCGTACACCTGGAGCGTGTCGTTCACGATCGTCCACAGATGCTCCGTCGCAAACACCTTCAGGATAGCCGTTTCGAGCATGTAGTCGGGAGCGCCCTTGTCGATGAACGCGGCGCACTCCGCGGTCGCGGCCTCCATCGCGAAGCAGTGCGCCGACGCAAACGCGATCTTCTTCTGAACGAGATGGAACTCACTGAGAGGTTGCTGGAACTGCACGCGGCGCTTCGCGTGTTCGGTCATCGCTTTGATGCACGCCTTCGCGTGCCCGGTGCAGGTCGCGCCGAACGTCACGCGGCCGTAGTTGAGCACGGTTAGCGCCGCTTGCAGCCCTCGCCCGAGTTGGCCCAAGATGTTCTCTTTAGGAACGCGCATGTTGGTGAACCGCATCTTGCCGGTCGCGGTGCCGCGAATGCCGCACTTCTCCGCGCGCGCTTCCACGACCTCGAAGCCCGGCATGTCCGGCGTGACCATGAACGCCGTGACCTTGCCCTTCGGGTTTGCCTTGTCGGGCGTGCGGGCCATCACCGTGAGGATGTGTGCAATGCCGCCGTTCGTGATGTAGTGTTTCGTGCCGTTGAGGATGTACGCGGAACCGTCTTCGGTGGGTGTCGCGGTTGTCTGCACGTTGCCCGCGTCCGACCCGGCTTCCGGTTCGGTGAGCGCAAACGCGCACAGTTTCGAGCCGTCATAGAGGCCCGGTAGCCACTTCGCCTGTTGCTCTTTCGATCCGAACAGACACAGCGCGCGAACCCCGATGCTGTGGTGCGCGTTCACGAACACCGCGACGCTCGCGTCGTGCCCGCCGAGGATTTCCATCGTCTTGAGGTACTGCTGCTGACCGAAGCCGAGGCCACCGAACTCCGTGGGAATGGTGAGCTTGTACAGCCCGATCTCGCCCAACCCGAGCACCACGCTGTCGGGAATGCGTGCCTCGCGGTCGATTTTCATGTGGTCGATGTGTGCATCGGCGTACGCGCGAACCTTCGTCGCCATCTCGTCGGACGCGGTCTGCTTGTCGGCCGCAAGTGTCGGGTACGGATAAAGCAGCTCCGATTTGAACTTGCCGAAGAAGAGCGCCTTCGCGAAGCCCACGTCCGGGCCCGCGATCAGTTCTTCGACTTCCTTGCGTTGCTCATCGATCTGCTGCGCGGTCAGAGCCATAGGAACCCCTTGTTCCGGCGTTGGGAGAGGTGAACGCAGTCGCACCGTGGTGCGGTATTATAGCACCCCCCGCAGCGGGAATCGCACCCACGCTACCGACCGGCTGGCGGACGCTGGCGGTTCAACAGAGCGTTTGTCGAACCGCCAGCGTCAGCCGGTCGGGTCAGCCTTGTACAATACTCCCGCAGGCGCCCTCTCCGGAGTCACAACTTGAGCAAGACCACCCGCGCTGCCGTTCCCAACGACGACGGTCCTTCACCTCGCTCGTGCGATCTCGCACCGCTACCGGTCGATCACGAACGCTTGCGCCGCGCGGTCCGCGAGATTCTGATCGCCGTCGGCGAAGACCCGGACCGCGAAGGGTTGCTCGACACCCCGGACCGCGTTGCCCGCATGTACGCGGAGATCTTCGCGGGACTGCACACCGATCCGGCCATCTACCTTCAGAAGACGTTCACGCAGAAGCACGACGAAATGGTGCTGGTGAAGGACATCGAGTTCAGCAGCATGTGTGAACACCACCTTCTCCCGTTCAGCGGGAAGGCGCACATCGCGTACCTGCCGAACGGCCAGATCGTCGGCCTCTCGAAGCTCGCTCGCGTGGTCGATGCGGTGGCGTGCCGGCCGCAGGTTCAGGAGCGCATGACGGAAAACATCGCGGACCTCGTGATGACACACCTGAAGGCGCGCGGCGTGGGCGTGGTGATCGAGGCGAGCCACTCGTGCATGACCATCCGCGGAGTGCGCAAGCCGGCCGCGATGACCATCACCAGTTCGATGCGCGGCGGCTTCCTCGACAACCCGGCCACACGCGCCGAGATGATGGCGCTGGTTTTTGGGAAGTAGGCGAGCGGGGCGCGTGAGCCCCTGATTGCTCCGGGATGGTTGCTTGTATCGCATCAGAGGCTTACGCCCCCCGCTCGCCTTCAGAAAAGCACCCGTGCTCGACCAAAAGCAAATCACCGACGACCTCCACGGCCAGTTCCGCGGGCGGTTGCACTTCGATCGGCTCACGCGCGGCCTGTACGCCACCGACGCCAGCCCGTTCCAGATCGAACCGCACGCCGTGGCCGTTCCCGAAGACACCGAGAGCGTTTCGGTTCTCGTGCGCTACTGCCACGATCACGCGATACCCATCATCGCGCGCGGCGCGGGAACCGGCCTCGCGGGCGAATCGCTCGGACCGGGTGTCGTACTCGACCTGAGCGTTCACTTTCGGAGCATTTTCACGGTCGGCTCGGACACCGTGACCGTGCAGTCGGGTGTGGTGCTGAACCAGCTCAACGCGGAACTCGCGAAGACCGGACGCCGGTTCGCGCCGAACCCGGCCAGTTCCGCGACCTGCACCATCGGCGGGATGATCGCGACGAACGCGAGCGGCGGCAACGCGTTCCACCACGGCTACACGCGCGACTACGTCGCGAGGTTGGAGGTGGTGTGGGACAACGGCGAAGTGGCTTGGATTGGCGCGGTGCAGAACCTCTCCCCCCAACCCCCTCCCCTAAGAAGGGAGGGGGAGTCAGAACACTCTGCGAGTCACGACGCGTCGCCGGCGCGCGAAGGTTCGGCTCCCCCTCCCTTCTTAGGGGAGGGGGTTGGGGGGAGAGGTTCTTCGCGAACAAACTCAATAACCCAAGAAGTCACGAAACTCCTCACCAAGAACGCGGAGCGCATCGCGATCACGCAAACACGCACGCCGTTCGACCGGTGTGCGTACCAGCTTCACGGAGTTTTGGGCGGGAACGGCATAGAGTTAGCGAAACTGCTCGTCGGCAGCGAAGGCACGCTCGCGATCACCACGCAAGCAACGCTGCGCACGATCCCGGTCGCGGGCGGAACGTGTCTTACGTTGCTCGGCTTCCCCACGCTCGACGACGCGGTTCGTGCGGGACTCGCGCTCAGGCGTTGCGGCCCGGTCGCGTGCGACCTGCTCGACCGGCGGTTGCTCTCGCTCACCCGTGGGGCCGGAATCCCGGATGTCGGTGCCGCGATTCTGGTAGTGTTCGAGGGCGACACCGAGCGAGAAGCGGTCGAGCGCGCGTGGGGCGAGGTCGAATCTCTTCAGCGCACACACGTCCTCCGCATACTCGCGGAACCGACGTGCTCCCCGGCGGGCATCGCGTACATCCGCGCCGTCCGCGATGTGGCCGTATCTGGACTGTACGCGCAGAGCGGAGCACGCCCGGTCGCCTTCGTGGAAGACGTGGGCGTGCCGGCCGATTCGCTGCCGGAGTTTCTCACCAAGGTTCAAGACATCCTGAAGAAGTTCGAGACGAGCGGCACGTTCCTCATTCACGCGCTCACGGGCCAGGTTCACACGCGACCCTTACTCGACCTCAACAAACCCACCGACCGCGCGAAACTGTGGCCGCTTGCGGAGGCGGTGCATTCACTGGCACTGGCTCTGGGCGGTACGGTCAGCACCCAGCACGGCACCGGCATCGCACGCACGCCGTGGGTGGAGCGACAGTACGGCCCGCTCGTGCCGGTGTTCCGCGAACTCAAGCGCGTCTTCGACCCAAAGGGCATTCTGAACCCCGGCAAGATTGTCGGTCCTGATCCGAGCCGCGAAGCGTGGCCCCTGCGCCCTGAGGTCGGCGGACCGAGAGCAGAGGACAAAAGACAAAGAACTGAGGTCGAAGAACCAGAAAGTTCCGTTAGCCGCGAACCAGCGGTGATCGCGCCCGCCAGTGTGCCCTTGTTTGTCTGGGGAAACTCGTCCCCAGCGCAAGAAGTCGCGCGGTGCAACGGGTGCGGCAACTGCCGGACTCGCACCGCCCCGGAACGCATGTGCCCGAGTTTCCGCGCGAGCGGGAGCGAACACGCCACACCACGCGCGATGGCGAACATGCTCCGTGTCCTCACCGATCCGACCGCGGCGACTCCGGAAGAGGTGCGAGCGGTCGCTGAACTGTGCGTGAACTGCAAGATGTGTCGCGACGAGTGCGACGCGCGCGTGGACATCCCCAAACTCATGCTCGAAGCGAAGGCCCAGCGCCACGCGGAACACGGTTTGGAGCGCGGCGACTGGCTCCTGGCCCGCGCCGAAGGGCTTGCCGGTATCGGCAGCAACTTCGCCCCGATCGTAAACGCGATGCTCGGCCGCCGCTCCGTGCGCTGGTTCATGGAGAAACTGCTCGGCCTCTCGCGCCAGCGCCGACTCCCCGCGTTCACGATCCGTACTTTCTTCCGCCGCGCCCGCGGGGTCGGGCTGACCAGGCGGTTTCAAGTTCCAAGTTCCAAGTTCCAAGTTGAAAACCCGGCTTCCAACTTGGAACTTGGAACTGCTGGAACTTGGAACTCGACCCGAAAGGTCGCAATCTTTGTCGATGTGTTCGCAGCGTACAACGACCCCCTCATCGGCATGGCCGCGGTCGCGGTGTTGCAGCACCACGGTATCGAGGTCTACGTCCCGCCGCGACAGGTTGGGAGCGGCAGCACACCGCTCGCGAAAGGCGACATCGACGCGGCCCGCGATGCCGCCCGCCGCAACATCCGGGTGTTTGCGGATCTTACACGCGAAGGTTACCGCATCGTGTGCCTGGAACCGACTTCGGCCCTCATGCTGACGCAAGACTACCTCGACATCCTTAACGACCCCGACGCCGCCACGGTCGCAGAGCACACGGTCGAACTCACCACCTACCTGGGCGAACTACACGCAGCCGGGCGCTTGCGCACAGACTTCCGCA
Organism: Planctomycetia bacterium; assembly: GCA_005772955.1. Taxonomy (GTDB): domain Bacteria; phylum Planctomycetota; class Planctomycetia; order Gemmatales; family Gemmataceae; genus Gemmata. Next base: position 55,697 of record SXID01000056.1, read on the forward strand.
CTCTCGACGTCACACTGGGGCACCACATCCCCTGTCACTTGAAAGCACTCCGCGGTCCGACAAACTCACCGAGTTTGTTATCGCTCATCCCCGGCGTTCGCGTGCATACGATAGATGCGGGCTGCTCGGGGATGGCGGGCACGTGGGGCCTGAAGGCCGAAAACTACGAAACCTCACTCGCGGCCGGCGCCGGGATGCTCGCGGAACTGAACCGTCCGCGCGTGCTGTTCGGTTCGACAGAGTGCAGCGCGTGTCGGATGCAGATGGAACAGGGCAGCGGCAAGCGCACGCTCCACCCAGTGCAATATCTCGCGTACGCGTACGGGCTGCTGCCCGAACTCGAACCGCGATTCCACCGCCCACTCGGCGACCTCGTGAGCGACTGACATGACCATCACCGTGAAGCTCTTCGCCGCGATGCGCGACCTGGCCGGTTCCGATACGGAAACCGTCGAACTCCCTGACGGAGCAACGGTGGCCGAACTGCGCCGCGAGTTGGGCAAACTCCTCCCGATCGCGCGCACCTTGCTGTCGCGTTCCGCTGTAGCGGTGAACCACAACACCGTGGACAACGATTGCCCACTGCTAACGAACGACGAAGTCGCGGTGATTCCACCCGTGAGCGGCGGTTAAGAGGTATACTGACGGAATGTTCCGGCTCACGCACGACGCCATCGACCTCACACCGCTCCTCGAAAGTGTACGGTCACCGCACTGCGGAGCGGTCGTGCTGTTCCTCGGCACCGTGCGCGACCTGACCGGGGAGCACGTCACCGTCTTCCTGGAGTACGAAGCCTACGCGCCGATGGCGGAGAAGAAACTCGCGGAGATCGAACTCGAAGTACGGAAACGCTGGCCGGTCGGCGAGATCGCGATGGTTCACCGCCTCGGTCGCCTGGACGTGGGCGAAGTGAGCGTCGCCGTCGCGGTCAGTTGTCCGCACCGCGGGGATGCGTTCGAGGCGTGCCGCTACGTCATTGACACATTGAAAGAACTTGTTCCAATTTGGAAGAAAGAGAACGCACCAGACGGAACCGGAGAGTGGGTCCACCAATCCGCCAAACCACGGAGCAATATGAGCACCGTACCGACTGTGTACCTCGCGCGTCACGGCGAAACCGAGTGGTCGAAGTCCGGTCAGCACACCGGCCGCACAGACCTCCCACTCACCAGTTCGGGCGAAGACTCGGCCCGCCTACTCGGCAAGCGCCTCGCCGGGATGACCTTCGGTCACCTGTTCACAAGCCCGCTGTCGCGCGCCCGGCGCACCGCTGAGTTGGCCGGCTTCGCGCCCGTGGTGGACCCTGATTTGCTCGAATGGAACTACGGCGACTTTGAAGGGCTGAAAAGCGCCGAGATCACCGCGAAGAAACCGGGCTGGAACCTCTTTCGCGACGGCGCCCCCGGTGGTGAAACACCTGACGAAGTTACCGCCCGCGTGGACCGGCTCGTTACAAAACTGAAGGGGTTGAATGGCAACGTGATCTGCTTCGCGCACGGGCACATCCTGCGCGTGATCGCGGCCCGGTGGATTCAACACCCGGTCGTACTCGCAAGTTCGATGCTGCTCGGAACCGCCACGCTCAGCATCCTGAGTTTCAACCACCACAACCTCGCCGAACCCGCGATCCAGGTGTGGAATTCGTGAGTGACGAGCGAAAAACAGCCTTGCGATGGCCGCTGGGGTTGCTCGAGAGACAACCTCCCGCCCCCGGCCCTGACTCGTCACTCGCCGCTCACCACTCGTCTTTGATCGACACCTTCGGGCGCCGGCACAACAACCTTCGCGTCTCGGTCACGGACCGGTGCAACCTCCGCTGCACCTACTGCATGCCCGAAGACGTGACGTTCCGCGACAAGTCCGAGTTACTCACCTTTGAAGAGATCACTGCGTTCGTGCGGGTAGCCGCGACGCTCGGCGTGAACAAGGTGCGACTCACCGGCGGCGAACCGTTGATGCGAAAGGAACTGCACAAACTTGTGCGGCTGATCGCGGCCGTGCCGGGCATCATGGACATCGGCGTGACTACCAACGGCATCCTGCTCGCGGAACAAGCTCAATCGCTCTTCGACGCGGGCTTACGACGGATGAACGTGTCACTCGACACTCTCGACCCCGGCCGCTTCCGCGAACTCACCCGGCGCGACGGCGTCGAGCGGGTGATTGCGGGTCTGGACGCCGCGAAACGCGCTGGCTTCGCCCCGATCAAGGTGAACGCGGTCGCGATTCGCGGGTTCGCGGAGTACGATGTGGTGCCGCTCGCGCGGTACTGTCGCGACAACGGTTTTGAGCTACGCTTTATCGAATACATGCCGATCGGCGCGGATTTGTGGGAGCGAGAGAAGGTCTTCTTCGCGTCCGAAATCCTGGCGTTGATCGGCCGCGAAGTAAGCGAGTTGATGCCCGCGAACACGGACCCATCCGCACCCGCGCTCGAGTACGCTTACCGCGACGGTAGCGGAACCGTGGGCGTGATCGCGTCGGTGTCGCGGCCGTTCTGCTCTTCCTGCAACCGCATCCGGCTGACAGCCGACGGCAAACTCCGAAACTGCCTCTTCGCACTCGACGAAACCGACGTCAAAGAACTGCTCCGTGGATCATCTATCAATGAAGAAGCGATCAAGGGTGCGCTGAGACAGAGCGTGTGGGCCAAGTGGGAGGGCCACGAGATCAACGCCGCAACCTTCGTGAAACCCGACCGCACCATGCACGCCATCGGCGGCTAAGGCCTCGGAGCCACCCATGAGGAAGTACAACGAGAGCGACAGCGACGACTTCAACAGTCCCGAAAAGACGGACTCCGTCATTCGTGAGTTACGAACCGAGATCATCCGGCGCGAAGCGCAACTCGATCAGCTCACGGCGAGCGTTCGCGAACGGTCCGAAGAGTCGGCCGTTATCTCGGCCCGGCTCGCCCTGCTTGAAGAAACTGTCGCGCGCCTCCGCGTCCGACAGCGGCGCGATGCGCGGCTCTTGATCCTCGCGTGGGTGATGGTCGTCGTGTCGCTCGCGATGTCGGTGTTCACGTACTTCACGATGTGACCCACTTCTATTGACGTTGTCACGCCGGGCGGCCCACAGATACAATTCCCGCAACTTACACCTCCGCGGGAGCGCACGGTGACTTTTCGCGTCGGCAGCGGCCACGACACGCACCGGTTAGCCGAAGGCCGGTCGCTCATCCTCGGCGGGGTCATCGTCCCGCACACGAAGGGTCTCGTCGGCCACTCCGACGCGGACGCGGTGCTACACGCCATAACAGACGCGCTACTCGGTGCGGCGGCGCTGGGCGACATCGGCGACGCCTACCCCGACACCGACCCGAAATGGAAAAACGCGGACTCACGCCTTTTCCTGACGGAAACGCTCGCAAAGCTGAACCAGATGGGCTGGAAACCGGTCAACGTGGACGTGACCATCTTCGCGCAAGAGCCGAAACTCAGCAGCGTGAAGGCTGCGATCAAGAGCAGCCTCGCGCACCTGCTCGGCCTGGACGCGAACTGCGTGAACGTGAAGGCAAAGACCGGCGAGAAGGTCGGGCACATCGGCCGCGGTGAAGCCATCGGCTGCCACGCGGTAGTACTGATTGAGAAGGCATAGGTCGGTCCCACCGACCTCACAAGAAGGATTCTGGTATGCCGCTGCGCGTGTACAGCACGTTAACTCGCGACAAGAAAAACTTCACCGAAGCCACCGGCAAGAAGCCGGGCGACACGGTCGCGATGTACGTGTGCGGGCCGACAGTCTACAAGCCGTCGCACATCGGCCACATGGTCGGTCCGGTCATCTTCGACACCGTGAAACGCTACCTCGCGTACCTCGGCTACAACGTGAAGTGGGTCGTCAACATCACGGACGTCGACGACAAGCTCATCGCGCAGGCGGAAAAGCTGAACACAACGGTTCCCGAATTGTCGGCACGCATGACGGAAGACTACTTCGCGTGCCTGAAATCGTTGAACGTCACCGGCATCGACACGTTCCCGCGCGCGACGCAGCACATCGGCGGCATGGTTGACGTCATCAACGCGCTCATCAAGAAGGATTACGCCTACGAGGTGGACGACGGCGTCTACTTCGACGTGTCAAAGGACGATGACTACGGCAAACTCTCGAACCGCGACCCAGAGCAAATGGAGTCGGGCACGCGGATGGAACCGAACGCGAAGAAGCGCAACCCCGGCGACTTCGCACTGTGGAAGTCGAAGCCTGGCGAGCCGAAAGAAGTACAGTTCGACAGTCCGTTCAAGTGCGGTCGCGGTCGTCCGGGGTGGCACATCGAATGCACCTGCATGGCAATCGCGCTGCTCGGCCAAACGCTCGACATCCACGGCGGCGGGTTGGACCTTCAGTTCCCACACCACGAAAACGAACTGGCGCAGAGCGAGAGCTGGACCGGCAAAGCCTTCGCGCACGTCTGGATGCACAACGGGCTGCTAAAGCTGAAGGACAAGGACGGCAACGAAGCAAAGATGGCCGGGTCGCTCGGCAACGTGCTGAACGTGGCCGACGCACTCAAACACGTGAGCGGTGACGCGTTGCGATTCTTCATGCTGAAGACGCACTACCGCACACCGATCGACCTCGGCATCTGGGACTGGAACAACCCAGGTACGCCGGTCCCGAACGGTCTGGTCGAAGCCGCGGAGTCGCTCCAGACGTTCTACCGGTTCTTCGAGCGGTTCGAGCGGATCACCGGGGCGAGCTTCTTCGCGCTCGACAAGTCGATGCTCACCAACTTCGGCCTCGATGACCCGATTCAGAACGAGATCAAGTCGCTCCGAACGCGGTTCTTCGAGTACATGGACGACGACTTCAACACCGGCGGCGCGGTCGGCGTGCTGTACGAACTAATTTCCGCGCTCAACCGCTTCGCGGACCAGAAACGCCTTGAAGACCCCGCGACCGGTTCGCGTGAGAAGACCACGCTGCATGTCGGCACGACGGTCTTCCGCGAATTGTCAGCGGTGTTGGGGCTGTTCAAGTCCGCGCCCGCGAAGAAATCACTCGACAACGGCGACGAACTCGTCAGCGGACTAATGCAACTGTTACTCGACCTGCGCGAGAATCTTCGCACTACCGCGAAGGGCGCCGTGAAGGACAATCCACTCAAGAAGCCGCTGTTCGACCAAACGGACCTGATTCGCAAGCGGCTCGGCGAACTCGGCGTGACCCTCGAAGACCGCCCCGGCGGAACGACGTGGCGCGTCGGTTAAGATGGACGCGCGGGAATCGTTGCTCTGACATTCCGGCGGGTCGCACACTCGGCTATCGGGAACGCCCGCTACGCCGCAAGCGGCGATCACTGTTTCGCCGCAAGCGGCGTAGCGGGCACCCCGCACCAAAAGCGTTCACATGACCACTCCCACCACATCGACCATGCCGCGGCGCATACTCGGCCTCGACCCCGGCTTACAAACGACCGGGTACGGCGTCCTCGAAGCCACCGACAAGGGGCCGCGTGTCGTCGATGCCGGTGTTATCCGTTCTACCGAGGGCGATCCTTCCAACATGGCACAGCGCGTGAAGGCCCTTTACGATGGCCTGTGTGAAGTGCTCGATGAGTGGAAGCCAAACGCGATGGCCGTCGAGCAACTTTACGCACACTACGACCACCCACAAACCGCGATCCTGATGGCCCACGCGCGAGGCGCGTACTTCCTCGCGGGCGCGCAGCGGAACATTCCCGTGACGAGCTACGCGGCCACAAAGGTGAAGAAGCTCGTGACCGGTAGCGGACGCGCAAGCAAGGAGCAGATGCAGTTCGCGGTGGCACGCGAACTTGGCCTGGCGGGGCCGCCGGAACCGCACGACGTGGCCGACGCGCTCGGAATCGCGCTGTGCCACTACTTCGCAACCGGCAACGGCGTGATGGGCGGCGCTCGCGGCGCAACCTTCACCGGCGTAAACATGCAGGCGCTGCTCGGCAACGGCCCCGAAGACGAAGACACCCGGAGCGGATCCGCATGATTACCAAAATGACGGGACTTCTTACTCGCGTCCTCGACGACGAAGTGCGGCTCCAAATCGGGCCATTCGAGTATCAGGTGATGGTGTCCGAAGCGGTGCGCCGGTACATTCAGCTTCGCACAGGTCAAGAAGTCACGTTCCACATCATTGAGTATCTGGAAGGCAACTCCGTCGGCAGCCGGTTCGTCCCGCGGCGCATCGGCTTCAACACCGAAGCCGAACTGGACTTCTTCGAGTTGTTCTGCACGGTCGAGAAGATCGGCGTGAAGAAAGCGCTCAAGGCGATGGCGTTCCCGATCAAGACCATCGCGGACGCAATCAGCCGTCAAGACGCGAAGTGGCTGTCCTCGCTCCCCGGCATCGGCCCAACAACCGCGGAACAGATCGTCACCACACTGAAACGCAAGGTGACCAAGTTCGCGATGGTGAGCGCACCTGCCGCGCCCGCGGGCGAAGCCACCCCGGACGCGGTCGTGGAGAAGAAGGGCAAAGCCTCCAAGAAATCCAGCGATGCGGAACCTCCGGCACCCGAAGCGCTCGTCACCGCGGCCGACGGTCAACTGATCGAAGACGTGTACCAGGCGCTGATGGGCTTGGGTCTGAACCCCATCGAAGCGCGTACCAAGCTCGACGCGCTGCTGATGTGCGGCAAGCCGTTCCGCACGCTGCAAGACGCGTTCGCGATCATCTTCGCGAAGCAGAAGGAGTGAGGCGATGCGCGATCCCGCGCGAATCGACCGCATGATTGAGCGCCTGCGCGAAGTCTGGCACGCATCGCCGGACATGCGCCTCGGCCAGCTATTGGTGAACGTCATCCGGCCGAGCCAACCATGTCCGCAGATCTTCCACGCGGAAGATACGGAGACCGAGGCGAAGCTGGCACGGTACCCCGCGCTGGGCGACCGCCACACCGAGAACGAGGTGACGCTCGGTCTCTCGAAAGCGGAAGCGCTGGTGCTGTTCGTCTTTCTGATGCGGTTTCGCGACGAGGAAAAGCTCAAACTCGAACACAGCGCAGAAACCCAAATTCTCTGGGACGTGTGCGCGCTGCTCCAGAACCATCTGGGGACCGAACTTCGCGACCCCGCGTGGCTCGCCCTCGTCGAAGAGGCACGGAACTGGGTCAACGACATGTCGCATGAGTGACCACCGTTCACAAACGAAGGAACCCCGACGATGGCGCGCGAGAAAGTGATTACCACGGTTCCGGCCGATGAAGCACTGAAGCACGACGCAGCGCTCCGGCCGAAGTTGCTCAAGGAAGTTATTGGGCAGCGGAAGGTCGCGGAGCGACTTGAGATCGCCGTGCGCGCGTCCAAGAAGCTCAACGAACCGCTCGGCCACATTCTCTTCGACGGCCCGCCGGGACTCGGCAAAACCACGTTCGCCACCGTGCTGCCGAACGAACTCGGCACGTCCATTCAGATGACCAGCGGGCCGGCGCTCTCGAAGCCCGCGGACCTGCTGCCGTTCCTCACCAACCTCGACGAAGGTTCGGTGCTGTTCATCGACGAAATCCACCGCATGCCGCGCATCGTGGAAGAGTTCATCTACCCCGCGATGGAAGACTTCCGCATCGACATCGTGCTCGGCGAAGGCATGAGCGCGCGAACCATCTCCATGAACCTCAAGCGGTTCACGCTGATCGGCGCGACCACGCGCAGCGGCATGCTCTCCGGGCCGATGCGCGACCGCTTCAAGATGCACGAACACCTCGAGTTCTACAGCGTCGAAGAGCTGGCCACGATCGTTCGCGTGAACGCCGCGAAGTTGAACACGCCGATCACGCCCGAAGCAGCCTACGAACTCGCGCGGCGCAGTCGCGGGACGCCGCGTGTCGCGAACTCACGGTTGCACTGGACGCGAAGTTACTCCGCCGCGAAGCACGACGGACCGATCACGGAGCCGATTGCACGAGCCGCGCTCGATATGGCTGAAGTAGACGCCGACGGCTTGGACAAGAACGACCGCAAGTACCTCGAAACGCTCATCGACCTCTACGGCGGCGGCCCGACCGGCGTGGAAGCGCTCGCGGCGACGATCAACCTCGCATCGGACACGCTCTCCGACGAAATCGAACCGTACCTGTTGCGTGAGCAGTACATCACGCGATCACCTCGCGGGCGCGTGGCCATGCAGCGCGCGTACACCGCACTCGGCAGGTTGCAACCCAAGCCAAAACCCGAAGACAAACAGGGTATACTTTTCGAGTAACACCGAAGTGATTCAAAAGTTTCGCGTTGACGCTTCCCTTCGCGAATGGGTAAATTGTGAGAAGAAATTCGCCTCAATCCTTTCCTCCCGGTCGCGGGCGGACTTCGAGTTTTCAAGCCCACTCGATTCTTCTCCCAGGGCGACGCACGGATTGATCTTGGGCAAGGTAGCTTGGTTGGGTATGGATCGTGCTCCTCTGTGTGGAGCCGCTCATGGCCCGATCGCTGGTCGAACGTCTTGGCGAACTGACCGACCCACGCGACCGGCGAGGGCG
>SXID01000057.1 GCA_005772955.1 Planctomycetia bacterium
GCCCTCGCCGGTCGCGTGGGTCGGTCAGTTCGCCAAGACGTTCGACCAGCGATCGGGCCATGAGCGGCTCCACACAGAGGAGCACGATCCATACCCAACCAAGCTACCTTGCCCAAGATCAATCCGTGCGTCGCCCTGGCCCTGGCGGCGCTTGCGGTTGACCCGCATTGCACCTGTCGCTATTGCCCCCAATCGATTCCAGGATCAACTGCAAGCCCGTTGCGGGCCGGGGGGGTAAACGTGTACCGCGTACTGACGATCGCCGTCATCGCCGCCGCGTCGCTGCTGCCGACGGGGTGCGCTACCACGTGGGACGCAGTCACCAGCCGGAAGTTCCGCGACGCACCGTTCAAGACTGTCGGCAAGGTGGTCTCACCTGAAGACCCGGTGGCGGTGCTGCGCGCCGACCCGCCGCGGTCCGGCGACGAACGCGCCGGGGCCATGTACCGGCTCAAGGAACCGGCCCTCAACAAGGGCACACAGGAAGACCAGAACCAGATCCTCGACACCCTCGCGCGGAACGCGACGAACGAGTCCAGCGTGGTGCTCAGGTTCGCGGCCATCGAAGCGCTCGGTCGGTTCGAGGATCCGCGCGCCACCACGATTCTGATGACCGCTTACCAAACGGCCGACGGGCTGACGGACGCAGAACGCGCGCCACCGAAGGCGACGGATAAGTCGTCGGTTATTCCCTTCAAAGGCACGAGCGCGAACCGCCCGCCGACTCGCACGGGATTGGAAACGGACGCGGTGCTCAAAGGACCAGCGGGTTACGCACCGGACACGGTCGCGGCGTTGCGGTGCCGGTGTCTTGAATCGCTCGGGCGCACGCACAAGCCAGAAGCGGCGCGGTTCCTCTCGGCGGTCGCGGGCGCGTCCGGGCCGGACATCGTGCCGCCGGGCAGCGACGACCCCGAGGTTCGTCAGGCCGCAGTTCGTGGGTTGAGCAACTGCCGACAGCCGGAAGCGGTCGTCGCGCTCGCCGAGGTTCTCAAACAACAGGCCAAGAAAGACGTGATTCTGGCCCGCCAGTCACACGCGGGGCTGGTGAAGTTGACCGGGAAACGCCTCCCGCCGGACCCGGAGAAGTGGAACGAGGTGGTTCAGGCCGGCGTCGTCATCGCGCCCGAACCGACCTGGATCGAAAACATCATCCAGAATGCAACGTTCTGGGAAAAGAAGTAGGCAGTATCCGGGGCAATCCCTCCACGGAGTACCAGGTATGTACCGTCTCGCCGCAGCGGTCGCGGGCCTCGCGTTTTTGCTTTCGACCGGGTGCGTGCACGACGACTGGTCTGTGTCGACGGCGCTCGGCTGGGACGACACGCCTCGCAGTTTCGACCCGAAGAACCCGCCGAAGGCGTCGCTGCCGGTCGCGGAACGCGTCGAAGTACTCAGCCGCAAGATCATGGTGCAGAACACGTTCACCGGCATCGAACCGCTCATCTTCACGGTCGGTGTGAAGGAATCCGTGTTGTTCCACCGCGGCACAGAAGAACTGTTCATCAGCGAGGGGCTGGTGGCGAAGTGCAAGACGGAAGCGGAACTCGCGGCCGTGCTGTGCGCGGAACTGGGTCAGATGGTGGCGGAGAAGCGCGCGGCGAAGAAGGTCGGTCGCGACGTGGACCCGATCCGGGACGCGGGCCACGGCGGAAGCCCGGTGCTTGGTGGCGGCACGCCGGTCGATTCCGGCCGTCAGGCGGAACTCGCAATGCACGAGAAGCGTTACCCGCGTAGCAACAACGGCACCGAAGCGACCGACGCGGACAAGACGGCGCGCGAGTTGCTGAAGGGTGCCGGCTTCGACCCGGCCGACCTGGACGGCGTGGAACACTTACTCAAGCAATCCGACCGCGGCGAGAAGCTCCGCAAGCAGATGGGCGGTTCCGCCGCGCCACCGGCCTGGAAAAAGTAACCACACCACCTCTCACCACGGCTTCCTTTCCGCTCCGCGTGGGAGAATGTTCCCAATCACGCGCGAGCGGAAGGGAACGATGTCGCTGCCACCAACCGAAACCGAACCGCCGGTCGCGAAACCTCGTTGGTTCGCGCGACGCACTCGCGCACTACACGCTCCGCGGCAAAGAGGTCGCGAAGTTGTTCGGCTACATCGCGAACGGCGGTGTCGTGTATCCGCCCGAACTCATCCGACCCGAGGAGCGGGAAGAGAAGGGGAGGAAGACAACTTGCTGTCTTCTTCTCCCCTTCTCCCCTTCTCTTCCCGCTCCTCTTCTCCCCTTCAAACTCTTCCTGATCCTGTCTCTTCACACGCCCCTTCTCTTTTGAAAAGCCTCCGGTAGTTTGTAAACACCCTTTACGAAATCCGTCACTCTCCCTCGAAATGGGTGTTACCGTGTCCTTGATCCTTCGCAGTTCGGTCGTTGCGGCCCTCGCGGGCGTACTCGCTTGCGTCCCCGCGTGCGGCAAGAAGAACGACAGCGTCGCCGGCGGCAAGCAGAAGATCGGTGTCGTCACCAACTGCACCGCGGACTTCTGGAGTCTCTGCGAGGCCGGCGCGAACAAGGCCGCGACCGAGAACAACGTGGAACTCCTGTTCCGTCAGCCGGAGAAGGCTTTCGACGCGAAGGTTCAGATGGAGATCGTCGAGGCGTGGACCAAGCAAGGGTTGGATGGCATGGCAGTCAGCGTCATCGACCCGGACGGACAGACCGAAGACCTCACGCGCATTGCCAAGAAGGTGCCGCTGGTCACGATGGACAACGACGCCGATAAGACCGGCCGCAAGTGCTACATCGGCATCGACAACTACGAGGCCGGGAAAGCCGCGGGCCGACTGGTGAAGAAGGCACTGCCCAACGGCGGCACGGTCGCGGTGTTCATCGGCAGCACCAAATCGGCCAACGGCAAGGCCCGCACTCAGGGCGTGTTCGACGAACTAGCTGGCGAGAAGGATGCGAAGGGCGTAGACGGCACGCACCCGCAGAAGGCCGACCTGGAAGTGCGCACCTACGGCAAGAACATCAAGTATCACCTCGTGGACCGCGCCGCGAAGGAAGACGGCGGCCCTGATAACGCCCAGAAGACCGCTGGCGCGGTTCTCGCTCGCGTCAAGGGCATGCCGAACCTGTGCATGGTCGGGCTGTACGCCTACAACCCGCCCGCGATCCTCAACGACGCGAAGGCCAAGTCGATGGCGAAGGACATCAAGATCGTCGGGTTCGACGAGGACTGGGAAACCCTCAAGGCCATCGCGGCCGGCGAGATCGAGGCGACCGTGGTGCAAGACCCGTTCGCCTATGGGTACGAGTCGGTCAAGGCGCTCGCGACGAAGAACTTCGAGGTCGCGCGAATCCCGTACCGCATCATCACGAAGGATGGGAAGGCCGACGCCGCTCTCGGCGGTGAAGTCGTCGAGGCCACCAAGTTCGAGGCCGATCTCCGAGCGAAACTCGACTCGGTCAAGAAGAAGTAAGCCCGAAGAACCTACCCCCCCCGCCCCTGCTGAAGGGAAGGGGAGACAAGCACTGGGAATCCGACGACGTCGGCATCGCGGGGTGGTTCTCGCTCCCCTTCCCTTCAGGGAGGGGGCGGGGGGTAGGTTCTTCCGCGCCGCGAACGCCCTCATCCAACTTCTCCCCATGCCCACACCGCGACTCGCGATCACCAGCGCCCGCAAGCAGTTCCCTGGCGTGCTGGCGCTCGACGGCGTTTCGCTCACGCTCGCGCCCGGCGAAGTGCTCGCGGTCGTCGGCGAGAACGGTGCCGGCAAGTCCACGCTCATGAAGATCGTCGCGGGCGTCTACACGCCGGACGCCGGCGAGGTACTTCTGAACGGCGAACCAATCGCGTTTCGCGGACCGGCGGAAGCCATCGCCGCCGGCGTCACGCTCATCCACCAAGAACTCAACCTCGCCGAAAACCTGACCGTCACGGACAACTTGTTCTTGGGCCGCGAACTCACACGCGGCGGGTTCCTGCGCGCCCTCGACCGCCGCGCGATGAGCGACCGCGCCGCCGCGCTTCTCGCCCGCGTTGGGCTGCCCGAAGACCGTGCGAACGTTCGCGTCGAGAGCCTGCCGCCGGGTGAGAAGCAACTCGTCGAGATCGCCCGCGCGCTCGGCACCGAAGTTCGCGTCCTCATCATGGACGAACCGACTTCGAGCCTCACGCAGAAGGAAACCGAACAGCTCTATACAGTCATCGACGCGCTGAAAGCAATTGGCGTGTCGGTGCTGTACATCTCGCACCGGCTCGCGGAAGTGAAACGCGTCGCCGACCGCGTAGTCGTGCTGCGCGACGGCAAGAACGCGGGCGAGTTGGCGAAGTCCGAGATCACGCACGACAACATGGTGCGGCTGATGGTTGGGCGCGACCTGAAGCAGTTCTACCCCAAAGTTCACCGCACCGGGACCGGTGGCGTCGCGGTGTTGAGCGCTCGCAACGCGCGGTACGCACGCGGCCCGGAAACACCCGCAACTTTCGATGTGCGCGCCGGTGAGATTCTCGGAATGGCCGGTCTGGTCGGCGCCGGTCGCACGGAGTTGTCCGAATCGGTCTTCGGCGTGCGGTCGCTCGTCGCGGGGGAGTTTCTGCTCGACAACGCGCCGCTACGAATCCGCGCGCCGCAAGACGCGATCGCAGCCGGCATTCTGCTCGTGCCCGAGGACCGTCGCTTGCACGGACTGGTGCTGCCCGAAAGCGTCGGCTTCAACCTGAGTCTGCCGAACCTCGACCGAATCACCTCGCTCTTCGGCGTCAAGCGACGTGAGGAAACCGAACTGCACCACACCTGGATCGACCGACTCCGCGTGAAGACACCAAGCGCCGCGCAACCGGTCGGGCTGCTCTACGGCGGGAACCAGCAGAAGGTCGTTTACGGCAAGTGGCTCGCGCGCGGAC
>SXID01000058.1 GCA_005772955.1 Planctomycetia bacterium
CGACCCAGCCGGGAGGCCTAACACCGCCTGTCGTATGTGCGATTTTGGCGCAACTGTTGATCGCTGGAGCGAATGGGGTTAAGATCGGGGAAGGTAATTCCCGTGTTATGCCGACCGAAGGCCCGTGTTAGGCCGACCGGCCTAAACACAAGTTCGGCCAGAGCAGGTCGATTGCGTGCCACAACGGAGACTCCGATGAAGCGTATCGCGATCTGGGTGAGTGTGGTATTCGTGGCCGGGTGCGGAGGCGAGGCTCCAAAACCGTCGTTAGAACCGGGCCCGGCCAAATCACAACCCCAACCCGAGCCGCCGAAGCCGCGAGACGAGGCGAAGGAAGCGACTGACTCGTTCCCTGGGTTCGCTCGTGAGAAGGTGGCTGACCTCGCGAAGGTGTTCGTTGGTAACACCGTGACGATGCGCCTGAAGGACGGGGCGCGGTTCGAGTACAAGATTACCGAACTGAAGGTCCGCGACACGGATGTGAGGAAGACCGACTCGCTCTCCAGTCCGATCGTCGGCACGATCCGGGTGGACGTGATCCTGAAGTTGGAGAGCGTCACCGGCTTCCCCAAACAGTTCGTGCCCGCCTCCGCCGAGGAGGTGGTGCGCAAGGTCGATGTGGAGTGCCTGCGCCAGGGCACAGCTTGGGTGCTGAAGTCGTCCGAGGACGTGTCGGTCGCCATCCTGACACCACCCAAGTAAACCGAACTTCGCGCTGCACCGGACTCGGCGGCAAGGTTGCTTACCGCGGCGGGCATCGAGTATACTGTTGGCATCCGATCCGAACGAGGAGTGAGCGATGCCCGCCACGAGCGTCCGAGACGAGACCCGCCGACTTGCCGAGCAACTGCCGGACGACGCGACTTGGGAGGACGTGCTCTACCAAGTCTACGTCCGCCAGTCCATCGAGGCCGGGCTGGAAGACGTGCGCGCCGGGCGGGTGGTTCCGGCAGCCGAGGTGCGACGGCGGTTGGGGCTGCCGGCATGAGCGTCGCTTGGGCGGCAACCGCTGCGGACCAACTTCAGGCCGTTCGGGACTACCTCGCGCGGAGCAGCCCGGGGTACGCCCAGGCGCTGGCCGGCCGCATCGTCGCTCGCGCCGACGCGCTCGACGGGCAACCGCTGTCCGGGGCCGAGGTGCCGGAGTACGGCGACCCGGACATCCGCGAGGTGTTCGAGCACCCATACCGCATCATCTACCGCGTCGCCGGCCCAACGGATGTCGCGGTGGTAGCCGTCATCCATTCGTCGCGGCACTTACCCATCACCCCGCCGAGCTGAGGCCGAACCCGTATGAAGGTTCCGTATTCAAGAGAAAAAATGTCCCCGTCCACAGCTTTTGTTGATTGAACAATGCGTGGTAGCGCAAGGCGGGGACGAGATTCTCTTGCGGTCTGCTTCTGGCGATCACGCCGCGGTGTTGCTCGCCGGACAAACTCGGCGGCTGCACCCAACACGTATTCGGACTCGCACGGCGCACCCCGAAGGGATGGCGGTGGGTCGGGCTTGGCGGGCATGTTGCGCGAGAGTTTGACGGCGCCGGCCGAGTCGAGCACGCAGACGAAGAGCGTTCTTGCGTGGAGATCGACGCCGACATAGGGTGCAGTGGTGGTCAGGTAACGCATGACGAAGCCTCCGGGTGCCACGACGCGAACGACGCGTGTGAAGAGTAAACCGGAACCTTCATCAGTATCCCGGCGCGGCAGCAGACCCGGCCGCGCGATCTGATTGTGGTTGCTCACTGGTTGTCTCATCAGGCTTGGGGCGTCCCGGCCGTGCATGTGAGCTGTGTCGTTCGGCAAGAGGGACTTCCGGCGTGTGACTGGTGGCGGTATCATATCGGCATCGCCGAGAGGTACACGATGAGCGACACACTGATCATCCGCGGGCGGTACACCAACCAGACATTCGTCCCGGACGGTCCTCTGCCCGATGCCGAGGGGCCGGCTGAACTGGTCATCACCCGCACTGTCCCCCGGCCGGTCGGGTCGATCGCTGACGCCTTCGGGGCCGCGCCCGTCCTGCGGAGCGGGGACGACATTCTGGCCCAGGTTCGCGCCGACCGAGACGAGTGGGGCGACCGCTGATCTACCTCGATGCGAACGTCGTGATCCGGCTGGTCGAGGGGGACGCCCCGACCCGCGCGCCGCTGGTCGCCCGGCTGGCCTCGTCGCTGGGCGTGTCAGGGTCGTTGGTCACGTCCCGGTTGAGCCGGCTGGAGTGCCGGTCCAAACCGCTGCGGGCGGGCGATGCCGCCACCCTGGCACAGTTCGACGTGTTCTTCGCCGGCGTCGAGTTGGTGCTGATCGAGGTGACTGCGGCAGTTGTCGAGCGGGCAACCGAACTCCGCGCCAAGTACAACCTGAATACGCCCGACGCCCTCCACTACGCCACGGCCATGGAGGCGGGCGTCGCGGTGTTCTTGACCGGCGACCGGGGCTTTGCGCGGTGTTCGGAAATGCCGGTCGAGATACTGTGAGCGGCAGGCAGAGCCGAACCCGTATGAAGGTTCCGTAGTCAAGAGAAAAAAGTTCCCAGTCCACAGCTTTTGTTGGTTGAACCAGGGCTACTCAGAGATTGAAGCCGAGTCGTTGAGGAAGTCCAGGGCGAGGTCCGGTCGCGCGACCATGGCTCTGGTCGCGGCCGCCACGCTCGGGTAGTCGGCGTTGCGCAGGAGGTACACCGCCACGTTCCGCAGC
>SXID01000059.1 GCA_005772955.1 Planctomycetia bacterium
TCGGGCCTTCCATCGCGTCGGGCAACCAGACGTACAGCGGGAACTGCGCGCTCTTGCCCACTGCACCGCAGAACAGCAATAGGCACGCGAGGGTGAGTTGCCCCTCGTCCGGCTGAAATCGCTGGATGTGGTCGAACAGCAGGTTCAGGTCGGTGTGCCAGCCGCCGAGTTTCCAGAGCAAGAAAATGCCGAGCAGAAACCCGGTGTCGCCGAGTCGCGTGTACAGGAAAGCCTTCCGCGCCGCGGCCGACGCTGAGGGCTTCTCGAAGTAGTAGCCAATGAGGAGGTATGAGCAGAGGCCGACGCCCTCCCAGAACGCTACGAGCAGGAAGAAGTTGTTTGCGAGTACCAGCCCGCACATGCTGAACACGAAGAGTGCCATCACCGCGAAGAAGCGCGGGAAGCCCTTGTCGCCGCGCATATAGCCGCCGGCGAACACTGCGATCATAGTTCCGACGAACGTGATCATGGCGAGCATGATTGCGGAGAGTGCGTCCACGGTGATCGTGAACCGCGCTTGCAGGTGACCGGCCGCGAACCACGTGATCGGCTTGGAGGGCGGGACGCCGGCACCGCTGTCGAGCACCTTCAGGAGCAACAGCAGCGCGACCACGGCCGCGCTGCCGCACGCGACGATCAGCGGCACGTGCGCGAACTTCTTCAGTGGCGTAAGCGAGGAGAACGCCGCAAGCAAGCACGCGGCAAGCGGTAGGAGCAGGACGATTATCGCGAGGCCGATCGGATCAAACACGGGCGGCCTCCTCGGCGGTTGGCTGAGGGAGGGGCCGCGCGCCGGCCGGCGTGAGTGTCGGTTCCGGCTCGACTACCGGCGTATCCAGCGGTTCGACATCCACCGCCGCGGGCACGCCGAGTTCGCGCAGGTCCTGCCAGTCGGACGAGTCCAGCGACCGCCTTCGGCGATAAAGGCTCATGAACAGCGCCAGTGCGATACACGCTTCGCACGCCGCGACCGCGATGATGAACAGCACGAACACCTGACCCTGCAAGTTCCCGTGATACCGGGCGAATGCGACGAAGTTGATGCCGACGGCTTGCAGCATCATCTCCGCACACAGGAACATCGTGATCAGGTTCCGGCGTGTGAGGAACCCGACCAGGCCAATGCCGAAGATCGCCGCGGCGACCGCGAGGAAGTGCCAGAGCGTGATGATCACTTGGCGACTCCCTTCTGGTGCGTGACCGCGACCGCACCGATCAAGGCGACGAGCAGCAGCGTGCCCGCGAGTTCGATCGCCAGCAGGTGTTCGGAGTACAGCACGAACCCAAGACTGCGGACGTTGCTCGCGGGCAGGTCGCTCGCGCCACGGAGTAATACGACTTCGTCACGCAGTTTCCGCACGGCGGCGTGTGCCGCGTCGCGGTCGGGGTCGGGTTTAAGAAGCTCTCGCTCGACGAGGTGTAAACTCGTGTAGTTCGTGTCCCGAACCGTTTCGGCACGTCTCAGTGCGTTGCGGGCTTGCTCATCCTCGCGGTAGAGCGAGCCGCCCGCGCCCGGTTTTCCGGGCTGCTTTTCCAAACGCGCGCGCATCGAATCGCCGTCCTTGCGGACAATCGCGAACTGATCCTGTGCCGAAACCCCAACGACTACCGCCAAATCGTTCTTGATCGTCTCAAAGTCATCGATCCACTTGATGCGATCCGTCGCGGTACCCAGGTCGCCGTCCAGTCGCTTATCAAACTCGTCGAGTTTGGCGAGAACGTTGGCCAGCGCCTTTCGCTCTTCTGCCGTGATGACCGGCAGGAGCAATCGCGGGGGCGGTGCGGCAACGTCGGGGTCGGTTGACTTCGCGCCGAGGCTTGTCTGGTGGAGCGTGAACAGTACCAATCCCACGAACGCGAACCCGGCGAAACTGCCGTAGAGCGGTTCGCGACTGCGGTCGTTCTCGTCCGACGGCCCCTCCGCGTGCGACAGCATGAGTACGAACAGGAACGTCACGATGATCGCTCCCGCGTAGATGATGATGGTCGCGGCCATCAGAAATGGGGCGGCGAGCAGCAGGAACAGCCCACACGTGCTCAGCACGACGAACGCGAACGCGATTGCGCCGCGGGCTGGGTTCCTCTGCACAACAAGTACGGTGCCGAAGATCAGTGCGCCCGCCGAGAAGAATGCGAACAGGGCGGTGCCGATGATGTCCGGCATCGGCTTCCCGAACGTGCTCATCAGCCACGACACGAGGACGGTTGCCGACGCGATCAGGGCCGCGATCCCACCGGGTACGAACCGCCCGCGCGGGTTTGGCAACAAGAGGAAGAACCCCGTGATGCCGAGCAACGCGGCCAGGGCGATCTGCCCGCCGGCTTGCTGCATCTGACTGAGCGCGAACAGATTCATGCGGACTTCGTGAAGGTTGTCACAAGCGGAACGACGATGGTATATGAGCGCAGGAGAGTGCGGCAGCGCCGCACCCCATTTTGCGTAGCCCCGACGCGCAGTGGAGCGTTGACGCTCCGCTACGCGTCGGGGCTACGCGAGGGCGTTTTCACTTTACTTCTGGGGGTACTTCGCTTGCCGCACCGAGCGGGCCCGCTTGCGTGCGCACCGGGTCGGTGCCGGCCTTCGTGGTGGTGTCGAACACGCTCAACAGCTTCTCCTTGTCGAACACCATCTGTTCGCGGCTGAAACCGGTGAGGTCGTAGAGCGTGGTGAGTTCGATCGCGTCCACTGGGCACGCCTCCTCGCACATCCCGCAGTAGATGCATCGCAGTTCGTCGATGACGAACGTCTCGGGGTACTTCTCGCGCCCGTCCTTTTGCCACTCGGCAGGCGCGGGCGCCGCCACAATGTCGATGCAGTGCGCCGGGCACGCGGTCGCGCACATGTAGCACGCGACACACTTGACGCGGCCCGCGGCGTCGCGGTTGAGTCGGTGAACGCCGCGATAGTTCAGCGGCATCTTCGGCTCTTGCTCCGGGTACTGCTCCGTGACCTTGCGGCTGACCATGTGGCCAAGTGTGGTCTTCAACCCGTCAATGAGCGCGGGAATGTAGAGCTGTTCCCACAGCCCCAACTTGGTCTCTTGGACCCACGTCACTTCGGATTCGGCGATCGGCATCTTCTCTCCGTTTAGCGTGCGACCCGGAGGGTCGTGCTTCACCGTCCAGCGTACGTTACGCCCGCGGGCAGCCCCGGCGGCATCTTCTTCACCGCGCGCTTTGGGTTGGTGATCGAGCCACGGGTGCGGGCGCCCAGCACACCGGCACCGACGAACAGCAACAAGTTCACGCCGGTTAGCACGATCAGCGACCAGCCGAACTGCTTCACGAAGATCACCGCGAGCAGGTTCAGCAGTGCTAGCGGGATCATCACCTTCCACGCGAGGTTCATCAGTTGGTCGAATCTAAATCGTGGAATCGTCCAGCGCACAAGTTGCGCGAACACGCACAACCCGACCATCTTGCCGCACAGGATGAGCAACTTCAGCACGGCCGCGACAATCGCATTGCTGGAGATCGACTCCAACCCGAACAGGCTCCACCCGCCGAGGAACAGCACCGCGACCATGAAACTCGACGCGACAAGGTGGATGTATTCCGTGAGTAGCATCAGCCCGAGTTTCAGCGAACTGTACTCGGTGTGGTACCCGCCGACGAGTTCCTGTTCGGCTTCGGGCAGGTCGAACGGGAGTCGGCTGCTTTCGGCGTAGCTGCTGGCGAGGAACAGCAGCATCGCGAGCGGCTGGAACAGCACGATCCACCAGTTATCACCGATTGCCAGTCCGATGCCGCGGAGCCACGCGGTGACGCTTCCGAGAACCGGGTCAGGCGTGCCGCCCGCGGTCGCTTGCCACGCGATGATCTTCTCAGGGTTCAGCGACCCGACGAGAATGAACACGCCGAGTACCGACATGCCGAGCGGGATCTCGTAACTCACGATCTGCGCGGAACTCCGCAGCGAGCCGAGTAGCGAGTATTTGTTGTTCGCACTCCACCCCGCGAGGATCACGCCATACACCGCAAGCGAACCGAGCGCGAAGATGTACAGCACGCCGATGTCCAACCCCGGCGCGAGTACGAAGTTGAAGCTCTCGCTGTAAGCCTTCTGCTGCACCTCAAAAGTCGCGACTGCGTCTGGCGTCGTGATCGGGACCGGTTCCGGTGGTGGGATTGTCGCGCCGAACGGCACGACCGCGAGCGCCATGAGTGCGGTTCCAACCGCGACTGCGGGCGCGAGCAGGTAAAAGATTCGATCGACGTGGTCGGGGATCACTTCTTCCTTGAGGAAGAACTTGCCGCCGTCCGCGAGCGGCTGGAGCAACCCGCCTGGTCCAACCCGATTCGGTCCGACGCGGTCCTGCATCCACGCCGAGATTTTGCGTTCGCCGAGCGTGAGGTAGCCGCACACGCCGAGGATGCCCCCGATGAGGCCGACGATGACGATCGCGGTGATAGTGAGGTCGAAGGTCGGCATGAGACTCTGTTCGTTTCGTCGTTAGCCGCGAGCCGAAGGCAAGCATCGGCGTTGCTAGTCCACCTTCGGCTCGTTGCTAACTCGTTGGGATCTACACCTGCGCCGTTTCCAGCGCGATACGCGTTTCCGGGGCCAGCGCGCCGAAGAACGGCACTGCCTTCGCCAGTTCCTTGCGAATCGCGTCCGGTTGCACCAACCCCTTGCGTCCGAGCAGGTCGAACGCGAGTTGTAACTCGGTGCGGGCCTCCTGCGGTGGCCGCGCGGCGCGGCCGAACGTCTGCATGTAGTTCGCGTGGTTCACGAACGTCCCGTCTTTCTCGAAACCGGTCGTCGCGGGGAGGATGTACTGCGCGCTCGCAGTAATGATCGTGGGCAGCAAGTCTTGCGCTACGAGCAACGCGGGCGTTTTCCAGTCGGTGGGAACGAGTGCGTCGAGGTGGGACTTGTCGGGGTAACCGCCCGAGAACCACATCGCGAAGAGCGATTCCTTCGCGATGCTCGTGAACGCGATCACTTCACCCTGAAGTTGGTTCAGCACTGCTTCGACGCCGATGCGGTTTGGGGCCTTCTCGCCGCGAATGGTGAACTGCACCGGCTCGACTGACTCGCCGCGAGTGTTCTTCGGGTACGTGTCGTTTTCGCCGATCACCGGGACCGGCCCCATCACAAGTCGCACGTCGTTCGACAGTGATTTGAAGTAGGCGCCCAGGAGGAACGCTTCTTCCACTGTGAGGAAAGGCGACAGCACCGCCACCGTACCCCTCGCGTTGGTCTTCACTGCGTCGCCGAACTCTTGCTTCAATTGCGGGAGCAACGACGACCACACCGCGGGCTTGAACTTGCCCTCGGTCTTCAGCATCGGCCTGACGAAACGCTCGCCCGAATTCGCGTGGTGGTAACCGTAGCGGCCTTCGTCGCAGATGAAGTGCCCCTGCGCCTGCGGATTGTGACGGCCGCGAATTCGGTAAACGATGTCCTTGTTCGCATCGACGTAGGTGCTGCAACCCGTGCTGCACCGGTTGCAGACGCCGTCAACGGTCTTGAGGTACCAGACTCGTTGCTTGTAGAGGAAGTCTTTCGACCCGAGCGCGCCCACCGGGCATAGATCGACGACGTTGCCCGCGAGTTTGTTTTCCAACGGCCGACCGGGGAACACGTCGATCTCTTCGTGGTGCCCGCGACCGGAGACGTACAGTTCCGCGGTGCCGGAGATTTCGCGTGTGAACCGGACACAGCGCGTACACATGATGCAGCGGTCAGTGAACAGCGTGATTTTGCTCGACAACTGCGGCTTGTTCGGCGGTGTGTTCTTCACGTCCACCATCCGCGACTCGGAGCGCCCGTACTTGTACGAGAAGTCCTGAAGTTTGCACTCGCCAGCTTTGTCGCACACCGGGCAGTCGAGCGGGTGGTTGATGAGCAACCCTTCGAGCGTGTCTGCCTGGCTCTTCTTTGCACGGTCGCCGAGCGGCGCGATTTTGGTGTAGCCCGGATCGTAGGGCAGAACCGGGAGAGATTTGTCGCGCTTGTCGTACTCGCCGGTGACAATGACGGTGCCGTCCTTCACCGGCGTCTGGCACCCGGGCAGCACCTTCGACTGCATGGTGACTTTGCCGTCTTTCAAGTCGCCGACTTCGACGAGACACATGCGGCACGACGCGACCACGGAGAGTGCTTCGTGCCAGCAGTAGTGCGGTACGAACACGCCGGCAAGTTCGGCCACCTGCACGCAGTTGAGCCGCTTCGTACCGATCTCGACCGGCTTGTCGTTCACGTAAACCGTCGGCATTGTCGGACTCGTAGGTGCATTTCGTAGGGTGGGTCGAAGCTCGGCTTTGCGAGCCGAAGCCCACCACTCACGTCAACGGTCGCTGGTGGGCCTTCGCCGCAAAGCCGGCTCGACCCACCCTACCAATCACTTCCCCAAGCGCTCTTTCAGTTCCGCGGCGGTGAGTTTCTCGACGCCGTTCTGAGTCACGACCATCCCGCCGTTCAGATACGCGCGTGCCTCGAATGCCCACACGCTCTCGCGTTCGGTCGTGCCGGTGAGGATGATGGCCCCATCCTTCACCAGCGGTGCAGCGGGCGACCGTGCTTCGACGAGCGCCGCGAAGATCGCGGCACCGCTCGGCATCTTGCCGGTCACGAGCGAGGCGTCGTGGATGAATATCTGCAAGTCACGCATGTCGGCGAGCGCGACGAGCCGCGCCGCCGCGCCGAGCGGTGTGTTCCCGGCCGGCGCGATCGGTGGAACCACGCCCATACCGGGTGGCTTCGGTTCACCCGCGCCTGGCGCGCCCGGACCGGGGACGACCGGCGGCATACCGGGAACCGGCATTGGCGCCGCGAACCCGCCCTTCGGTGGCCCAACGTTCCACGGCTGTTTGCCGGGGTTCGCTGGCCCGTCGACCGGCAGTGTGGTCGGCTCATCCTTCTTGCCGCCGAGCGGACCCTTGATCCAGTTCGGCTCGTCGTCCTTCTTGACCTTGTCGTTCTTCGGTGTCGGCGGTTCCGGCGAGATCTTCACTTTCGCGAGGTCGGGGTTCGCGGGTTCGGTAGGCTTCGGGCGCTTGCACCCAATCGCGAGTAGGAGCGGAATCAGCACCGCGACCAACGTAAACGATCGCATCGCAGCCCTCCGGTTGGGTGGATCAGTGCGCACTGGCGACAGCCAGCGAACGCGCGTACTTGCTCTTCTCGCCGCTCTTGATGGCCGCTTCGAACTCCGCACGGAACTTGCGGATCGCAGTCTTCACCGGCCATCCGGCGCCGTCGGCGAGTCCGCAGATGGTCGTACCCGGCATGATGCCGATTCGGTCGCCCACATCAATCAGAATATCGAGGTCTTCTTTGTGCCCGTGCCCGCGGCGCATCCGGTCTGTGATCTTCAGCATCCAACCGGTGCCTTCGCGACATGGCGTACACTGCCCGCAGCTTTCGTGGGCGAAGAACTGGCAGACGTTGTGAAGCACGTCCACCATGCTGGTCTGGTCGTCGATGACGGTGATCGCCGCGGTGCCCAACCCCAAGCACGCAACTCGACCCGGACCATTGAAGTCGAGCGGGATGTCGTACTCGGTCTTGCCGTCTTCGCCTTTCAGTGGCGCGTTCACGTCGATGAACCCCATCGAGAGACCGCCGGGGTTCACGGCTTTCGCCTTGCGGCCCTTCCACACGCCGCCGCCGTGCTGCTCCACGAGGTCGCGGATGGTCACCCCCATCGGCAGTTCGACGCACACCGGCTTCTCAACGTGGCCCGCGAGCGTGTAGAGCTTCGGGCCGTAGCTGCCGGCGTCGCGCGGGTTCTTCGGGTCGGGTGGCACGCCGAGCGACTTGAACCAGTCGTTGCCCTTCTTCATGATCTGCGTGACGCACGCGAGCGTTTCGACGTTGTTCACGATCGTCGGCTTGCGGAACGCGCCTTCGATGGCGGGGAAGGGCGGCTTGATCCGCGGCCACGCACGCTTGCCTTCGAGCGACTCAATCAGCCCGGTCTCTTCGCCGCAGACGTAAGCCCCGGCGCCGCGGTGAACCACGATGTCGAGTTCGAAGCCGCTGCCGAGGATGTTCTTGCCGAGCAACTTCGCGGCGTACAGTTCGTTGACCGCGGATTCGAGCGCGCGGAACGAATCACCGTACTCGTAGCGGACGTAGAAGAACGCTTTCTGGGACTTGATCGCGTAGCACGCGAGCATGATCCCTTCGAGCACCTGATGGGGGTCTTTTTCCATCAGGATGCGGTTGTTGTAAGTACACGGTTCGGACTCATCCGCGTTGACGGCGAGGTAGACTGGCCCTGGGTGATTCTTTGGTAGGAAGGTCCACTTGAGGCCGCACGGGAAGCCGGCGCCGCCGCGTCCGCGTAGCCCGCTGTCCTTCACCTGCGTGACGACTTCCGCCGGTTTCTTTTCTTTGAGGGCACGCTCGAAGGTGGCATACCCGCCGTCCGCGCGGTAGCCCTCCAACCCGGTGCTGTTTGGGCGGTTGATGCGCGCTAAGAGAACTGGTTCGTATGGCATGTGATTACTTCAACTTCAATTCGGTAATCAACTGATCGGCCTTCTCGGTCGTCACGTTCATGGCATGAACGTCGTTGATGAGGCACGCCGGGGCACCATCACAGGCGCCGATGCACTCAGCGAACTCCAGCGTGATCTTGCCGTCTGGCGTCGTGTGGCCGCAGTGGACGCCGAGTTTGCCTTCGCAATGTTCGATCAGTTCGTAGGCGCCGCGGAGCATGCACGCCAGCCCGCGACACACCCACAACCGCGTCGTCCCGAGTTTCTCGCCCTCGCCTTTGAAGAACTCGTAGAAGGTCATCGTGTCGTGAACTTCCGACGGGTGCAGTTCCAGAATCTCTGCGATCTCGACGATGGCCTCGTTCGACACGGTGCGCAGTTCGTCGTGAACGAGGTGCAGCGCCGGCAGCGTCACCGCTTGCTTACGCGGGTACTTCGGGATGTACGCCCGGATGCGGTTCTTCAGGTCTTCGGAAAGCGCGGCCATCGATTCCTCACCCTACTCGTCTTGAGGCGGCGTTTGCTTACCGCGGGATAGTCGCCGCACGATGCCCACTACAAGCCAGAACACGGCGAGGCTGACCCCAAAAATTTGTAGCAACCGCCCCGTGCCGATCATTGCTTTGGCAGGGTTCCCGGTAGCAAGGGTCAACATGGCGTATACGAGAACCGCCACTCCGATAAGAATCAACCAGGCCACCCAGGGACGTTGCGCGTTGGGCGATTCGGCCACAAGCCACCTCCACCTTACCTGTCCAACTCGGCCGCGATGATGTTCAGACTTCCCAAGACGGCGGGCACGTCGGAAATCTGGTGGCCTTCCATCATCAGCGGGAACACCGCGAAGTGGATGAACGACGGCGGGCGCGTCCGCGCGCGGAACGCTTTGCCGCTGCCGTCCGCCACGAGGTAGAAGCCGAGTTCACCGTTCGCGGTCTCGTTTGCCCCGTACACCTCTTCCACCGGGGTTTCCCACCGGCGGTTCCACATGAACAACTCGAAGTGCTGAATTAGGCCTTCGATGCTCCTGTAGGTCGCGTTCTTGTCGGGGATGGTGAGCTTGTCGTTGAGATCAACATTCACTGGGCCGGTCGGTAGGTTCTCGACGGCCGCGTGGATGATCTTCCACGACTCCAGCATTTCGCCCATGCGGACCAGATAGCGGTTGTAGCAGTCGCCGCCCTTGCCGCACACGATCTTGAACGCGCTGCTGAGTTCCTTGTACGCGAGGTACGGTTCGTCCTTGCGAAGGTCGCGAACCACACCGCTGGCGCGCGCCACCGGGCCGGAACAACTGTAGCTGATCGCGTCCTCCTTCGAGAGC
This sequence comes from Planctomycetia bacterium, assembly GCA_005772955.1. GTDB lineage: Bacteria > Planctomycetota > Planctomycetia > Gemmatales > Gemmataceae > Gemmata. The sequence goes on from SXID01000059.1 coordinate 9,776, forward strand.
ACGCCGATGCCCTTCGTGCGGTCGATGAAGATCCGGTTCCGGTTCAGCAGGCGAACGATGTCAGCGTGAACCTTCGGGAACGTCTTCACGAAGTCGCGGATCAGCGCGACAACGTCGTCGCTGATGTCGGCCATTAGTCCGCCGACGCGAGCATACGAGGGGTGGAACCGCTGACCCGACGCGGACTCCATCACGTTGTAAATCTTCTCGCGTGCGTTAAACGCATACAAGAACGCAGTCAACGCGCCGAGGTCGAGCGCCGCGGCGCCGACGCAGAGCAGGTGATCCGAGATGCGGGCGAGTTCAGCGAGGATGACGCGGATGTACTTGCATCGCGGTGTAATCTCGATGCCGAGCAGTTTCTCGACCGTTGTGAACCACGCGCATTCGTTTCCGAACGGCGAGATGTAGTTCATCCGGTCAACGACGGTCACGTACTGGTTGAAGTCGAGGTCTTCGCCGAGCTTCTCGAACCCGCTGTGAAGGTAGCCAATGTCCGGCACGGCATTGACGATGGTCTCGCCGTCGAGCGTGAGAATGAGCCTGAGCGTAGTGTGCGTGGCCGGGTGCTGCGGTCCGAAGTTCAGGGTGTAAAGGAACTCCTGGTCCGCGCCAGCGATGTCTTCAGGGGGAGTCGCGGTATTTACAGTCATCGCTGAACCTCTGTCGAACCGCCGGTGTAAGCCGGCCGGGTGTTTGCGACCTATCCAGTCGGCTTGCACCGGGGGTTCGACTAACTCTCGGCTCGCGTCACGGTCGGGAAGTTGTGCCGCTCGCCGTGGCCGCGGAGCGGGTAGTCCTTCCGTAATGGGTGCGCTGTGTACTCAGATGGCATCAGGATGCGCCGCAGGTCCGGGTGGCCCGCGAACCGCACGCCATACATGTCGTAAACTTCGCGCTCCATCCATTCGGCGCCGCGCCACAACTCCACCACCGAAGGCAACTCGGGGTCCGGGTCGTTGGCGAACGCTTTCACCCACACACGTTCACCCGTCGCCAGGTTCGTCAAGCCGTACACGACGCAGAAGCGGTCGGCGGCACCTTCGTAGCCGAGGTAGTCGATGCCGCCCAACTCCACGAGGAAGTCGAACCCGCACTCGTCCTTGAGGCACTTCAACAGCGGGAAGATGACCGTTGGCGCCCGCTCCGCGCTCACCAGCACGCGCGCGTTGTCGCGGAACGCGGACGTGGTGAACGCGCCGGCGAACTTCGCGCTGAGTGTGTCGAGGTAGGGCATGGGTTGCTTCCAAACCCCTCCCCAACCCCTCCCCTAAGAAGGGAGGGGCTTAAACCATCGAGGTTTTAAGCCCCTCCCTTCGTAGGGGAGGGGTTGGGGAGGGGTTCTTGTGTGCTCAGTTCACCACCGGCAGCGGGCGCATTCGCGTCGCGGTGTTGTAATCGCCGGGCGCGACGATGGCTTCTTCCGCGCCCAGTTCGCGGGCAAGCGCCGTAGGTCCTTCGTAGGCGGTGCGGGATGCGAACTCGCGCCCGTCGATCGTTCCCGTACGCTGAATCTTTTCTTGCAGGTCGATGATTGAGCGAATCAGTTGTTCCGGGCGCGGCGGGCAGCCCGGTACGTACACATCCACGGGAATAAACCGGTCGATGCCCTGAACCACCGCGTAGGTGTCGAACACGCCGCCGCTCGACGCGCACGCGCCCATCGAGATGCACCACTTCGGTTCCGGCATTTGCAACCAGATGCGCTGCATCACTGGCACCATCTTCATCGCCACTCGACCCGCGACGATCATCACATCGCACTGACGCGGACTAAACCGCATGGCTTCGGAGCCGAACCGGGCCACGTCATACCGGCTCGATGCGGTCGCCATCAATTCGATGCCGCAGCACGCGGTCGCGAACGGCATCGGCCACAAACTGTGCTTCCGCGCCATGTTCGCGAGGTAGTCGAGCGGCGCGATCAGGAAGTCCGGCAGCAGGTTCGTTAGCGCCACTGGAACACCCCCTTCTTCCAGGCGTACACATAGGCGATCACGAACGTCGCGAGGAATACCATGATTTCAAGGAACACGGTCAAGCCGAACACGATGCGCCAGGTCTGGTCGCCGTCTTCGACGTAAGCGATTACCGCCCAGGGGTACAGGAACAGGAGTTCCACGTCGAACCCTAAGAACAGAATCGCGATCAGGTAGAACTTGACGTCGAACTGCATTCGCGCCGTGCCGACCGGGTCCATCCCCGATTCATACGGCATTTGCTTGATGCGAGTCGGCTTTCGCGGCTTGAACGGGAACAGGTGAGTTGCGGCGATCGCACCGCCCGCGAACAGCACACACACGATCGCGTAAACTAGTATCGGATAATACGCTGCGAGGTCGAACGCGGGTTCGACGCCTGCGGGGGTTTGAACGGGGGTGACCGGCATGCCTTCCCCTGTTGTGTGGTACTTGTGAAGGATTTCACAAGTACGCGGTAGTATGGTACGTCCGGCAGTTGCGCCGTCAAGAAAGTCTGCCAACGACGGCCCTCGGGTGCGCGTTGTGGGAACATCCCGTTCGGCCCATTCAGGAGAAATGCGCCATGCCTACGAGACTGCTCTTCCTCACGGTCGCGTTGGTGTTGTTCGCGGGAAGCGCAGCGGCACAACCGACCCCGAAGCCGCTCGATGACAAGACCCTCGTTACGAAGGTGTACAACACCAAGCCGCTTCTGGGAGAGCGCGGGAAGGGTGCGGGCATCGCGGACGCGGACGCGATCGTGAAGATGATCCTCGAAACCATTTCGCTCGGCGAACCGAAGCTCGGAGCCGACGGACCGCAACTCATCGAGCGCGACGGCGGGAAACTCGAAGTCCGCGCCACCGCGAAGGTGCAGAGCCAGGTGAAGGACTTGCTCGACGCGCTCGACCGGCTCGCGGATGTCGCCATCGACGTGAAGGCCGACGTGTACGAACTCGACGTCGCGAACTACGAGAAACTGGTGAAGGCGATCCCGAAGGGCAAGACGAAAACACCGGTGGTGTTCGCGACTGGCGAAGAGATGGAAGGCAAGGAAGGGCCGGCGATCGACAAGGCGATGGAGGAAATGAACAAGATCCTCAAGACAGGGCGTGTGGTACAGACATCCAGCGGCCGGTTCACGAACGGGCAAGAGGCTACTGTTTCGGCCCGCCGCACGGTTGTGCCGTTTGCGAACCATCCCGACCAGAAAGTCGGCGTCGCGCGCGACAACCCGCTGCACGTGAAGGAAGGTTTCGCACTCGTCGCGGTGCCGGTGGTGTCGGCCGACCGCCGGTACGTGCGGGTCAAACTGACAGAGCAATCGACGCGCATCAGCGGCATCAAGAAGCGCGACTTCGGCGTGATCGACGGAAAGAAGTTCGTCCTGCAGTCACCGGAAACGGAAGACCTGGGCGCGACCGGTTCGGCCGAAGTCGCGGACGGCGGCACCGCGATCTTTCGCCTCGCTTACGCGCCGAAGGACAAGGTGTGGGTCGTGGTGGTGAAGCCCACGATCTTCATTCAGGCCGAAGAGGACATTCTGAAGAATCAGAAGAAGTGAAGCAAACTACCGAGTCGCGACCGCCTGGGGAGCGGTCAACGGTTACCGCTCCCCAGGCGGTCGCGGCTCGTTAATGCGAGATCACGGCGCCCAACAACTCCCCCATTCGCACGACCGCGAGCTTTGCGTTCACCAGCACTTCGGCGTGATCGATCGCCGCGTCGCCGAGGCCCGCGGCCTTGTTCGTGATGCACGAGATCGCGGCCACTTCTAATCCGAACCGTGCCGCTTCTTCCGCTTCCAGTGCGGTGGACATGCCGACCGCGTCCGCGCCGTACGCCGCCAGCGCGCGAATCTCCGCAGGCGTCTCGTAGCTCGGGCCGGTCAGCGCCGCGTAGACGCCCGCGAGCAGCTCGCGCCCGGACGCGAGTTCGTGCGCACGCACCACTTCGAGCAGCCGCGCCGAGTAAGGTTGTGACATCGCGTTGTCACTCGCGAGAAGGCGCCACGCGGTCGGGCCGAGCAACTTCAGGTGCCCGCGAATCGCCATCAGCCCACCGGGGTTCAGCGCTGGGTGGATTCCGCCCGCGGCGTTCGTCAGTACGACTCGCTTTGCGCCGAGTTCGGCGGCGGTGCGCACGAGGCCCGTAACGACACCGCGCGAATGGCCTTCATAGAAGTGCAAACGGCCGAGGAAGAGCAGGGCGGGGGCGCCGGCCCATACGCCCACCGCGAGCCGGCTACCGTGTCCGCGAACTGTGGTCGGAACCAGACCGGGGATGTTGCCGAAGCCTACGGAAGCGTGTTCGACGAAATCGCTCGCGGCGCCCGCCAGCCCGGAACCGAGTACGACGGCAGTTCGCGGCCCGAGCCGGCGCGCGAGGTTGAGGAACGCCGTGTACGCGGGCATCACGCGCCCGCCAGTTCGTCGAGGTCGGTGAACGACGGCATCGTGGGTTCGTCGGCCAGTTCGGTGAACATCTGCTTGGTGCGGACCGCCCAGCCGATGAACTGCGCCGCGCCCTCGACGCCGAGTCGCTCGGAGTTCACCACCGCGTCGTACCCGGTTGGGTCCGACGGGTCGAGCGCGAGCGTGCGGTCGAGGAACAGCGCGCGGCGCTCGTCGCGGGCGCGGACCTCTTCGGCTGCTTCCGGGCGCGTGAGCCGCAGTTCCTGCGCCATGTACGCGATCCGCGACTCGGAAGGCGCGATCACACGAATGTGAATCGTCGTTTCGGCTGGAAGCATGAACCCCGCGGCGCGGCCCACGATTACAGCGTTGCCGCGTGCGGCGACCGTAAGCACGAGGCGGATGAGTTGCAGCGAGTCGGCGTCGGCGTTCAGGTTGCGGTCGTTCTGGAGGTGAGCGAGTTGCGCGTCTGCCCAGCGGCGCGCGTCGGCCGGCACATCGGCCAGGAGTTGTTCGCGGGCGGCGTCGTTCTGCACGAGGTAATCGAGCGTGTCGTGGTCGAACACCTGCCACGCGAGGATGTCCGCGACCTTTCTCGCGATGGTCGTGCCGCGTGCACCGGCTTGCCGGCTGATCGCGACCGTCAGCCCGCGCGGGTGTGTGAGCGCGGCGATCGGTTCTTCGCCGCGGAACCCGTGCATCGGAACGCCGGGAACGTCGAACGGCACGGACACAGGAGAAGACATCTCAGATCTCACTCGTCGTCGCGGTACTCGGATCGGGAGAACAGCCACATGCCCAGAAGCGTGATCAGGACCGGGGCCAGCGCCAACACCGCCCACGCAGTTTCCGACGACACCGCTTCAGTCATCGTCGGCAGCATCTGGCCGGGGTGGCCAGCGCTCACCGCCTCATTATACATCAGCGACCGCGCGTAGAAGGTCAGACTGAGTAACTTCAAACTGCCCGGCAGCACTGCGACCACCGTCTCGAAGAAGAACACGTACACCAGGCCGACGACCACCGGCCGACGGAAGATCGCGCCAATCAGATGGAACAGCGACGCGAACGCGACAGTTCCCATCGCGGCGGCGGGCCAGTAGCGCGTGAGCGCTTCGCGACCGACGTCACCACCGGCGAGGCATACCGCCACGAACCCGCCCAGCCCGAACGCGAGGCACCACGGGAGCGTGCCCAGGTACTTCGCTAGGTAGATCCCGCTTCGCGGGATCGGGCGTGTCATGAGCCACACGAGCGACCGGCTCTCGCGCTCGGTTCCGAACGCCCCGCTCGCGTATGTGAGCGTGAACAGCGGCAGCACAAACCCCGTGAACACCAGAAGGACGACGTACCGCGAGTACTTCATGAACTTCCGGCTTTTGAGGAACCCCTCGTCTTGCATTGCGGCGTGGGGAACGGAGAGGACGAGGGACGCGAGCGCGTCCTCGGTCGGATTCAGCGGGTTCGGGAGTTCGTGCGCGCGGAGCGGCCGGTTCTCGCCGCCGCCGCCGAGGTCGCGATACCGCGAGGTCGGGAGGAGCCGCTTGGCATCCTGCTTGTTTGACGGCCTGTACTGCTTGTCGCTCAGGCGTGAACGCTGAGTTTCGACATCCCAGACGCCGCGGGACACCATCACCGTGACCCACATGATCACGAGGCCGAGCAACCCAGCCGACACCCAACCCATTTGCCGCACCCGCCAGTGCCGTTGGAAACTCTGCACGACGAGGGCACACCACGCGCGCAGGGCGCTCGGAAGTGACGAGTGGCGAGTGACGAGTGACGAGTCCTCAGCCGACGAGTCGGTTGGTGTGCTGTTCATCGCCGCGTTGCTCTCCCTGCCTTGACTCGTCACTCGTTCCTCGCCACTCGCGACTATGTCCGTCCGCTCCCGCCGAGCAGGTAGCCCAGAATCGCGTGCGCGGACTCGTCGAGCGGTTCAAGTTGGCGCACGTTGAGTTGGTGCTCCACCGCAATCTGACCGAACAGCTCGAAGAATCGCTTCGGGTTGCGGGCCTTCACGACGATCGCCTCGACACCAGCGCCGAGTTTGGGCGCCACGTCCACCGCGAGCACCTCCGGCAGTCCGAGCAGCAGTCGCGCGACCTCGCGCGGCCGGTCCACGTCGATCCGCACCGAAACCGGGTGGTCGTCCAGCATTTCGCGGATCTGTTGGAGTGTGCCCACTGCCGCGATCCGACCGCGCGCCATGATGACGACGTGGTTCGTCAGTTTCTCCAGTGCTTCGAGTTCGTGACTCGAGATGAGCAAACACTTCCCCTGGGCCGCGAGCGCCTGGAACAGCTCGAGCAACTCCTGCCGGCCGATCGGGTCGATCCCCGAAAGCGGCTCATCGAGTATGAGCAGTTCCGGGTCGTGGAGGAGCGCTTGCGCGAGTTTGATGCGCTGGCGCATGCCCTTCGAGTAGCCGCGGAGCTTGCGGTCGGCGCGCCCGGACATGCCCACGCGCTCCAGAACCGCCTCGGTGCGGCGGTTCGATTCCGCGCGTGTGTAGCCGCATAGCCTGGCCATTGTCCACACGAACCGCCGTCCAGACAGATCTTCGTAGAACGCGTCGATGTCGGGGCAGTAGCCCACGAGCCTGCGTGCCTTCCAATCCCATGCGTCGGTTCCGCGCACGCTGACGCGGCCGAGCGTGGGCTTGAGTTGGCCGTTCGCCATGCGGAGCAGCGTGGACTTGCCCGCACCGTTCGCGCCAACGAGGCCAGTGATGCCGCCGGTGAGTTCAAGCGTTACCTGATTCAGCGCGAGAACACTTCCGTACCACTTCGAGACTTGTTCAAAAAGGAGAAGGGGTTCGACTGAATTGGGTGAGCGCGCGCGTGAGCCTCCCTGATGAACGTGTACCTCGTTCGGCACGATGGAGTTCATCAGGGGTCTTACGACCCCCGCTCGCCTGAGGTCAGTCTTGGACTCCTCACTCACGAAACGATCTCCACCGCCTGAATCCGTTTGCGCAGGTACAGCAGGCACGCGCCAACTACGGCACCGGTCGCAAGCCACGCCTGCCAGTACGGCGGCTGCGGTTGCGGGCGGACCATGGCGTGGTCCGCGTTCAGGCAACTTAGCCCGCACAGGTACAGGTTGTTCCACACGTCGAAGAGCCGCCATCCGGTGTCGTCGACCGATTCCACGAGCGACCCGGACAGCATCGGCAGCAGCACGAACAGCCCCATCCAGATCATCGCCATCGGGGCCGTGCGCCGGACCAGAACCGCGGTCGCGACCGTGAGCGGACTCAGTGTCAACGTCAGCACCAACCCATACCCGATGATACCGAGGAGCAGCGTGAAGTTGTCGAGGTAGTACGATTTCCAGTCGTAGAGCAGCCCCGCTTCGACCCAGAGGAGGATCGCGGGGAACGTGGTGAGCAAGTTGATGACCGCGCCGATCGCGAGGCACTTGCCGAGGATGTAGTGCCACCGACCGATGGGCTTCGAGAGGAAGAACGGCAGGCTCCCGTGCGAGAAGTCGTTGCCCACCAGCACCGACCCCGCGAGCGCCAGCACAATCACCAGCACGTAGCCCTGATACCAGATGAAGTTGCCGAACGTGTGGGCGGTGCCGTTGAGCGCGAGCGGCTCGAAGAATCGCGTGATGCCCCGGACCGTCACCGGGATGCCCGCGAACCGCACGCTGTCGGTCGCGAGCAAGTTCGTGATCCACACAACCAGATACTGCGCGTAGAAGAAGAAGAAGAACACGAGCAGGGCGAGCGCGAACAGCCCCCACATGATCCGTCGGCGAAACAGGAGTTTCAGCGACGCACGGGCGAGTGCGGTCGAGGCGTACAGCGGCCCGCGCGCGGTTCCGCGCCACGGCCGGTAGCGGAGCAGGGTGTCGGTTTGAGCCATAACCTTTCTGCCTCGGCCTCAGGCGCCTGTGGGCGTAAGCCCCAGGTTCTTCTCACGCCACCGTTCGCAGGAACAACTCTTCCAGCGTCTCGTCGTCGCGCAGGAGTGAACGAATGACAACGCCGCACGCCGCGGCGTGCTGGAAGAACGCGAGATTCGACCACCCGGCCGGCACCGCGACCCGCCATTCTTCCTGGCCGTTGTCGCCGAGCAGTTTCACGCCAGCCGCTTCTAGGTCAGCGCGGAACGCGGGGAGGTCACCCTGCACGCGGACGCGGAACCGGTCCTGGCGCCGGGCGCACAACTCCGCGACGGTTCCTTCACCGCGAACCTTCCCGCCCGCCATGATGACGACCCGCTCGCACACCGCTTCCACGTCGGCGAGCAGGTGCGTGGAGAGCAGCACCGATTTGCCGTGATCGGTGGCCAGTGCTTTCACAAGTCGTAGCATCGCGTCGCGCCCGGCGGGGTCGAGACCGGATGTCGGTTCGTCGAGCAGCAGCACCGGCGGGTCGTGAACGAGTGCCTGCGCGAGCTTCGCGCGTTGCTTCATGCCCGCGGAGTATTCCTCCACGCGGCGGTATCGCGCCTCTTCCAACTCCAGGTAGGAAAGCACCTCATGCGCGCGGCGGGTCGCTTCGCGCCGGGGCATGCCGTACAGCTCGCCCGCGAGACTCACGTACTCGACGCCGGTCAAGCCGGGCACGAGCGCGTCGGCTTCCGGCATGAACCCGATGAGCCGCCGCAACCGCCAGTTGCCCTCGGTGTCGCGATCCCCGCCAAGCGGTTCGTCGAGTACGCGCCCGGTGCCACTCGACGGCGGGATGAGGCCCATCAGAATCTTCAGCAGAGTGGACTTGCCCGCCCCGTTCGGACCAAGCAGCCCGATGCGCCCCGGTGGCAGTGACAACGTGATGTCACTCAGCGCGGTGAACGCACCGAAATTGCGGGTCACGGCGGTGAGGGTAATCAGGTTGGCGGTGGACATCGGTTGCTCGCGGACACAGGGCGGAAGCCCTGGGTGCCTTTCACGTCGTGTAGTCCGCGTTCAGCTTCACGTACTCGGTGGTGAGGTCGCACGTGTAGAACGTGCAGCGACCGCTGCCGAGGGTGAACCGCAGTTTGAAATGCACCTCGCGGTTGTGCTTCAGATACGACGATGCCGCCGATGCGTCGAACGGCAGCGGCGTCCCGGCGCGGTAGAGCAGCAAGTCGCCCATCCAGAGCGACAGGTCGCGTTCCTCGAACATCACGCCCGAATACCCGGCCGCGGAGACGACGCGCCCCCAGTTCGGATCGGAGCCGAACACCGCGGTCTTCACCAGCGCGCTTTCGGCGATCGTCTTCGCGATCTGCTTCGCCTCCGCGTCGGTCCGGCACCCTTCCACTTCGATCGTGATGAGGTGTTCCGCGCCTTCCGCATCGAGGATGATCTTGCGCGCTAGTTCCACGCAGACGTGCCGCACTTCCAGCGAGAAGGCTTCGAGCGCCTGACCCGCGAGTGGCGGGCCGCTTCCGTTCGCGAGCAGCAACACCGTGTCGTTCGTGCTGGTGTGGCCTTCCACCGAGATGCTGTTGAAGCTCTGTTCGGCCGCAATCTTCAGGATGCGGTGAAGGTCGGCTGGGGCGACCGCCGCGTCAGTCACCACGAAGCCGAGCATAGTCGCCATGTTCGGGCCGATCATCGCGGCGCCCTTGGCGAACCCCGTGACCGTGAACCCGGCGTGCTGACGCGTCGCGATCTTGATACCAGTGTCGGTGGTGAGGATCGCGTGCGCCGCGTTCAAGAACGCCCCGCGCCCGGTGGCGGTTTCGCGCGCGGCTTTCGGAACGCCGGCTTCGAGGATCGCCATCGGGAGCGGTCGCCCGATCACGCCCGTGGACGCGATCAGCACTTGCTCCGGGGCGCAGCCGATTTCGAGCGCCACGAGTTGCGCCATGCGGCGCGCGTCGGCGAGTCCCTGCTCACCGGTGCAGGCGTTCGCGTTGCCGGAACAGATGACGATCGCGCGGGCGTCGGCGCGGGGCAGTCGCTCGCGGCTGATTTGCACCGGGGCGGCGCAGACGCGGTTCTGGGTGAATACGCCCGCGGCGGCGGCGGGCGCGTCGCTGACGATCACGGCGAGGTCGCGCCGGTCCGGTTCCGTGCGCAGCCCGCTGACGATGCCCGCGAACCGGTAGCCGCGGGCGAGGTGCCATTCGCTCATGCCACAATACTACGCGTGCGGGCGAGTGAGAGAAAGGTGCCGAGTGGAAGTGGACGGGAAACGCACGTGATGCCGCGGCGCAAAAAGAACGGGGAGCAGACTGCTCCCCGTTCGCGTCCGCATTGTACCGTGCGGGTCAGGTCTTCGGCTTCTCGACGAGTTCCTTCCCGACCGCCTCCCACCCCTTCGTGAGCGCGACCAGATCTGCGTCGCTGAGCTTGTTCTTTTTGAGCTGATCGACCAGGGCCGCCGTGAGTGCGCCGAACTCGGCCTCCGTGATCGCGGCGCCGCCGAACGCGGCCTTCAAGTCGGCCGCGCTGAACTTCTGCGGCCCTTCGGAGTTGGCGCTGACGTACCCGATAAGCGCCGACTCGACCTTCGCGGCATCGACCTTCTTGTCGCGCAGCCCGGGCGCCTTCGCGTCGTCTGCAGCGACCAGCCACGCGGTGCGTACGACCGCCTTCACGCCCTTCTCGCCGCCGAGACGGTCCCACAGGGTCGTCTTCGTGTCTTTTGGGGGGTCTTTCTTGATCTCCTTTGGCGGGGCGATCGTGTTCTGGATCTCGTCCAGCGCGGTGCGCAGTTCAAACGCGGCGTCGGCCAGTTTGGCCATCTTGGTGGACCGTTCCAGCCGGGCCTTCACGTCGGCCTGCAACTTGGGCCGGTGATCGAGTAACGGCGCGACGGCCAGCAGCGTGCCTTCGTACAGTCGGACGCACTCGGCGTGCGCGCCTTTGTTGAAGATGTCCGTGCCGCGGACAGCACTCTCGTACACGATGGCGACCACGCGCTTGTCCAGCTCCGCCCGATCTAACGGTTTGTCGTCCGCCCGCGTCAGGCCGACGGCCCCGGTCAGGACGAGTACCGCCATCAGAATCCGCGCCCGCATGACTTGACCCTCGAACAGAGGAAAGGAGACACTTGTTGTAGCGTGTACCCGGCTAGTGTACCCGATGGACTGCACGCGGTGAACGATCCACCGATTTTTGCGATGTGATCGGGTGGTGAATTCGTATTGAGTGCGTGAAACTCGGTCCCGATTCCGGCTATCGAATATGTAGGTACCCCGACATGAGGTGCGTGCCCGCAGCGCGACGAGGAACACGATGACCGCGACGTCCGCGACCGCGACGACCGGCGCAGTCACCGCAACCGCTACCACCGTGGCGAACCGCCGGTGCACGGCCAGAACCAACTTCACAGCAGCCGAGTTCGCGGACCACAGATGACAAAGTTTGGAGGTGACTTTCACCCGACCCGGTGAGATGCCAGGCCCGCGAGCGTCGGCTTACACGTCGTCGGGTACATCGATACCGAACTGACGGATGGTGAAGACTCGCGCGTAGTTTTCGATACCGTTTTCGCGGAACAGCGCCCGCGCGCCGCGGAGTCGGTCCACCAGCGCCAGGACGAGAACCACCTCACTACCGAACTCGCGGGCCGCCTGCGCCGCCTTGAGCGCGGATCCGCCCTTCGTGAACACGTCGTCCACGATGACGACCCGCATCCCCGGCTTCAGACCGCCCTCGATTAGCTTCTTCGTACCGTGGTTCTTTGTTTCCTCGCGCACCCAGAACCCTTCGATGGGTCGGCCGTGGCGTGCGTAACTGATGGCGGCGGCTGTGATGAGCGGGACCGCGCCGACTTGCAACCCGCCGATGGCGTCGATGCCGAGGTCTTTCGTCCACTCGTAGAGTACTTCGCCGATGAGTTCCGCGCCCTCCGAGGAAACAGCGGTCATCTTCCCGTCGATGAAGTATTCGCTTTTCTCGCCGGAGGTGAGGGTGAACATTTCGCCTGGCGCGGCGCGCTTGAAGGACCGTTGCTTGAGGAGTTCGAGTAGACGTTGTTCGGTGTCGGTCATGGTGCGCTCGTGTGGCGACCGGGGCGAAGTAACGGGCGTGTGATTCATCGGTCCCCCGGTGTTCGATGATCGAGTCGGAGACCGCACCGAGCACCTACGCTAGCGCTGCGGGGTTGCCGCGACCGCACCGCGCGGAATCGCCCGCAATGCAAGGCGATCCTCCCTCGCCGCTACAGTTTCGCACCCTGGAACATCTGTCCGCCCGGGTCGCGTGTGATCATTTCGCTGGTGCGCTAGTCGAGCGGGGGCCACTGGTTCGCCATCCCCTCGCGCTCGATATCGCGCACCTGGTCCTCGGTGACTGCAAACTGTCGTGCCACCGTGGTTCGCGATGCGGGCGGGCTGGCACCACCGTCTTGTGCCTCGACGAGCGATTTGAAAATCGCGCGTCGCTGCTCGACAGTGATCTGACCGGGTTGTTCTTCTGCCATGTCTGAACCTCTCGCCGCAATCTGCAATACAACACCCATACATCCTACGACCCGTTCCGACTCAGGCGTGAAATTCGCTCGCAGTTGTCGGAACCATTTTGAGGCGTGCTGCTTTGCCATGTCGCTTCGCGAACTGCTCGTTCCGATAACCGACGCGGAACCGACGCCAGAGGTGCGACGGTTCCTCCGCGACGCCGAGCGCCGCATCGACCGGTTCCAGAGCGCTGCCCAAGTGCCCGCGTTTGTCCCGTGCGACTACGCGACCGCGTACACGGTACTGCGCGCACTGACGGACAACGCGCTGACACGAGGTCCGCGGTTCTGCGAGTGGGGCTGCGGCTTCGGTGTTGTCGTGGATCTTGCCGCGATGCTCGAATTCGATGCGTGCGGCATCGAGATCGAGGGAACGCTGGTGGACGAAGCACGTCGGTTGGCCGAGGACTACGACCTGCCGGTGGAGTTCGTTCATGGGAGTTTCGTGCCGCCCGGCGCGGAGGATCGCGTTCATAAGGCCGGGACGTATTCGTGGCTCACGACCGAGGGCGATCAGGCCTACGAGGAACTCGACTTGGACATCGAGGACCTGGACGTGATCTTTGCGTACCCGTGGCCGGACGAGGAGTTGGTGGTGTACGACCTGTTCGAGCACTACGCTGGAGTCGGGGCGGTGCTCGCGACCTATCACGGCAGCGCCGAGTTCCGGTTCCGGCGGAAGGTGAGTGATCAGAAGAAGAGGCCGAAGCGAAAAAGGCCCCGTGACCGTTGACGCGTCATTTCTCTGTGGTATACGTGGTGGAATTGTAGAATCGGTGAGAAGGACTCCCACACACCAGTGGGAGTACCTATCAGTTGCGGAAGGCACCTTACACACAGAGTCTGTCCACTGGGCAAGTGGATTCACGGGGGAACGTGATGGGCTTGCGGATGCGTGTTCACGAGCGGGAACCGATTGGCGCCGCTCTCCGTCGGTTCAAGAAGTTGCTCGAACGCAGTGGTATGAAGGGCGAACTCCGCGCCCACGAGTACTATGAGAAGCCCTGCGAGGCGAGACGCCGCAAGGAATCTCGCCGCATGAACGCGATTCGCAAGGCCGCGACCATGCCCATGCCCCGTGAGCGCAACACCTGAGCGGTTTCCCTGTTGGTGGCACTGGCTTTCGAGTCTTTGTCCAAGACCCAGGCAACCCAAGCTCGGGAGCCAGAGGTCACGAGCCATCACTCCTTTGGGCGCGGAGTGAACGCGCCGGTCCAGTCGTTCGTCGGGGTGCCGTTCGTGCGGGTCATGTGGCGAACGAAGCACTCCGCGGCCGGGTCGTCACCGAACAACCCATCGAACCGGTCGTTCGCGTCGGCCCACTCCCCCTTCGTGAACTTCTCCACGGCCGCGTCTGCTTTCGGCAGTGCGGCGATTGTCACCTTCAGCATTTGCTTGAACAGTGCCGCCTCGCTCGCCACCACCTTCAGGTAGGCGGGCAACTGCTCCAGCGCCTTGAGCAGGATGGCGGGGTGGGTGAATGCGACGTTTTCCAACTCGGCCCGGCTCAGTTCCTCCTGTCGCTGCACGATGGTGGCGTCCACCGGCGCGTCCGGTTCGGAGTCGTTGCCACCGCGTAGGGTGAACCGGGTCTGGCCGAGTGTGCAAGCGGTGGCTGGTCGCCGAGTGCGATCTCATCGCTGCGTTCGCGCGAGGTATCTGGCGCACCGTCCGGGCGGGTACTGTTTGGGTTGGGGTCGTCGGAAGGAACTGCAGGCTCGGGTGACGGAGCGCGGTGAAAAGAGCGAGCTGTTTGTTAGCCCATTGGTGGTTGAGATGTGACCACTTTGGAAAGGGCGAGTGGGGGGTGTAAGCCCCTGATGAACCCCAACGCGGTGTTTCGCGCCTGGGTTTCTCAGGGGGCTTTCGCCCCCCCGCTCGCCTCGTACGGCACTCAGTAGATCACGCTGACCTGCAGGAACAGTCCCTCGAGGCAGAGGTTTGCGGGGCGCGTGATGACCTTGCCCTGCGACACATCGTCCACGAACCGTGGGCGTTCGAAGATGCCCTGCCAGTGCTGGATCTCATAGCCGGCTCGCATCGCGATGGATCGGTACTGCCAGCCGCCGCCGATCGCCACGCTGCCGAACGGCACTACCTTCCGCACGTCGTACCGCGTGTTCACGTAGGTGGTGGCTCCGTTGTCATTGGTTTCAAGCAATGAGTTGGTGCTGTTCCCGCTCATGAACCCGCCGTATGCCCGGCCGTAGAGGTGGAACCCGCGTGGCCCGGCGAGCGTCCCTTCGCCGCCGACCATTGGGCCGAAGCCCTGGAGTCGCGACCGGGTTCGCACCGCGGCCAGGCGGGCGTCGCCCCCGTCGTAGAACACGTTGAGTGTCTGCCGGATGTCGGCGAACCGGAACCCGGCGATGGCTCGCACCGCGAAGTTGTCCTCGATCACGAACCGTCGGCCCGCGACCAGGTCGAACAGTTGGTAGTCCAGGTCGACGGTGTCCGATGTGGTCAACACACGGTCGGTCAGGCCTGGGCGCGTCAGGGTCGGGAGCAGCGACACGCCGGCTGCGGCGCTGGTGGTAGTGTTCTCGGAGCCGCCGTTGAAGTACGTGTACGAGAACGCTGTTTCCCACTTCCCGCCGTTGTACAGGTAGCCGGCATCGAAACGCAAACCGGTGCCAACGTCGTACCGGATCGAATCGATCGGTCCCGTCGTGGCCAGACCGCCAGCGCTGTGGATCGTGGAATCCATGTCCGAGTTGCGGGGCCGCATCAGCAGGAACTCGGCCCCTGTGTAGAATCCGCCGTGTTCCGGTACGATAGCCGTGAGGTGACCGGGGATCTCGTTGTGACCGTGGTGCTTGTCTTCGGGCGGGTGCAGGGCGCCTAACCCGTGCGGGCCGGGCAGTTCCTTCACTGCGTGTTCTTCGGGCGGTGGCAACGACCGCACCGGCTGTGGGGCGGTTTGCGGCAGCGGCACCGGGGCACCGGTCCCGAACGTACCGGGATTGCCCTGTATGACCGGTGAAACCGGTGAAACCGGTGAAACGCCGGAGAACGTGTCTGGCTGTGCCGCCGCACTCCCCGCGAACACCAATAACGCGCCAACCCCCACCCATGTGCGAACGTATCGCATGGCCGAACTCCCCCCAGAAAACAGCCCGCGCCGAACAATTTCGCGAGTCACATATCGGGGAGTCGGAACGAAATCAAGAGGGAACTTCTCGATGACCA
>SXID01000060.1 GCA_005772955.1 Planctomycetia bacterium
CGAAGGGAGCGCACGGCAGGGAAAAACTAGCGGGGGCGAATCGTTGAGGAGTGACTCGCTGTACTGAGTGTCTCCCTACCGCCCGCGCGCGTCAAGCGCATTCCCTCCGGTGATCGCTGCTTCCACATTGGAAGCAGCCTGGAAGTTCCTTGACCGGCAACTCGAACGTAGGGACACTGACAACCGCCGCACACCCGGAGCTGTTGCACATGCCCGCGCCGAAGATCCTGTCGTTCTTACCGAAGCCGCTGTTGTTCGGGTTGTACGGGGGCGTGGGCGGGCTACTCGGCGCGCTGTTCTTCGGCGAACTCCTCTGGTACCTACTCAAACCGCCGCCACCAGCGGCCACCGGACCCCAAGTCGCGATTGCCTGCTCGTCGAACGTGGAGGTGTTCGTCGAAGGGCGGAACACGTTCCCCGTACAGATCGCGCGCGACGGTTTCACCGGCCCGGTCACTGTTCGCGTCGAAGGGTTACCCGCCGGCGTCACGGCAGAGCCGGTCGTTATCCCCGAAGGCAAGACGGAAGGCGAGGTGACGGTTGTCGGTGCCCGCCGCGCGACGGTGGGACCGAAGGAGGCGAAGGCCGTCGTCGAAGCCACCCACGAGGGAAAGAAGGTCACGTCCGAGTCGCCCATCAACCTGAAAGTCACGGACCCGCCGAAACCGCTAGCTGACGTGGTCTTCGTCCTCGACGTGACGAGCAGCATGCAATGGGCCATCGACGACCTGAAGAACGGTATCGGGAAGTTCGCGGAGGCGCTGGGCAAGGCGCGGATCAACTTCCGGCTCGCGCTCGTCACGTTTCAGGACATCACCGTGCCCGGTGAGCGCGTGACCGTGATCGAGTTCAACGGCGACCCGTTCACGTCCGACCCCACGGTCTTCCGCGACGAGGTATCCAGGCTCCGTGCGTCCGGCGGCGACGACATCCCAGAAAGCAGCCTCGAAGCGGTCACCGCGGCGGCGAAACTCTCGTTCCGCAAGGACGCGACCAAGATACTGCTGCTTGTCACCGACGCGCCGCCGAAGGTGGTGCCCGAAACGCGCACCGCCGCAGCGGTGCAAGACGCGGTCAAGCGAGTGCAGGACGCGGAAATCGACTCGGTTCACACCGTCGTGCAGCGGTTCGATGAGGCCGTGTACAAGCCGCTGACGACCGCCGGCGCGGACAAGGGCGGCGGGAAGTACTTCAACCTCGGCGACGTGGTTCGCGGCGAAGAGGGCTTCGACGAACTGCTCGCGACGTTCGGCGGAGTCGTGACCGCGGCGGCCATCGCGAAGAATCCCGATAGCAAGCCACAAGTGGCCACGCGGACAGGCGACGCGAAGTTGACCGTGCGGAGCCTGCAATCGGGCGAGCAGTCCGCGGCCGGGACCGAGGGCAAGGTGGTGCTGCGAAGTGGCGCGTGGACCGGCGCGATCGCGGCGCTCGTGTGCCTCGCGCTGCTCGCGGGGCAGCACCACTATCTGCGCGGTTCGCTACCGGCGGTTGGCGGCGTCGCGGCCGGGTTCTTCGGCGGGCTTGTGGTCGGGTTGATCGGCGGCGCAGCGGCACAGGGGCTGTTCTTCCTCGCACCAGGAAACGTGATCCTCGCGCACATCTTCCGCGTGATCGGATGGGCGCTGCTCGGTAGCCTCGCGGGCGCGGGGCTGTCGCTGTTCGTTCCCAACATGAAGCTGACGCTCGGTCTGATCGGTGGCGCGATCGGCGGCGCGGTGGGCGCCGTCGGGTTCATCGTGGTGTCGTCCGTCGCCCACGAGATCGTCGGGCGGCTCGTCGGCGGATTGGTGCTTGGGTTCGGGATCGGAGTCATGGTCGCGGTCGCGGAAGCGGCCTTCCGGAAGGCGTGGCTCGAAGTGCGGTACGGGGAGCGCGAGACGATCACCGTGACGCTCGGCCCGGAGCCGGTAAAGGTGGGCAGCGACGCGAAGGCGTGTACCGTGTGGGCGCGCGGCGCGCCCCCGATCGCGCTGCGGTTCTTCCTGCGCGACGGAAAGGTGATCTGTTCGGACCCGATCCAGAAACGGGAGGAAGCGGTTGTATCGGGCTTCGCGAAGGAAGTCGGGAACCTCACGGTCACGGTCCGCACCGGAAGCGGCGCGCCAACCGCGCCACTGCCTCCACCGCGACCCTCGCCGAAACCAGCACCCGTCGCGAAGAAACCCAAAGCGCTCGACCTGGACGATGATGACGGCTTCGATTTGCCGATGCCGTGTGCGCCGGCGCCGCTATCGATTCCGCTCCCCGAGCCGACTGCGGCGAAGCCCGCCCCGCCGCCGAAGCCCGCAGTGCCGTCGCGCCCGCCCGTGCCAACAGCCCCGAAGCCAACAGTTGCGGGTCCGGTTGTGTCACCGGCGATCAAGGCCACAGCGAAGAGTCCAGACGCCTGCCCCAGTTGCTCGCGCGCGATCCCCGGCAACCCCGGCCACCGCTACTGCATGATCTGCGACCAGACGTTTTGATTCATCTACTTTCTCGTGGTGCAGGCGGGCCGCCTGCACCACGAGAAGAAGGGTGACGAACAGGATCGCGCGACATTCTAACGTGTACAAGTGTTCCACGTGGAACGTTGGGCGGATGAGGCAATCGGCGCAACTGCGCCGGAAAAGCAAGTGACTATTCGCGGAAAGTGAACGCACGCCTTCGCGATGGCAGGCCAGCGGCCTGCGCCACGAAAATGGGACCTACTTCATGCCCTTGTCGCCCTGCTTTGTGGGGTCGTAGCGGTAGTACACTTCGAGCGTCAACAGGCACAGGCATGTCGTGCCAAGCCGCCCGCAGTTCGGACCAATCCACAATACACCTTCAGGATTCCAGCTCCCGCGCTGAGCCGGGGTGCGCACCTGCAGGTTGATGAGCCAGTCCGCCATCCCGCCCTTCCGCGTGTCGCCTTTCAGCGCGCCCTCGTTCCAGGTCTTCCACTCCTCGCCGCCGTGATAGCGCACCACCTGCGTCGCGTAGTAGTAGTAGTAAAGGTCCAGCCCCGCCCGTGTTTGCGTTACCGCGGGGGCGCGCTTCATCAGCCCCTTCGTGCCCTCCGAGAACCCGGCGTTCTCGGCCCGCCAGTCGTCCACATAAAACCGGCACAGGAGGCCGATCGCGGTGAGCGACGTGGATGGCTGCGCGCGGCCCGTGTCCCCGTACCCGTACGTAGACTTGATCTGCCCCGGACTGACCGCGTCCAGGAACCCGATCGCCTTCTTGATGACCTTGTCGTCCACATCGAGTTGCGCGAGTTTCGCGGCGTGCAG
>SXID01000010.1 GCA_005772955.1 Planctomycetia bacterium
CCCGTCGTTGTTGAGACCCTTGCTGAACCCGAGGTGCAGTTCTTCGATGGGCAGGTTCGCCAGCGCGGCGAACCCGGTGCCGGTGACCTTCATCGCCGCTGAACTCCACCCGCTTGAGGCTCGGGAACTGCGCGAGTTCCTTCAGGTCGTCGTCGGTGACTTCCTGGCTGAACAGCCGCACTTCGGTGACCGGATTATCGGGCAGTGCCTTGTCGCGCTTGACCTTGCCGTTGAGCTTCTTCACAGCGACTTCCGCGGGGTCTTCCTTCGGGTTGCGGTTGTTGTCGGGGTTCCCCGCGCCAAACGCATTCGGCCCGGCGGGTTGGTTCTCCTGGTTCGGCGTGTTGGGTGCTGGCCCCGCGTTGAACTTGACGTCGCACCCCACAAGAGCGACGAGTGCGACGCACAGCGCCAAGGATGAGCGAAACATGGGAACCTCTTCAGGAGAGGAAAAGAAGGATGGCTTGGGTTCAATGTTTAGCGTCGGCCCCAGCGGGGCTGACTTTGCCTCACAGAATCGAGTTCGGCCCCGCTGGGGCCGACGCTAAACGGCGCTCGGTTGCTCTCGACGGCGCGGCGATCGCTCTTACGCGTCGCCCAGATACTCCGGCACCTTCGTTCGCAGGTGTTCGATTTCCTGGTGCGTTTCGCCCAGGTAGGCGAGCAACCGCAAGTCGTCCTTCGTCACGGCGCCACCGCTGAACAGCCATGAGCGAACGCGGAACAGTTTGTAGAGTTTCACCAGTTTGCGGTCGCTGATGAAGATCTTGTCCTCGCGCACCAGTACCTTCACGAGCCGCTGGAACTCCTTGAACACGTCCGCCGGGAAGAACCGCTTCCGGTCGTTCTCCTCTTCCCCGCGACCATCCCCGGTCTTGCGTGAGAACAGGTGCGTCATGTACCGGTTCGCCTTCAGGAAATCGTCGAGGTTCGCGTGCCCCTCCACCCACGGCTTCTGGTTCAAGCCCTTGTTCGCCTCACCCTGTAACCCGGCGTCGATCAGTTCGGAGAAGTACTCCTCCTGCACGCTGCGGCTCTGCACCTTCAGCACGAACCGGTCCTTGAGAGCGGCGAGTTCGCCTTGCTCCGGGATTTCGTTCGTCGCGGCGAACATGATCCGCAACGGCACCGGTTCGGGCTTGCCCTCCTGGTAGAACTTCTTCTCGTTGATGATCGTGAGGAGGATGTTCAGAATCGCGGAGTTCGACTTGAAGATTTCGTCGAGGAACACGAGCTTCGCGGTGGGTAGTTTGCCCTCTTTGCGACGGATGTACTTACCGTCGCGAAGTTCCTTGATGTCGATGGCGCCGATGATTTCGCTCGGCTCGGTGAAGCGCGTCAGCATGTACTCGAAGTAGTCGCCCTGCTCGATGCCGAGCGCGTCCTTGAACTTCACGACGATGTCGGACTTCGCGGTTCCGGGCGGGCCGATGAGCAACAGCGGTTCCTGCGCGATGGCCGCGACGCACATCAGGTCGATGATCTCTTGCTTGTTCACGAAGAACCGGCCGAGCGACTCGCGAAACCGGTTAACCCGCTTGCGGATTGTTTCGGCTTCCGATTGCAGGTCCGCGAGCGACAATTCTTCGGGGTTCACGGCAGGTTGCGCTTTGGCGGCAGGCGGCATGTCGTTCAGTTTCCTGAAGAGTGGTAGAGGAATTAACAGTGCGCCTGCGCGTCCGTGTGGTTCGCGGCGTTTTGGTGCTGCAGGAGAATGATAAGGGGTTTGGCTCACGGTGGGAATGTCGGCGGCGCGTCGAGATGGCAGTCACGCACGCTCCGCAAGATTTCTGAGTATCTCCTCGTGCGCCGCGCCTGTAGCGAAGAGGTGAAACACTCGCTGATGTTCGCTCACGACCTCGATCTCGATGCGCAGGTGATTTGCTGGTAGCGTGGCTTCTACCTTGTCGGCCCATTCGACGACACACACGCCGTCGCCGCGGAAGTACTCGTCCGCGCCGAGTTCCGCGAACTCCCGCGGCCCGCTGAGGCGGTAGGCGTCGAAGTGGTAGATGGGCAGTCGAGCGGCGTATTCCTGAATGAGGACGAACGTGGGGCTGTTCACCACGGCCGAGTTCTTCACCTGAAGCCCTTCAGCGATGGCACGCGTGAGGTGCGTCTTGCCCGCGCCAAGTTGCCCCACGAGCGCGACGACCGCACCGGGGAACAGCAACGCGCCGAGTCTTCGGCCGAACGCTTCGGTCGCCGCAAGATCGGGGATGGGGAGGGTGTGTGTCATGGCGAACGGCCGGTGTAAGCCGGCCGGTGAGAGCGTCGCGGTTCGGGTCACGAATTGGTCTTACCGGCCGGCTTACACCGGCCGTTCGCCCGGCATTACTTCTTCTGCTTGTTCGCCTTCGCAGTCTTGTGGCGCAAGAAGGCGTGCATGAATTGGTCGAAGTCGCCATCGAGCACGTCGTTGATGGCCGGCGTTTTGATGTCGATGCCGTCTCGCTCCTCGCGAACCAGCGTGTACGGCTGCATCACGTAACTGCGGATCTGCGAACCGAACGCGATTTCGCCCTTGGCGTCATAAGCCTTCACCGTATCGCCGATGCGCTTCTGTTCCTCGATCGCGTACAACCGCGCCTTCAACAACTTGAGGGCGTTGTCCTTGTTCTTGTGCTGACTCTTGTCGGTCCGGCTCTCGGCCCTGATGCCGGTCGGGCGGTGGATGCAGCGCGCCCCGGACTGCGTCTTGTTCTGGTGCTGCCCGCCGGGGCCACCGGTGCTGAAGTGCTGCCATTCGAGGTCGGCGTCTTTGATGATGATCTCGATGTCGTCCGGCAGTTCCGGCAGCACATCCACCGCGGCGAATGAGGTCTGGCGCGTGTCGCCGCTTCCGAACGGACTCATACGCACGAGCCGGTGAACGCCGATCTCCGACTGCATGTACCCGTAGGCGTATGGCCCGACGACCTTGAACGACACGCTCTGAACGCCAGCTTCGAGGTTCGGCTCGATGTCGATCTCGTCCTTCGGAATGTCGAATCCGTGGTTCGCGGCCCACCGCTGATAGGCGCGAAAGAGGATGTTCGCCCAATCGCACGCGTCTGTACCACCAGCACCGGGTTTGATCGACACAGTCGCGGAGCAACTGTCGTGCTTGCCGCTCATCATCGCCTGAAGTTCGAACGCCTCGTACTTCTGTTCGGCAGCAACGAGTGCGGGTTCTAACTCCACCTCGAACGCCGCGTCTTCGTCCGCGAGTTCGGCCATCGCGGTGATGTCCGCGGCCGCGGCCGTGAGTTCCGCGTAAGGCTTCAACAGCGCGTTGAGCACTTTAAGCTGACTGATAACGCCTTTCGCTTTCTCCTGGTTGGTCCAGAAGTCGGGTTCAGTCTGCTTGGCTTCGAGTTGGTCGCGTGCGACGGTTTTGCCACGGACGTCAAAGAGAGTCCCGTAGCTGGGTGAGCCGGGTGCAGAGTTCGTCGGTGCGTCGGCGGAGGTCCGGGTTCATCGCATGCTCCTTCTGGTTACAGGGCGAGCGGCCACCCCAATCATTAGACGCTAGCATAGCGAACTGGGTTCACCCACCAAACCCCAAGCTGGTTTAGCGTCGGCCGGTAAGGGTCCTGTTGCCAAACGCACGTGCGGAATTCCACTGATGCCGATTCTGTGACGGTCATGCGGCGGGTGCGAGCGTGGTAAGCAAGAACCCACGCATGGGCTGGGGGAATTTTTCAAGACCCGTGGTTTGACTGGCTCTGGCAAAAGGGACTCGGCCCACAGCCACCGACGCACTGCCAACGCATCCGAGAACGTTGTCACGGTCTTGCCTGGCCATTCCACCGCCCCGCTCTGCTCCAACGCCGGCAATGCTCGGTGCTGGATCGCCACCAGATCGCGACCGGCTTTGTACCCGTGCCCGTGAGCGTACCGACCTGCAGGTGGTCGCTGCCGTACCGGCCAACCTTCAACGGGGTCAACATCGTGGCCGCATCGACCGCCTGACGCGGCTTCGGGCACACGTGTTCCCTTGACACGAGGTCGGCCCTTGCCGGTGTATGGTGGGGGCGGATCGAACACGTTGGCGTCGGGGTGCAACTTGCTGACCAGCGTGAGCCGGTCACGGTCACGCGGGCAGAACCGCGTGACCTCATGCGTGCCGTACCCGGAATCGCCGGCAAATACGTTTTTCGTTCTCTCATCGCAATCTAACGGTGCATTGGCGGGGTAACAGGGATAAACTGGGGTTAGATTAAAAGTCTCCTTGAATTGGTAGTTTTTCGTTGCTCGCCCCGACAACGGACGATATCAGCCTCATCACGTGTGTGAACACTCTCGTCGGTTCGGCGGGATGTCCGTTGGGGAACGGGCAACCCGCGAACGCCGCGCGAACGCGGCGGGAACCCGGTCCGACGAGGGCTTCGCAGTTCTCTGGGGGAAGTTATGGGTCAGCGTCATGGCTCGCGCCCGCGGGCGATTCCGTTCTGGAAGCTCCTGAAACTCCGCAAGTGGTTGCCCGGCGTTCTTGCCGCAGCTGCCGGGCTGACCGGGCCGGTTGACCGCACCTTGGCCCAGCCGACCACCATGCCGGTTCCGGGGATGCCCGGTGCCATCGCGCCAGTCGTGCCCGCGACACCCGTCGTGCCGCCCGCGAAGACCGTCAGCATCCACTTCGAGAAAGCCGGATGGGACGAAGTCCTCGACTGGTACGCGAAGGAAACCGGGCTGACGCTCATCACCACCGTCAAGCCGACCGGCACCGTCGCGATCAAGCCCGGCAAGGACCGCAAGTTCACCATTGGCGAGGTTACCGACCTCATCAATGAAGCGATGATGCAACAGAAGTTCATCCTGATCCGCCGGCACATGACGTTCTTCATCCAGCCGTCGGACGAGAAGATTGACCCGACACTGCTGCCGCGCATCACGCCCGCCGAACTGCCCGATCGTGGGCGCACCGAGATCGTGCAGGTCGTGCTGCCGATCAAGGGTATGGTGGTCGAGGACGCTGTCGATGAACTGAAGAAGTTGCTCACCCCGTTCGGCACGATGGTGCCGCTGACGAAGCCGAACTCGCTGCTCATTCAGGACACGGTCGGCAACATCGTCCGCATCCAGAGGACGCTCGATGACGTCGCGGACAAGAACGACCAGTCAGACTCGCTGAACCACGTGTGCAAGTACCGGCGTCCGCAGGAGATCGCCGAGACGCTCAAGACGCTGATGGCCGGCACCGACGTGAAGATCGACGTCACCGGCGCTCAGGCAGCCCCGGTCTACGATCCCCGCGGTGGGTACGACCGTGGCTATGGCGGCGGCTACGGCGGCGGCTACGACCCGCGTGGTGGTGGCGGTGGCGGCGGCTACGACCCGCGTCGTGGCCCACAGCCGACCACCGGCGGCGGGCGCGTCAAGACCGTGCAGATTGCGGTAGACGCGCGCCGCAACGCCATCCTCGTCACCGCGCCGCAGGACAAGATCGGGCTGGCCCGGACGATCATCGAGCAACAGGACAAGGCACCCTACTTCGGCGCGCCGGAACTGGTTGCGGCCGAGCCGGTGCTGAAGACCTTCTCCGTGCCCGCCGGGTCCGCAGTCGAACTCGCCAAGACCATTCAGACGAAGTACCCGTGGGTGCAGTGCATCCCGCTGGCGGCGCAAAGCCAGGTCATGGTGCTCGCGGCCCCGAACGATCTGCTCGAAATCGGGCGGATCATTGACGGGGGTGGCAATGGGGTCGTGACCCAGGTAACCGAGTTCATCCCGCTCGTCGTACTCGAACCGGGCGTCGCATCCGCGCAACTCGTGTTGATTTTCCCGACCACGCTCGCTGGTGGCCCGAACATCCTGCCACAGAAGGACGGGCCGACGCCGGGACTGCTCATCAAGGGCACTCCGGCACAAATCACAGAAGCGAAGCGGACCCTGGAGGCACTCGGCGAGCCGGCAATCGGCCCCGGCGGGACGAGCACCGGTTCCAACGCAACCTCGCGCACGATCAACCTCGGCGGGAACGCGAACGCCGCGGCCGTCGCCGAGATCCTCGGTCGTGCGATGGAGGGCATGGGCAAGAGGGTCGAGGTCATCGATCCGCTCAACCCGAAGAAGCCGGCACCGTCGATCATCCAGCCACTGCCAAAGCTCCAGCCGCTGCCGAAGTTGCCGGACCCGGTGCGACCGGGGCCGCTGACGCGGGAAACACTGCCCGGCCGCGACTTCCTCGTCGCCGCGCAGATCGTGGACCCGACCAAGCCGGCCGACGACAAGCCGATCATCATCACGGTGGCCGGCGCCCGGCTCCTCGTCCAGAGCGACGACACCAAGGCGCTCGATGTGCTCGCGGGACTCGCCCGCTACCTCATCACCGACGGCGCGAAGGTTGATGAGAACCTCTTCAAGGTGATCAGACTCAAGTACGTGTCCGCGGAAGACGCGGCCCGCGAACTGAACGAGATCTTCAACGGCGTGCAACAGCAACAAGGCGGTGGGCGCGGTGGCGGTGGCGGTGGTGGCGGCGGCGGGTTCAACCCGCTCGCGCTGTTCGGCCTCGGCGGTGGCGGCGCGGCGGCCGCACCGGCCCCCGGGCGCATCCGCGTCGTCGCGGAGAAGAGC
The DNA here is from genome assembly GCA_005772955.1 of Planctomycetia bacterium. GTDB lineage: Bacteria > Planctomycetota > Planctomycetia > Gemmatales > Gemmataceae > Gemmata. The sequence continues at coordinate 6,562 of SXID01000010.1, forward strand.
AGCAACTCCGTGATCGTGGTGAAGGCCAGCCCGCTCGACGTGGTGATGATCGAGAAGTTGCTCGCGGGCGCCATCGACGGCGGCACCAACGACTCGGCCGCGGTGCTTAAGACGTTCATCCTGCCGATCCGGAACGCCGACGCCTCCGAGATGGCCTCGGTAGTTAAGGAAGTCTACCGGAGCGCGATGAGCGGCACCGGCGGCGGCGGGGTCGGCGGCGCAGCGGTCCTTAACCCGCTGGCCGCGCTCACCGGCGGGGGCGGCGGACAGCAGGCGGCGCGCCCGCCGGCGCTCTCGATCACCATCGATGACAGGAGCAACAGCCTCGTCATCCTGGCGGCCGAGACGCTGTACACCGACATCAAGGAACTGGTCACGCAACTCGATAACGCCACCGTCAGCACCACCGAGGTGGTGAAACTGGTGCCGTTGAAGGGCATCGACCCAAACGTGGTGCAGCAGGCGATCAACGCGCTCCAGGGTCGTGACACGCGTCAGCAGCAGGGCGGTCGCGGCGGCTTCGGCCAGGGTCAGGGCGGCTTCGGCCAGGGCCAGGGCGGGCAAGGCGGCTTCGGCGGTGGTCCGGGCGGCGGTCAGGGCGGCTTCGGCGGTCAGGGCGGCTTCGGCGGTCTCGGCGGCTTCGGCGGGGGTGGCCTCGGCGGAATCGGCGGAGGCGGAGGTGGGAATCGCGGCGGGGGTGGGGGCGGGGGAGCTAGACCCGGCGGTGGTGGGGGAGGCGGGCGCGGCGGGCGCACTGCCAGCCTCGGCGGAATGGGGGGCCCCTTAAATTTTGACTACCGGGGCAAGGAAGCCCCTTCCGTAGTCTCCAAGATCTACGATCCGATGATCGACGCGCCGGACTTCGGTTACAACCGACCGGCGGCGCCGAAACCGCTCAACAGCATCGTGCAAATCGGCGCGTGGCAGCCGGGCGACCTCACCCCCGGCGGCCCGCTCCCGATGCAACTGCCGCCCATCCCGCCCGGCTATGGCGTGGGCGGCGGCGCGGTCGGCGACCCCGGCTACATCGGGCCACCCCCACGAGGCACCGTCACCTTCATCCCCATCACGGGGTTGGACACGGGCGTCCTTCGTGTCGCTGACGCCAAAGACCTCCAGATCGTCCTCGAACTGATCGATATCCTCGGCCGGACGGCGAAGGACACGCAGCCGCGTGTCGAGGTAATCTACCTGGATCACGGCGACTGCAACTACATCGCCGACACGCTCAACGCGATGTTCACCCGCGTGCAACTCGGGCAGAGCGGGGGCTACCTCTTCGCGCCCCGCGCCGGCGGCGCTGGTGGTGGTGGTGGATTCCCGGGCGGACAGCCGGGTGGCGGACAACAGGCCGGTGCCGCCGGCGCGCAGAACGTCGCCGCGCTCGCGCTGCCGCGCTTCAACGCCATCATGCTCATCGCACCGGAGGGCCGGTTCGAGGACGTGAAGAAGGAACTGAAGCGGTTGCTTGACCAGCCGCCCAACGCACCGTTCAAGGCGTTCCAACTGAAGAACGTGTCCGCGCAGATCGTCGCCACGCAGCTCCTGAACTTCTGGAGTTCGCGCTACCCCGGCGAGCCGACCACCAAGAACCAGTTCCGCGTTACCTTCGACATCGCCAGCAACACGGTGTTCATACAGGGTAGCCCCGGCGACCTCAAGGACGCCGAAGACCTGCTGACGCTGATGGACGTGTCCACGTCCAAAGCCATCAACGACATGCGCGTCTTCCACCTGAAGAACGCGCTGTCCGACGAACTCGGTCAGGTGCTGAGCCAGGCGCTGACGGCGAACGTTCTCAACCCGCTCGCGCAGCAGACGTTCACCAATCCGTCGGCGCCGGCGGCCGGCGGTGCGGCGGCCTTCGGCCTCACCGGTGGCGCGGGCGGTGCGCAGCCCCAGCAACCGGGGCAACAGCCGGGGCAACAGCCGGGCCAGCAACCGGGTCAGATCGGACCGGGCGGTCAGGGTCAGCAGGGTCAGCAGGGTCTGCAAGTCGCCAACATCAATGCGCTCATCCCGACCATCGGGACTGGCAGCGCCGGCGGCATCCACACCAAGACGACCGCGATCAAGTTCTTCTCCGCACGGGACGGTAAGACCTACGAAACTGGGTTCCTCTCGGACGTCCACATCGTCTCGAACGCGCGCATCAACGCTCTGATCATCGCAGCGCCGAAAGAGACGATGCAGGTGATCGAGAAACTGATCGAGAACCTCGACACGGTCGCGGCAGCCCGCTCGTATGTGAATGTGTTCCGGCTCTCGAAGGGTGCGGACGCGACCCTAACGGCGAACCTGATCGCGCAGTTGTTCACCGGCCAGGGGCGGCAGGCCACCCAGGGCATTCAGCAACCGGGTCAGACACAGCAGGTCCGGCCGATTCTGACGCTACGCGGCGACCCGTCGGACGGGGCGTCGCTCATCGACCTGCGGCTGTCCGTGGACGACCGCACCAACAGCATCATCGTGGCCGGCTCGCTCAACGACCTCGACACCATCCGCGCGATCATCGCGCGACTGGAAGGGTCCGAGACGTCGGCCCGGTACCACGAGGTGGTGAAATTGCGAAACGCTGCGTCCGCGGACGTGGCCGCTGCGGTGCAAACGTTCTTCACGCAGGCGCTCGCGGTGTACACCGGGGCGGCCTTCACCAGCGCCTACCAGCAACTCCAGCGCTCGGTGGTGGTGATCGCGGAGCCGGTGAGCAACACGGTTCTCATCAGCGCGACGCCGGAATACTACGGCGAGATCAAGCGGATCATCGACAAGATCGATTCGCAGCCGCCGCAGGTGGTCATCCAGGTGACCATCGCCGAAGTGCAGTTGAACAACACGGAAGAGGCCGGCGTGGAGTTGGCGCTGCAAAGTCCGGTGTTTTTCAATCGCGGCACGGGCCTGAACTTCAACAACACCACGGCGCTGCCGAACAACGCAGTCAGCGAGGGCTCTGTCGCGTTCCAGGGGATTGGGAACCTGGGCGTGGGCCGGTCGTCGGCAACCCAGGGCGTCGGCGGGTTCGTGTTCTCGGCGTCCAGCGACACCTTCAGTCTGCTGGTCCGGGCGCTCAAGGCGCAGGGCCGAGTGGATGTGCTCAGCCGCCCGCAAATCCAGGTGTCTGACAACCAGACCGGGTACATCAACGTCGGCCAGAGCTTCCCGACCCCGGACGTGAGTACCGTCACCAACGGCATCGCCCAACAGAGTATCGTCTACCGGGACATCGGCATCCAGTTGCGGGTGACACCGCGAGTGAACCCGGACGGCAAGGTACTCATGCGGGTGGAACCGGCGGTGTCCAGTGTGCAACCGGGAACTGTCAGCGCCGGCGGTATCCAGGCGTCCGTCTTCAACTCACAAACGGTGCAAACGACAGTGCTCGCGTCCGATGGCGAGACGATCGTCCTCGGCGGCCTCATCAGCAAGCAGGAGAACCGCAACGAGTTGGGTATCCCGTACATGAAGGACATCCCTTATGTCGGGGCGCTGTTCCGGTATCGCACGCACACGGTCGCGCGGCGCGAGATCATCATCATCATGACGCCGCACATCGTCCGCAGTGAGTACGACCAGGCCCGCATCCTGGCGGAAGAGTCGGCCAAGATGAAGTGGTGCCTGCCCGAAGTGGCCAAGATCCACACGCACGGGATGGAGGTCATGGGGCCAGCGGCGCAGGGCGCGCGCCCGGTGCCGGTGGGCAGTCCGCAGGGTCAGCCGAACTTCGTGCCCGGCCCCGCATACTTTGGCAACGCGGGTTCCCCGATCCCACTCGATGGCGCCTCGGCCTACCCGCCGGGAACCGCACCGCAGGGTGCGCTCCAGCCGGGTACGTTCCAGCCGAACTACCTCCAACCGGGCGGGGCGCCGCCGCAGGGGTTCGGTCAACCCGGTGTGCAGAACGGCGTGATGCCTCCGAGCGGCGCAGTCGTGTTACCGATGATGCCGGCGCAGTCGCCGTACCCGACGTTGGGTCAGCCGTTGCCGGGCACGCTACCTCCGGCACCGCTGCCGGGCGCGACCGGTGCTACAGTTCCGCAACAGTGGCCGAACCAGACGCCCGCGGGCGTGATGCCGATCAGCGCTTCGCAGCCGATGTTCTCGCAACCCGGCTTCTCGCAACCCGGCTTCATACCGCCTGCGTCAACGCCGCTGCCGACCCAACCGATTCCGGCACGCCCGACGGCGCCCGTGAACTACACGATGCCTCTGACGGGTCAGCCGATGCCGGGTCAGCCGGTGGCGACGTACTCGACATACCCGATGGCGGGCCAGCCGCTGCCGGGAATGCCGGTAGTGCCCGCAGGGGCGACCGGCACCGCGAATCGCGGGTACGGCATGGTGGCCCCGATGGGGCAACCTGTCCAACCAGCCGCGGGTAAGGATCCCCCGCCCGCTAACACGAAGCCGAGTACCAACGCCAGGGAGGGCTTGTCATGGGTGTTCGATCGCCGCTGAGTGTACTTGCGGTCGGTCTGCTGGCCCTCGGTAACGGGTGCCTGTTCGCCGACAAGAAATCGGAGTCGAAGAAGCCCGACGTGACGCAGTTGGGCGTCCTGCCGCCGCCACAGGCGATGGCCCGCCCGGTGTCCGGCGACGATCGCGTCGGGCCGGTGGTTCAAGCGTCTGGGATAGCGCCGGTCGAAGGGCCGGCGCGGCCGGTGGTCGCCACGTCGGCGACCAGGGGGACCGGGCCGTCGTTCGCGAAGTTGACCGCGAAGATGGAGAGGAAGGTCGTCGCCACCGAGATGGCGGTCGGCTGGCAGAACCGCATCGCATACCTTCCCGACCCGGTGAAGAACGGGCGCATGAGTCCGGGGGTTGTGGGGCAGATGTTCCTGTTCGGCGGGGAGAAGCTCGAATTCGCGCAGGCCGACGGAACGCTCACCGTGGACCTGATCGACGACAGCCCACGCCCACCCGGTCAGCCAGCGGCCACCCCGGAACGGTGGCAGTTCGACAAGAACACGCTGCGGAACCTACAGACCCGCGACGAGACGTTCGGAAAGAGCTACGTGTTGTTCCTGCCGTGGCCAACGTACAAGTCCGACATCACGCGGGTGATGATCTCGGCACGGTATGACCCGGACAACGGCCACACGCTCTTCGCGAAGCCAACCGTTATCACGCTCGACACCACGTCCGCGTTCGGCGCCCCGGTGTTCTCGCCCCTGCCAGGTGGGACGGGAAGCGGCCCGGTGGGCAACCGCCCGCCGGTCGGCCCGAGTTCGATGACCGGGATGGGCGGCTTCCCGGCGCCCGGAGCGATGATGCAACCGCCACCCGGCACGCTGGCACCGGGGCCACTGCCCAACTCGATGCTGCCGCTCCCGAGCAGCGTGGCGCCGATGATGCCACTCCCGAACGGCGTGGCGCCGATGATGCCACTTCAACCGGGTGCGCCGAACTTCCCGCTTGCGGGCGGGATGTCCGGCCTGGCGCCGAACCCGGCGGTGCCGGAAGGGTTCCAACCGCTGACGATCACGCTTCCGGGACGTCAGCCGTAAGTTGGGTCTGAAGGCGAGCGGGGTGTAAGCTCCCTGTTAAACGCAGAGCGCACTCAATGGCTTTGCGTTTCACAGGGGGCTTACGCCCCGCTCGCCTTTGGCGCGTCGCGCACAACAATAGCCGCATGACCGAACCGATACTGGTGACTGAGAACCTGACGAAGGACTACGGTTCGTTCCGCGCGCTGAGCACCCTCACGCTGTCCGTCTCGCCCGGCGAGGTGGTCGGGTTGCTCGGACCCAACGGGTCGGGCAAATCCACCGCGCTGCGAATTATGCTCGGCTTCCTGAAACCAACCGCCGGCCACGCGAGCGTTGGCGGGTTCGATTGCTGGTTTGACAGCGTCGAAACGCGAAAACGCGTCGCGTACCTGCCCGGCGAGCTGCGGCTCTACGACACCATGACCGGGCGTCGGCTCGTCACGTTCCTCGCGCAACTCCGTGGCGACACGCCCGGCGCCGAAGTGGACAACCTCGCGCAGAAGCTGGATATCGACATCGACCGGCCGCTCACGCAGATGTCCAGCGGCATGAAGCGTAAGGTCGCGCTACTCGCGGTGCTGGTGCCGAAGGTGCCGCTCATCATTCTCGACGAACCGACGAACACACTCGACCCGACAATGCGCGACGAGTTGCTCGACCAACTGAAGGCCGCCCGCGACCGCGGTCAGGCGGTGCTGTTCTCGTCGCACGTCCTGCACGAAGTCGAAGCGGTATGTGACCGCGTCGCGGTGCTGCGCCGCGGCGAGTTGGTTCACGTGCAAGAAATGAGCGAGTTGCGCGAGGGTCGCGTCGTGAGCGCGCGGCTCACGGGCCAGGCGCCCCTGACCGGCCCCGGCGGCGCGGAGTTAGGCGTGAACACCGTCACGACCGACGGGCGATTGCAGTTGACGTTTCGCGGCCCGTTGCCGGTGCTGCTCGACTGGCTCGCAAAGCAACCCCTCGCGGACCTGGTCATCGAACCGCAGGGACTCGGCCCAATCTACAAGAAATACCATGGGTAGGGCGCACGTGACCTTCGTTCTCGTTCGCAAACTGCTCCGTGACTCGCGACCGGCGTTCATCGCGGTGGCGATCGTCCTGTTCCTCTTCGCGGCGTTTTGGGTAAAGATCACGCAACGCGTGACAACTCAAATCGTGCCGATGTCGCGACTCATCTCCCAGCCGTTCGGTAACGCCAAGACGCTGGAGAAGGTGTTCGTTCGCGGACCGAGCAAGGTGTCGCAGGCAGCGCTCGGGTGGGGCGAGATCAACTTTGACGATCCCACCGACTTCCTCGCGATCGGTCTGCTTCACCCGGTGGTGCTGGTGATCTGTATGGTGTGGGGCGTCGGTCGCTCGGCCGGGGCGGTGGCCGGAGAACTGGACCGCGGCACCATGGAACTACTCATGTCGCAACCGGTCCCGCGGTCGCGGCTCTTGCTCGCGCACCTGTGCGTCGATTGCATCGTGCTACCGGCGCTGTGTCTGAGCTTCTTCGCGGGCACGCAGTTCGGGCTGTGGGCGGTGGGCGATTTCGTGCCCGACTACGCGATGCTCGACGACGCGGCGAAGGAGTCACCGCTGGTGGCGGGGTTGGTCAAGCAAGTCCCGCGCGACCCGACCCCGCTTCAGGTGAACGGCCGGAGCGAACTCGTGGGGCTGGTAAGCACGCTCGCGTTCATGTTCGCCATCAGCGGGGTGGCGCTGGCGCTGTCCGCGTTCGGGCGGAGCCGGTGGAAGGTGATCGGGTACTCGGTGCTGGTGCTGGTGGTGATGTTCGTGGCGAACACGATCGGCCAGTTGTGGGAGCCAGCCGGGTTCGTGCGCCCGTTCACGTTCTTCTACTATTATCAGCCGCAGCGCATGATGATCGACGGCACGTGGACGGTCGATGTGGGCCAGACGTGGAACCTCGGGCGATCGGTGCCGGTGCCGGCGGTGGGCGTGCTGTTCGCGGTCGGCGCCGCGGGCTACGCACTGGCGCTCCGCTTCTTCACGCGCCGTGACCTTCCCGCCCCGCTGTGAGCGCCCAATGGCGAAGTGTCCCGCGTGCCACGCGAAGGTGACGTTCCCCGAAGGCGAGGAGCGGACCGTCTGCCCGGAGTGCGGCAAGAGGTTGCGCTTACCCCCGCCGAAGACCGACGCGCCCGAAGGCGAAGCGGAAGTCTGGGCGCCGGCCCCGGTCATCCCGGTCGAACCGCCACCTGGGCCACCGCCACCGGAACCGCGCCCACCGCGTTCCGTCCCGACAACGCTGATCGCGCTGACGCACTTCGTGTTCGCGCCGGTGCCCGCCGTGATTGGCATCGTGCTTCTGGTTATGGGCGAGAAACAGCCCGACGTGCCGCGCGAGGTCGAGAAAGAGATGTTCCAGTTCATGATGGGCGCAATCGCGCTGATCGTACTCGCGGTGATCACGGCTGGAGCGGGCGCGGCCACCTGGTCGCGGGAGCAGTCGGGTTACTTCCTCACGCTGTTGTTGGCAGTCGCGACCGGTGCCGCTGCGGGCGCGTCGTTCGAGTTCGATCACCCGACGCTGGCCGCGATGAGTTGGTCGCTGCGACTGGGTGTGCCCTATGCCGTGATCCTCATCGTGCTACTGGTTCTGGCTGAAACGCGCCGCGACTTCTGGCCACGCACGCGGTAGGCGAAATTCCTCCAGTTGGTGTTGACAAGATTCGCGCGCCCGATCAACATACCCCAAGTTCTGCCTCTTCTCTGTTCCGGCCCCACCGTGTTAAGGCGCAAGCCGAGATACGGTGGGGTTTTCTCATTACCATTCTCGGTCTGCGGCGTTTCGGTTCTTCCGTGCGCCCGCATATACTGATGTGCGTTCGGAAACGGTTTAGCGTCAGCCCGGAGGGGGCAGCGCCCGCCCCGCCCCTGGAGTGCGTCGTGTCCGCGAACCCCGCCAATCTCGACGACCCGAGCCTCTACACCAACCGCGACCTGAGTTGGCTGGAGTTTAACCGGCGCGTGCTGGAAGAGGCACAAGACGCGACCGTGCCGATGCTGGAGCGGCTGAAGTTCCTCGCGATCTTCAGCTCGAACCTGGACGAGTTCTACATGGTTCGGGTCGGCGGCATTCAACAGAAGGTGCACGCGAACATCCCGATCGGGTCCGGGGCCGATCAGTTGTCTCCGAAGACGCAACTGGAGCAGGTGCGCGCCGTCACCCGGGAACTGGTCACCGAGCAGTATCGGGTTCTGCGCGAGGAAGTTCTGCCCGCGCTGGCCGCGCGCGGGGTGGTGCTGCGCACCGCCGAGCAACTCTCCGACGCGGACCGTGCGCACGTCCATGACCAGTTCAAGCGGGAAATCTTCCCGGTTCTCACGCCGCTCTCGACCGACCCGGCGCACCCGTTCCCGCACCTCCAGAACAAGTCGCTCAACCTCGCCGTCCTCCTGCACCGACCCAACGACGCGGACCCGGTCTATGCCGTTGTCCAGGTGCCCAGCGTGCTGCCGCGGTTCCTCCCACTACCAGGAGTCAGGGAACAGGGAACAGGGGTCAGCAAGAAGACAGAAACGGCAGCCGACAGCGCCGCGCGAGCGTCCGCAAACGACACGGGTTCGCAGACTCCTGACCCCCGGCTCCTGACTCCTGTTCATGCGTTCCTACCACTGGAAGACGCGATCCGGTTGCACCTCGTCGAACTGTTCCCTGGCCTGGCGATCGGCCGCGCCGCCGCGTTTCGCGTGACGCGTGACAGCGAGTACGAACTCGACGACGAGGTGGACGACCTGCTTGAAGAGATCGAGGCGCACGTCCGGGCGCGGCGCCGCGGGCACCCGGTGCGCCTGGAGATCGACTCCGACGCGCCCGCCGACCTGCAACAGTTCCTCACCAACGGGCTGAAACTGAACGCGGCCGACGTCTGCGCGTCGCCCGGCCCGCTTGACCTGACCGGGCTGTTCCAGATTCTCGCCGTGCCCGGCTTCGCGGACCTGCGCGACCCACCGTTCACGCCCGCTCTCGTGACCGCGTTCGCGCAGGCGAGCAACCCGTGGTCGGTCATCCGCGGACGCGACGTGCTCGTGTTCCACCCGTTCGAGTCGTTCGCGCCCGTCGTCGAGTTCATCGAAGCCGCGGCGTCGGATGATCGCGTCCTCGCCATCAAGCAGACGCTCTACCGGACCAGCAGCGATTCACCCATCGTGCGTGCGCTTCAGCGCGCCGCCGATCGCGGCAAGCAGGTGACAGCCGTTGTGGAACTGAAGGCCCGCATGGACGAGGAGCGGAACATTCTCTGGGCGCGCGAACTGGAGAAGGCCGGGGTTCACGTCGTTTTTGGATTCGTCGGACTGAAGACGCACTGCAAGGTGTCGCTGGTGGTGCGGCGCGACGAGGACCATACCATCCGGCGCTACGTTCACCTGGGCAGCGGCAACTACAACCCGCAGACGGCGCGTGTGTACACGGACCTTGGGCTGTTCACGTGCAATCCCGACTTCGCGGAGGACGCGACGCTCCTGTTCAACCACCTCACGGCGAGCACGACGCTCCCGCCGATGCGGAAGTTGCTCGTCGCCCCGGTGCGTCTCCAGATTCAGATGATCGAGAAGATCGACCGCGAGGCCGCAAACCAGAAAGCCGGAAAGCCCGCACGGTTGCTCGTGAAAGTGAACGGCATTCTCGAACCGGCGGTGGTGAAGGCGCTGTACCGCGCGAGTCAGGCCGGAGTGAAGATCGACATCGCGTGCCGCGGCATCTGTTCGCTAAGACCCGGCGTGCCGGGCGTGAGCGAGAACATCCGCGTCACCTCGGTGGTGGACCGATTCCTGGAACACAGCCGCATCTTCTACTTCGAGAACGGTGGCGCGCCAGAAGTGTACGTCGGCAGCGCCGACTGGATGGACCGCAACCTGAGTCGGAGGGTGGAAGTGGTGTTCCCGATCGAACAGTTGGACCTGAAGCAGCGCGTGATCGACGTGTTGCGGACCACGCTCGCGGACACGGCGAAGGCGCGTGAACTGATGCCGAACGGCCGCTACCGGCGTGTTGCTCCGGCGGACGGCCAAACGCCGCTCCGCAGCCAGTTACAGTTTCTGGAGCAGGCGAACGAGTCGCCGCCCCCGCCGCCAACCACGGCTGTCGCGCCCAAGCCGGTCCGCCGGACAAAACGCCGGTAGAACGGTCTTCGAGTAGTCATCACGCTCCGCGTGATGTCCGCGCTGCGACAAGCGATAACGGTTTGCTTGAAGCGCACTTTCACCGCGAAGGCATCATCACGTTCCGCGTGATGACTACGCACCAATCACTTGTTGTCGGTTTTCGGCTTCTCGATTGGTTTCACAACCGGGGTTGCCGGGTGCGGGTTCGTCGGGCCGGTGATGGGGTAGTCGCTGGGGTTGTACCCGCAGTCGCACTTGCCGCCGATGTGTTGGCAGCCGAGCGAGACCACCAACGCGGCGAGAACTGACATCAACGCGATGTATCGGCGCATGACTGTAACCGTCCGTGGCTTGGTAAATCAAAAAAGGGATCGGTCACTGCTCACGGCCGCCGCCGGAGAGGACACCGGGAATCGGTGGCCAACCCCGACGGCAGCACGGGAGGGTGAACGCACCAATGGCCCGCTTCCGTGCGCGAACCACCAGCGGCCGGGGGGGGTGTTGGGCTCCGCCGCTACCGCACCCGACGCCGGTTATATCGACGACCACCATTGACCGGGTTCACTCGTTTTCGCCAAACCACGCGGTTTCTCACAATCGCCTTTCTAAACTGATTGTGAAGTGCGCAGCGGTTCGCCGCGTCACCCGATCCCAACGGTTCCCACGCATGGACGCTATCATCCTCGCGGCCGGCAAAGGCACCCGGCTTCGCCCGCACACCGAGACCGTTCCGAAGCCCCTGCTCGACGTGCAAGGCCGGCCAATCCTCGACTGGATCATCGGCGCGCTGCCACCAGTCGAGCGCCTTGTGGTCGTGGTCAACTACCTCGCCGAACAGATTGAGAACTACCTCGCGAAGCAGACGCACATCAAGAACTGGGTCACTGTGCGGCAGGCCGAACCGCGCGGCACCGGTGACGCGCTCATGAGTTGCCGGGCGGCGATTGCGTCCTCACGCGTGATGGTGCTCAATGGCGACGACCTGATCGGCCGCGCCGACCTCGCGAACCTCGCGACGGTGCCTATGGGTATCCTCGCGCACCCCGTCGATAAGCCCGAGGACTATGGCGTTATCTTTCGGAACCCCGATGGCACACTGAAGCGAATCGTCGAGAAGGAGAAGGGACTGATGCCGCCGCAGTTGGCGAACATCGGTGGTTACGTGTTCCCTCGCGAAGTGTTCAACCTGACACTACCGCTATCGCCGCGCAACGAGTACGAGATCACGGACGCGGTCAGCCAACTTGCTGCGGCAGGCGCGTTTCACGTCGTCGCCGCGAACTACTGGCTCCCAATCGGCACCATCGAACAGTGGAACGCCGCGCAGAATGCCGACGTGATCGCCGCGAAGTGAACGGGAGTCTTTGCCCTCTCCCCTTGCGGAAGAGGGTGGCGAGTCTTCGAGACGGGTGAGGGGGTGGTGTCTTCTGTTGGCTAACGTTTCACCCCTCACCCGTTGGCGAAGCGCCGACACCCTCTCCCGCACGGGGAGAGGGAAAGAACCGACCTGGCGCTGTGGCGATTATTCGTTGCTCTGCCGCGGAGAACCACATGCACCGCTTTCTCGCCCTCTCGCTTGCGCTGGGCTGCGTCACACCGGCGCTCGCGGCCGAACCGGTCGTCATCACCGGCCACACGGACGCCATCACCGGGGTCGCGTTCGCGCCCGACGGCAAGACCGTTGCCACCGTCAGCGCGGACAAGACACTGCGGGTGTGGGACGCGAAGACCGGGAAGCAGCTCGCTTCCGTGGACGCGCACACAGGCACCGCGACCGGCGTCGCGTTCAGCGCCAGCGGCAAGGGGATCATCACCGGCGGGTATGGCCCGAAGCCAGAAGGCAAGAAGCCGCAGGAAGGCGAAGTAAAGGTGTGGTCGCCCGACCTGAAGAGCTATCCGAGTTCTGAACTCGCGCGCTACGCAGTTGAAGCGGTAACGTTCGATCCGAACAACCGGCGGGTTCTGGCCGGGAGCGGCAAGTTTGCGTACGCGTGGGACGGGACCGGCGACGACGAGCGCCAGGTGACGTTCGCGGTTACGCCGAACGGGACGCGAGCCGTCAGCGGCGGACAGGATCATTCGGTGCGTGTTTGGAACATCGAAACGGGCAAGGAGGAGCGGAAGATCACGAGCCACCTCGGCCCGGTTATGAGTGTCGCAATGGCCACGGACGGCAAGACCGTCGCGACCGCGAGCGGGCTGGACGGCACCGTTCGCATCTGGGAAGTGGAGAGCGGAAAAGAAGTGCGTGTGCTCCGACTGCCGAAGACCGCGAAGGGGCCGTGTCGCGTGGCTTACGCGCCCGACGGCAAGCGGCTCGCGGTCGCGTCCTTCGACAACAGCGTTCGGGTGTACGACCTCACTGCGGAGTGAGCCTTGTAGGGTGGGCCTTCGATTCGCACAGGCGTATCGAAGGCCCACCACTCACGTCAACAATCGTTCCTATTGCCCTCTCTCCACGTCACTTCGGCGGAACGACCGCCTCCCAGCGGAGACCGGGCACGAACGCCTGCGACCGCTTCGCGAGCACCTCCCACGGCGTCCCCTTGTGGTCCGCCGCCACCTTCGCGAAGCCCTCCTGTGCCGCGGCCAACACTTCTTTCACGTCGCGGCGCGACTGCAAACCGGCGGCCGGGATCAGCCGCCAGCCCGTTGCGTCGGCGGGCAGTTCGGGAAGCGTCTCGGTGCGTACGCGCGCGAGAAGCAGGTTGTACTCGTTGAGCACCACCAGCCGCAGTCGCACCTCGGCCACCGCGTAGTCGTAGTGAGCCTGCCACCGTTTCGTCTCCCTCGCCCGCTGATCGACCACAGCCGACAGTGCCTCCAGTTCAATCTCCAGTTTCACGAGGGCCAGCGCGAGCGGCTGTTGCGCGTCGCTGATCGTCTTCTTGAGCCGCTCCGTTACCGGGGCAGACAGCAACATCGCGCCCTTTCCGTCCTTCAAGGCCGACGGCCACACGTCGCGCACCGCCTGGAGCGTGCGAAGCGTCGCGACCCGCAGCGGATACTTCTCCATGTTCTTGAGAATCTCGTCGGGCGAAACGTCGGTCGCGTAGCCCTTCAGCGCCTCCTCGGTGAACGGCAGTCTCGCGACGAGTCCGGTGTCGTCGTCGAGTACCGGCGGCAGCGCGAGTTCGTCGAGAACGGACTTCACGTCCGCGCTTTTCGGCGGCGCGGGCCACTCGAACCGCTGCGCGGGCGCGGCTTTCGGGTCGTACTCAGCGGCCACCTTCGGCGCGGTGCCCGCGAGCGCCGGCGTTTGCTTCGCGTTCACCGCACCCGCCACGACCGCTACGGACTTGCTCGCGACCTTGTGGAGTTCCGCAACCGGGATGGCGTCGCCGGGCGCGGTCTTCGGGCCGTCGGCCGCGGCGAGGCGCAGCGCATCGAGGTAAGCACTGCCCGCGAACATCCCGGCTGGGCCGCGTGGTGTGAAGTATTCCTGTGCGCGCTCGCCGGGCGAACAACTCACCAACACTTGCACGCCTTCGGGCGGTGTGGTGAGCGCAGTGAAGAGCGAGTCCGTCATCGGTCCCGGATCGCGGCGCGTGCGGAACCGCTCCGGGTTGTACCGGCCTACATCCCAGATCACCACTTTCTGCGATGCCTTCAGTTCCTTCAAGCGAGCGTAAACGTCAGCGACCGCGAGCAGCGTGTCGGCTGCGTCCGGGTCGCCGTCGATTGGAACGAGGTACGCTTTGCCGTTCTTCTCGACCGCGTGCATTCCGAAGTACAGCACGACGCGGTCCTGCTCGCGCGTCGTGGCGCAGAAGCCGTCGATGGTCTTCGCGAGCGTGTTTTTCGTGGGCAGGCGAGCGTCGGCTGTGAGTGAGTCAGCGAGTACGAAGAGTTGGTCGTTGTCCTTCACGGTCGGAACGCGGAAGCCGGCCGCGAGCCGGTCGGCCACGCTGCGCACGCGGTCTGTGCCGCCGGGCACCGCGTGCGTGAGCGGGTTCAGGTACAGGTAGTTGCCAACGTGGACGAACAGCACCCGCCGCGGGGCTTTCGTATCCTGGGCGGAAACGAGTGGCGAGAAGACGAGGGCCACAACGACGGCGAGAGTGAATCGCATGCGAACCTCGGTGGAACGTGCTGTGGGCGGAGGACCGAAGTTTAGCGTTCGACCCGGAGGGGCGAAGTGTTTGTGATGGAAACGACTCATTCGTCCCTACGGGCCGAACGCTAAACGGGCTTGGGTTCTTCTCGTCTGGTCTGCTCTGCTCTGTCCTCTGCCTCACGCCTTCGTCGTGGCGCGCGCGTACAGATCCTCCACGGCCAGTGTGAGGACGCTGTCAAGTTGCGCCGCCTCGTTTGCGCTTGGCTCACGCCGGAGGTGCGGGACGAGGTGAATCAGCCCGTCTGGCTCGAACCCGATCTCAAGATTAGCGAGGAGGTCGCCCGGCATCCGGCGAACCGTGTACGACCAGACCGCGCGCCGCACAGCGGTCTTTCGCACGGTTGCGTCGGCGTTCGCGCCCTGTCGGGTTTCGTGGTGCGCGACGGCGGCCAGCGCGTCACACGTGACCGCGTGACCGTCGCCGTACTTCTTGTCGGCGAACGTGAGCAGGTCCGCGAGTACCGCCCGAACGTGGACCGGGTTCCCGGTCGGCGCGCGCGCAATGACTCCCGCAACCGCCTCGTTCACCATTTCGTCCGGCAGATCGGCGAGGTCAGTGAATGGGTTGTCCGACTTCTTGGCGGCCTTGAGCGCCTCGGCCCGCACCGGGATCGCGTGCGTGATGAGCGCGTCGCCGAGTCGCCAGAGCGTGTCGTAAGTCTCCTGGGCAACCTGGATCGCGTCGGCCGGTTTGCCGGCTTTCAAGAACATATCGGCGAGCGGGATGTTCGCGGCGGTGGCCAGCGCCGAGGTCGGTCCGTGCAGACTCTTGGCGAACGTCACGCACTGCCGCAGCACCTTCTCCGCTTCCTCGAACTTGGTCAAGCCGACGAGCGCCTCCGCAAAGCCGTACATGAAGCTGAGCCGGTCGCGCCGGGCCGGCTCGTCGGGTGGTACTGGACCCTGGCTCGCGTGCTTGAACTCGACCGCGGCCTTCTGGAATTCGCCCATCTGCAGGTGCAATCGAGCAATGTCGGCATACGCCGCGGCCAGGGGATGTGACCCGGACCCGTGCTGCGCCTTCGCCGCCATCGCGGCCTTCTTGACGACCGTTTCGGCCTCGCCCGATTTCCCCTGCGCGAGCAACTGGAGCGCCTCTTTCAACGCGGTCGACGGCTGTTCCGCGAGTACCATGGCTTCCCCAGAAGCAGTGTGAGTGTGAGTGCGTGAAAACCGAGGCAGTAGCAACCCCCAGTCTTCTGTATTCACTCGTGCTCGCACTCGCCACTCGCACTTCCCGGCTGGCCTTTACACATCCGATTTCGGTTGGCATAAGCGCGACACATTCAGTGCGAATTCTGTCGGCATTTGGTGTGCGTCCTGGGGAACGGGCGCGACCGTGGCGGCATACGGGGGAAGCCATGAGCCGATTTCGGGCCTGGGGGGTTGCCGCCGCGCTGGCGGTTGGCGTGGGAGCACCGGTCGTTGCGGCCTCGCCTACCGCGACCGACGCGCGGCCGTGGTACAAGAAGATGTTCAGCGCGCCGAAACCGGCCGTCGGGCCGGTCGTCCGCAATGGCCCAGTGGTCGGCACACCGCGAACGCCGACCGCACCGCTCCCGCCGGACGTGGTCCAGGCGGCCGTGAAGGCCGAGGTCGACGCGCTGCACCGGCGGATGACCGTTTGCACCGAACTTCGCCAGATCGCGTTCGACAAGAACGACGATGCGTTGATGCGACAGGTAGACGAACTGGAGCGGCAAGCGAAGGCGGTCTACGAGGCGCGGGTCGCGGCACTGGGCGTGTCGAAGACCGCGAAGGCCCCGCTGCCCACGGGGTCCAACACCGGGTTCGCGGCGTCGTTCGACCTCGCGCCAGAGAAGCCGCTCGACCCGAAGGTCGCTGCCGCGAGGCTGGTCGCCCCGGCCGCGCCGGTCCCAGTGTCGGGCACGGCGGAAGTGGTACGGGAGGTGAAGCCGTGAAAACGTTCCTCTTCGCGTTGGGTGCAATCTCGCTGGTCGGCTGCAACACAACGTTCCGGCCGATCGGTCCGTTCGCCAAGGAAGTGCCGCTCATTCATCAGGGCAAGCCGATCTCACCTGGAGACGCGAGTCCACCGCCGCAGATCCGCCCCACGCCGCCGACGATGTACGTCGTGCCCGGTGACGCGAGCGCCAACCCCTACGACGCCGTGAACAAGCTCGCGAGCGAGGTGGGAATCGACAGCAAGCCGACACCGAACGTGCCGGTCACGGTGGAAACGTCGCGGATCAAGAGCGGGGTGAAATAGCAGAAGGGGAGAGTGGGAGACACGAGAGAGGGAGAGAAGAGGGCCGGTCGAGGCCCTCTTCTCTCCCTCTCTCGTGTCTCCCACTCTCCCCTTCTGCTTTATTCGTTCTCGTCCGCAAACTCTTCGAGCCGGCACGAGCGGGTCGGCTGGCGCAACTTCAGTAACCCGCGTGCCTCGATCTGCCGGATCCGCTCGCGGGTGATGCCGTACTGCTTCGCGACCTCGTCGAGTGTTCGCGGCGTGCCGTCCTTCAGGCCGAAGCGGAGTTCGATCACCTCGCGTTCCCGCGGGGCCAGACTCTTCAGGACTTCGCCGATACGCTCCTTCAGGAGGTTCGCGTCAACGTGTTCGCCGGGGTTTGCGATAGGCGTGTCGCTCAGGAAGTCTTCCAGAGCGCGCTCGCCTTCACCGCCGACCGAGTCGTTCAGGCTGATGGGGTGCCGGCCGACGATTCGCAGGCTGCGGGCGTCCTCGGGCTTCACGCCCAGCGCCGCGGCCAGTTCGTCGGAGGTCGGTTCGCGCCCGGTCGCGGCCGTCAGTTCGCCCCGCATTTTCTCCATGCGCGAGAGCAAACTGATCTGGTGGCACGGCACGCGCACCGTGCGCGCGTTGTCGTGCAGCGATCGCGTGATGCCCTGCCGCACCCACCATGTCGCGTAGGTGCCGAACTTGAACTCGAGACGCCACTCATACTTGTCCACCGCTCGCATCAACCCGCGGTTGCCCTCTTGAATGAGATCGCCGAACGGCAGTCCGCGGTTGCGGTAGTTCTTGGCGATCGACACGACGAGCCGGAGATTCGCTTCGGCGAGTTCCTTCCGCACGGCCTGGTACGCGAGCCGACGGCGGCGCAGTACCCGGACCAGCGCGGCCAATTCGTCGGCCGTCATCGAGGCGTGGCACTCGGCATCGCGAAGCAACTTCGCCTGCCGGATGCGGTCGGCCGGGCTGACGGCTTCGCTATGCGCGATCGCAAGGTGTTTGAGTTCGTCCGCGATGTCGTTCAGTTCGTCCGTCCAACGCTCCAGAATTTCGGTCCGGGGCGACAGTTCGTTGACGAGTCGGCGGCATTTGGCGAGCCGGGAGAACCGGTCAC
This sequence comes from Planctomycetia bacterium, assembly GCA_005772955.1. GTDB lineage: Bacteria > Planctomycetota > Planctomycetia > Gemmatales > Gemmataceae > Gemmata. The sequence continues at coordinate 24,606 of SXID01000010.1, forward strand.
GCCTCCACACGATGCGTCCACCGCGGAACTCATCCCGCACGCCGGTCGCGAACACTGCGGTGTCCTGGCTCAGCAAGGCGCGGAGCGTTGGCAGGTCCGTGCTCAGACGCGACAGGATCTGCGCCCGCGTGAGTCGGAGATCAACCGAGGAATACGCGTCAATGTTCGGGTCGATGGGCGTCTGACCAGCGGCGATCTGCTCGAACTTTTCCAGGACGCGGGTGAGTAGACGCGGGCACAGCAGCGCGGCGCTGCGGAACCGGTTGCGGTGGAATTCAAGGCGCTTCGCGAGCGCGAGTTCTTTCTCGCGGTTGAGCAGCGGGATGGAACCCATCTGACGGAGATACAGCCCGAGCGCGTCGTCCGCGCCACCGGTGTACTCGTCCTCGCTCGCCGGCGCCTCGTCACTGGCTCGCGCGCCTTCGGGTTCGAGCGCGGTGTCGTCCTCGTCCTCGTCGGTCAGGTCGTCGTCCAACTCCTCGTTCTCGTCCCGCCTTGCGACCTCGTCGTGGGGCAGTTCGTTCACGGGGTGGCCAGTCGTTCCGTCGTTGTGCATCATCCGGTTCATATCCTGTGTGCCCTGAGCGGGCGTTCGCCGGTGGGCAAATCCAAGTCGTGCGCGCCGCATTTCGATACGGGTTCGTCGGGGCGTGATCGCTCCGAATCCCGTGCCGGGTTTGTCGGGTGGGGTCTCGCGTGGCAGCGGTTCCGGGCGCTGTCCGCAAGCGGAAGCACGACTTACGTCGCAATCGTGAGCGGGACAACCCGCCTGGAGATTCGACGCCCCCGAACACCCAAAGGTTCGCAGGCCGTACGAAATCCCCTCAATCCCCCTGCATTATACCCGCACTTCCAAGTCGGGGCGCAGAATCGGACGGTAAACTTTCGCTCCCTTCACCAGTTCCACTCCCGCGCAAACCGCGTGCCCAAATCCACCGGAGTGTTCGCGAAGACCGGAGTCGGCCCCCGCTCACCTTCTAAAACGTCCCTGTGAAGCGAATTGGGGCAGAAATTGGCGGCTTTCGTCGGGAATGGCTCCTGTCCCCGGCGAGCCCTGACGCGCCGCTTGTGATCTTCCTCACCGGCACCGGCGGAACTGCGGAATGGGCGGATTGCGAAACCGGCTGGTCAGAACTTGCTCGGCGCGAAGACTTTGCGCTCGCCGTACCCGAATCGCTCCCGCCCGACCTGAGCAAGCCGCCCTCGTTCCTCGCCAACCCGCCGCGCTGGAATGACGGTGCGCGGCCCCTGTTCACGCCGCCCGTTCACGATGACGTTGCCTTCCTCGTGACGGTGATCGACGACGCGGTTCATCGGTTGAGTATCGACCCGCGCCGGGTGTTCGTGACGGGTTTCTCGAACGGAGCCGGGATGACGTTTCGCTTCGCGGCGGAAGCAGCGGACCGCGTCGCGGCCATCGCGCCCGTCGCGGGACACTGCTGGGTGAGCGATCCGCACCCGTCGCGCCCGGTCCCTACCTTGTATACGGTGGGAACGCGTGATCTCTTGCTCCCGCTTCGCGGCGGTGACGTGCGCCTTCCCTGGCGCAACCGGCTCGTGCGCCGCCCGCCCATAACCGAAACACTCGAACGCTGGGCAACCGCGCTCGGCTGCGGCGTGGTGCCGGTGCTTCAGAGCGATAACCAGACAGTTAGGGTCGAACGCTACCCCGGTCCGGTGGTGTTCGACGCGGTGACGATCGAAGACCTCGGCCACCACTGGCCCGGCGGTGAGGCGCAACTGAACGCGCGAATCGCCGGCCCGCCGTCGGACGCCGTGAACGCCACCGAGATGATTTGGACGTTCTTCAAGCAGTTCCCTGTCGAACCGCCGGCGTAAGCCGGCTGGGTTGAGTCAGGTTACCCAGCCGGCTTACGCCGGCGGTTCGACAAAGAACACAACCAATGAGCTTCCCCATGCGCCACCTTCTTGCCCTCTTGCTCTTCGCCCTCACTTCTCCCGCGTTCGCGCTGGAACCGAAGGACGTTTGGATCGTCGTCAACAAGAACGTGCCGGAGTCGCAACAGGTCGCGGAACACTACATCGCGAAGCGCGGCGTCCCCAAGGAGAACGTCGTCCAACTTGACCTGCCGAAGGTCGAAGACATTTCTCGCCTGGACTACGACACAAAACTCGCCGGTCCACTCCGCGACGCGATCAAAGACCACAAGGAGAAGGTGAAGGTTCTCGTCACGACTTACGGCGTGCCACTGCGGGTCGGCCACCAGTTGCCCAACGCTGACGAGAAGAAAGAGTTAGACACGCTCCGACCTAAACTCACGGAGTTGCGGAAACTGGTCGCGGACCTGGAGAAGACCAAGATCGCCGACCTGATGGAACTCGCCACCGCGAAGCAGAAGTTGAACAGCCTGCAAGCACGCGAACGCGTTCTCACGCACGCGGAGAGCCACGCTTGTGTGGACAGCGAACTCATGCTGCTGTGGTGGGAGAAATACGGGCGGGTGCGGTGGATCAACAACCCGATGTACTTCCAGGCGTCGGAGTTGTACCGCAAGTCGTTCCCGGCCGTGGTGCTCGTGTCGCGGCTCGATGGCCCTACAGCGGAGATCGCCAAGCGGTTGGTCGATGACGCCGTCGCGGTCGAGAAGAAGGGCTTGAGCGGGAAGGTGGTGATCGACGCCCGCGGGATCAAGTTTGACCCGAAAGGCAGCGACTCAACGGGTCACGGCTACGGCGGCTACGACGAATCGATGCGCGAAACGGCTTCTCTGCTCGAAAAGGCCGGGCTAACGGTGGAACTCGACAACAAGAACGAGGTATTGAAGCCCAACAGCGCGAAAGGTGTCGCTCTCTACTGTGGGTGGTATTCGCACGCGAACTTCGTGGACTGCTGTGAGTACGAACAAGGGGCCGTGGCGTGGCACCTGGCGAGTTCGGAGGCGGTCACACTGCGGCGCGACGACAGCAAAGTGTGGTGCCCAAACTTGCTGAAGAAGGGCGTGTGCGCGACGCTCGGGCCGGTCGCGGAGCCGTACACGGTGGGGTTCCCGAAGCCGGCGGAGTTTTTCGGCCTGCTCGCGACCGGCGAATACACGCTGGTGGAGTGTTACGGCCGCACGATGTTGTTCTGTAGTTGGATGACGGTGCTCGTGGGCGACCCGCTGTACAACCCCTACAAGAACGCCGCGAACAAGGTGAAGCCCGCCGACGTGCTACCCAGCCCACTCAACGGCAAGAAGATCAGCCCGTAGGGCAGAGGACAGAGGACAGTCAGGGACCAAGCTGAGCGTTCGCCCCGCTGGGGTCGAACTGCTTTGAACAAGCAACATTCGCCCCTGCGGGTCGAACGCGAAACGACCTTCATGTGGTCTCTGTTCTGTTCTTTGTTCTCTGTCTTCTGTCCTCTCACTTTCCATCAACCAGTTTCAGGATCGCGTCGGCGAATGCGGTCGCGTCGGGCGGGCCGCTCGCGGTCACGATCTTGCCGTCCACCACCACGCCCGGTTGCTTGTCCCACGTGATGCCGCTCTTCTCGCCCCCGAGGAACGGGTGCTTCTTGAAAAAATGCTCGCTCGGCGCAGCCTTCTTGCCCCTCAATACGTCGTGCGCGACCAGAACGCCCTGGCCCACACAGATCGCGGCCACCGGCTTGCCGGCGGTTTGCATCCGTTGAATCACCTTCGCGGTCGCGAACGACCCGCGGCCCATAAACATGTACTCGCTGACGTTTTCACCACAGAACACCACCGCGGCATAGTCCGACAGATCCATGTCTGCCCTGAACCACACGTCGATGGGCACGTCTGGACCGGAACGCCCACCGGGCAACCTTGACGAAGCCCGGTCGCCTTCAAAAGCCGCGGTCACGACCTTCGCCCCCTTCACCAGGAAGTGGTCGCGCACCGGCGCGAAGTCGTCCCACCAGACACCGTTGCTCGGTACCACGTACAGAATCTGCACACCCTTCGACGGTGGCGCAATGACGGTCGGCGCGACCGGTCCACCCTTGTCGCCCTTGTTCCCCTTCTCGCCTTTGTCGCTCTTGTCGGTCTTCCCCTGCGCTGGATTGTTCTGCGGGTTCGCCTTCGCGATGTTCGGTGGGTTGGTTGACTTCTTTCCGCGAGTTGCGAGGACGCCCGCGACAAACAGGAACAGCGCCGCGAGCACGCCGCCGATCACGGCTCCCTTCCGCCGCTTCCACCACGATGCTTTCCTGGATTTCCTCACTCGCCTGGGCCGCGGTGCCTCCACGAGCGTCGGCCCGCCCGGAACCGGTTCGGTGTCGCCGCGAGCGCCCGACAGCGTCGCGGGAGTGTGAACGGGCGAAGCGAGCCGCGGAGCTGGCGTGGTGATCACCGCGTCCACGATCTCGAAGACCGGCTCTTTCGCGGAATCGGATCGCGTGAACGGGTGTAGCGCGCTCGCGACCTCCGCCGCAGTCTGGTAGCGGTCCTCGGGCTTCTTCGCCATCATCTTCGCGAGCACATCGGCCAGACCCGCGGGCACCTCCGCTCGCGCATCGCAAACCGCGGGCGGTTCGTCGTTCGTGTGCGCGAGCAGTTTGTCGATCAGCGTGGATGCACCAAAGAACGGTGCCTTGCCGGTGAGCAGGAAGTACAGCGTGCAGCCGAGCGAATAGATATCGCTGCGGTGGTCCACGTCGTGCGAGTTCTTGGCCTGTTCCGGCGAGAGGTAATCCGGCGTGCCCATCAGCACGTTCGGGTTCGTCACGCACGTCTGGGCCGACGCTCTCCCCGCGCCGAACGGTAACTTCGTGGTCGGGAAGGTGTCCGCATCGTCTTCGTCCGTGCGCGCGAACCGGGCGAGGCCGAAGTCGAGGATCTTGACCTGACCCTTGCGGGTCACCATCAGGTTCTGCGGCTTGATGTCGCGGTGAACCATGCCCTTGTCGGCCGCGTGCTGAAGCCCGAGCGCCGCGTGCCGGGTGAACGCGCTGGCCATCGGCACCGGGAGCGGTCCCTTTTTCGTGACGAGCCGGTCAAGGCTCACGCCCTCGATGAACTCCATCACGAGAAAGTGTGAGCCGCCGGCCTCACCGGTGTCGTGCGCGGTGATCACGCCGGGGTGGTTCAGTTGAGCCGCGGCTCGGATCTCCTTGCGGAACCGCTCGACGGCGCTGGCCTTCGCGGTCAGGTGCGGCGATACGACCTTGATTGCGATCACGCGACCCATGAGCAGGTCTTCGGCCTTGTACACGATGCCCATGCCGCCAGCGCCGATCTCGCTGAGGATGCGGTAGCGTGGATGGTCGGCGAACCCTGCCGGCACGCGGTCCGAAGGCGCGACGCCCGCGACCAGCAAAGGTTTCGCGAGCGCCATCACGGTAACCGGCGAAGCGGCAGCGACGCGGGCCAGGCCCGCGAGCGAGTCTTCCGGCACGAACTTCAGCGCGTCGCCGCACGCAGCGCACCCGCCGATGTGTTCCGCCACCCCCGCGAGTTCGGTCGAGGACAAATCGCCGCGAGCGAACGCGGCCAGGGTTTCCGCACTGGGACAAACGGCAACGGGCATCGAACTCAGCCTCCGCGGGGCGACCTGATTTTCACAACGGAAAGATGGCACAAAAACGGTTGGGTCTGTCAGCGTTTTGATTTGAATGTCGCAGACGGGACTCGCTCTTTCGCGTCTCGCGCGAATGTTCTGCCACCTGCTTTCCGACTCGGGGTGTAAGCCCCAGACGTTCGGATCACACCTTCTTCAGGAATGATGTGCCGGTGTCCACGTGTTGGAGCGTTGCGGAGCAGCACAGGCCGACCAGCATGGGGTTGTCGGCCGGGGCGTGGAACTCGCAGATGCCGAAGAACTGGTCCTGTAAGAATCGCAGGATTTGGGAGATCAGGAGTTTCGCGAGTCCCGCGCGGCGCAGATCCTGACGTACCTGTACGTCGAGAATCCCGGCCGACGGGAACCCCCAGCGCCAGCCGTAGCCCTCCAGTTCCCACACGATCGCACGGGCCGCGATGAAGTTGCTCGCGAGCTTGTCTACCACGCGAAACTCGACCGGGTCCAGCGTGCCCCACACGCACTCGTGCCACCAACTCGGCACGCCCGCGGCTCGCATCACCTGCGTCTCGTACCGCTTCCGCAACATGCTGAACCGTGCGTCCGGGATCGAGAGCGGCGCGTCGAGCTTCTTCTGAAAAACGAGGGTCTGCGCGCCCGGTTCGTAGCCCAGTGAGCGGAAGAACGGGTCCGCGGCGGGGTCCGACTCGAGGAACCCCGGACAGTTCGTACCGCCATACAGACCGAACCCGAAAGGGCAGTACGGCCACACGGGGCCAGCTCGCAGCGTGGTCGCGCCTCGCCGGATCAGATACTCCTCGCACTTTTTCACGAGGTCCGCGCCGAGGTGCTTCCGCCCGGTACTCGGGCGCACCGCGACCGAACAGATGACGCCGTGCGTGTGGTCGAGTGCAGTAAAGGTTTCGTTCGGTCCGAACCCGGCCAGCGCGTAGCCAACGATGCGGTTGTCCTCATCGTCGTACGCGACGATGAGGCCGTCGTGGTCGAAGTACGGTTTGGAGAACACCCAGCGTTCGAGCAGCGCGGGCGTGCGCAGCGGGAAACTCCCGCGGGCCGTGTGCGACTCGTTCCACACGTCGGCGAGCGCAGGCGGGTCGGTGTTACGGAAGCGACGGAAGGCGATCACGGCCGGCTCTCGCGGTCCGCCGGGGTGAGGAACGGCGGCAGTGGACAGATTAGGCAATACTACAGGGGGAACGTCGCACTCGCAAGATTGGCCAAATACCCGGTAGGTTCTTGAACAGCGGAAGCAAACATCGCGTTGCGAACGCGAGCCATCAGTTGGCTCGCGTTCGCGGACACTTCGCGAGAACTTCGTTTCTTGCGTTCTTCGTTCGCTCGTTGGGCGCGTTTCGCTACCCTTTCGCACCATCTCCGCAGTGTGGCGCGACTAGCGCCCGGATTGCCAACCGGATGTGTTCGGGGACGTGCGGCCACGATTGAAGAAGGGCATTCGGGATGCCGTCCAGGTCCAATCTGCTCGCATCCGAACCGTTCTTTTGAGGTTCGTTCCGGTGGCTTCTGTTCCCTCTTGACCGGATTCGTCATCGCTTTGGTTTTGCGGCGATTCGCTTGAAATCCCCGGAGCGGAAGGAGCGGGAGTTGAACCCGCAAGGCTCGTCGCTCGCCTGTTTTCGAGACAGGTGCCGTCGCCAATCGGCTAGCCCTTCCGCCAGAAGAGACAGTGGCGAGGGCACAAGGTTCGCGCGATCGAACGTCACTTCGGGGCGGGCGCGTCGAGCGGCTTCAGGTATTGCTCCAACCCCTTGTAGGTGTCGAGCGGGTAGTCTTCTTGCTTGTTGCCGGCGCTGTGGCACGTCGCGCAGCGGTTGTCGATCAGCGACTTGATCCGCACCTTGCCGTCCTTCACGAAGTCCGACGTGATCGTCTTGTCGCTCAGGCCGGGTAGGTCGAACTTGTCGGCCGCGTAAGTGGACTTGCGCACGGCCTCCGGCGAACGCACCCACGCGAGCAGCGTGTCAAGGTCGCCTTGCCGGTGCGCCTTCAATTGGTCTTTCTCCGCTTGGGGCTTATCACTTTCCAGGAACTTCTTGTAGTTCTTGTCTTTTTCGAAGAACGCGGGGATCATGCTACCGTCGCGGCTGAACGGGAAGGTCTTCACGTCTTCGGGCAAGGGGATTGGTTTCCCGTCGTCATCGACTGGTGGCCAGATGAGCAAGCGGTCGAGTTCGTTCATCGGCTTCCGCAGTACCACCGGGGCGCCTTGCACCTTCGTCATCGCGTCGGTGATCGCGCCGCCCGCCGCCGCGACGCCGTCGGCCATGGATTTGCCATTCCCGTTCCGGTTGCCGTTCACCGGGGGCTTGGGATCATCTGGCTTCTGCTCGACGTTCGGTTTCGGCAACGCGGGGATCAGCAGTTTCACCACGAACCCGCCGCCCGCGAGCGCGCCGAGCAGGAACAACACCGCGATCACCACCTTGCCCTTCGGGCCGTACATGTTGAACAGGCTGAGTGTGATCTGCGCGCCCAGGCACGAACCCGCGACCGCACCGGTGGCCATGACGCCCATCGAGAAGTACGGCCCCCACTGGTCGCACAGCCTCGCCAGCCACCACAGCGATACGTCCGCGAACACCGCGATTACCACCGACGGCCCGAGGATCACGCGCATCCACGTCGGCCAACTGCTGAACGCGAAGATCACGCCCGTGAGCGAGAACAGCATTGCGAAACTGAGCAAGTGCGCGTGCGTTGATTGCGTCAATTTGCTGATGCTGATTGGCTCTTCGACCTTCACCCATGTGGCACCCGCAGGCGCTGCTTCCGGGGCTGTCATGAACCGCGACAGGAATTCGTAGTTGTCCAGTGGGATGTCTTCCTTGTCGCCGCCCTTCGAGTGGCACGTGACGCAGCGGGCGTCGATGAGTGTCTTGATCTTCACCGCGTTGCCGTCGGCGAGGAGCGGCGTGAACGCTTTCGGCATGGTTCCCGCGGACGGCGTGAATTTGTCCGCATCGTAAGTGGCTTTGCGCTCCGCGTCCGGTGTGTTGATCCACAGCGCGAACACGGTCTGTTCGCCTTTGCGTTCGGCCTTCACCTGTGCGACCACTTCGGCGAGTTGCCCGCGAACCGCGGGGCCGAACTTCAGCGGTCCCTTCGAGCGGTCCTCCGTGGTGAACGCGGCTGTCATCGAACTGCCGGAGATGGGTGCTGTTTCACCCGTGATGAGTGCTTCCAGGCGCGACATCGGGCGCGGCGGTGGCGCGTTCGGGTCCGCTTTCTTCTTGCCGGTGAACTTCAGGATCACGTCGTCGGGCGTCGGCATCGGCTTGCCGGACTTCGCGTCCTGCATGTGCAGTTGCAGCAGCGCCGAGGTGTACCCGGCGCCGACCGCGAGCAGGAACACCGTGGCCACCACCTTCACCGGCAGCGGCAGATCGCGAAGGGTGTACGACATTGGGATACATCCAAAACAGAAGCAGTTCACCACAAAGGCACGAAGGACACAAAGAAGACCGAAGGCAGAGAACTGAGTCGGAAGACAGTGCATTTCGTGCTGGCTTGAAAGCTCTGTCCTCGGTCTTCTTTGTGTCCTTCGTGCCTTTGTGGTAAATCGGTTTTTGTCTTCTACGCCGTTGCAAGGAGCAGTTCGGCCGCGGCCAGCACTTCTTCGCGCGCCTCGGCCAGCGGTTTGTTCACGCGGGCGCCGCTCGCGAGTTTGTGTCCGCCGCCGCCGAACTGCTCGGCCAACTTCGACACGTCCGCCGCGCGCGACCGGAAGCTCACCTTCGTCCCGCCACCGGGCTGCTCGATGAACACAAGCGCGAGGTCCACGCCTTCGACGCCACGCGGGTAGTTGATCAGGTCTTCCGTGTCGCCCGGTACGCCGCCGGTTTTCTCGTAGTCGGAAAGCGCGATCTCGGTGTACGCGATCTTCCCGTTCGCCCGCACCGCGAGCCGTTCGAGCGCGACCGCCGTGAGCTTGAACCGGGCCAGCGTTGCGGCTTCGTACAACTGCTCGTACAGAACCGTGGGGTTCGCGCCAGCCGCAACCAACTCACCACAGAGCGCAAACGTTTCCGCGGTCGCGTTCGGGTGCCGGAACCAGCCCGTGTCCGTCGCGATCGCCATGAACATGTGGTGCGCCGCGCTCTTCGAGATCGGTGCGCCCATTGCGCGGATGATCTCATATGCCAGCCGCCCAGTCGCCTCCGCGGTGATGTCCACTAACTGCAATCCGCCGAGGTCATCCTGGGTCCGGTGGTGATCGACCACGGCTCGCGGGAGTGGTGACTTCTTCAACCAGTCGCCGAAGTCACCCAGTTGGTTCCACGTCCCGGTGTCGAGCACGAGCACGCAATCGCGATCGGTGAAGTTGGCAGGGCGGAAGTCCTCAATCACGATCCTCTTCGGGTCCAGGAACGCGTAGCGTGGGAGCAGTTTACTCGCGATCGCCACACGCGGTTTCAGCCCAATCGCGGTGAGCGCGTCGTGGAGCGCGAGTTGCGCGCCCATGCCGTCCGCGTCCGGGCGAATGTGGGTCATCAAGAGAGGGCGTTCGTGATGGCGAAGGAGATCAACCAGCGGGGACCAGTCAAGCGGCATGAGAAAGCGTTCCGTTCGGCAGGGTGAGGGAATTGTAACCCGGTCACTCTGCAAGGAAACCGAAATTCGCGGATTGCACGCCCCCACACAGCGCAGAGCGAGAGCGACAGCGAGTAGACGCCAAAATTTTCGCCTCGGACAGTCGGTGGAGGTGGATAGAATGCCCTTGTTGCAGCTGTTACAAAGTGTGATCGTAGCGGATGAATCGATCCGATCCATCGTTTTCGCGCCGGCGTCGCTCGTGGAGCGATTACCTCGACATCACCCGCCGCAAGCCGGGCCGACCCAAAGACCCTTTCTTGAAGACGTGCCGTCGGGAGCAAATTCTCGATGCCGTCGTACAGCACCCTCCTCCCGAATCTGTTGACCAGTCGCCCGAACGATCTCGACGCGCGGGCCGACGACGTGCTCGATGTAGTGCTTCACGGATTGCTCGCGAAAGGGGAAGTACGATGACGCGCGACGAACTTACCCACCCGGCCCCCCTCCCTGACGGGAAGGGGGAGAAGAGCGAAGGAGCGTGGTCGGGGAACCGCGAGCGTAAGCGAGCGGCCGTCTTCCTCCCCCTTCCCGTCAGGGAGGGGGGTTGGGGGTTTAGGTCTGCCTTTCTCCTCTTCGCGCTTCTGATCCCCGCGTGTGCGCCCAAGCGGCCCGCGTCCACCGGGCCAGATGAGGCGAAGCCGGTGCCGGTCACGGTGGCCGACGCGAAGCCGATGGTGCTGCGCCGCACCGTGGCCGTTGTCGGCACGTTGAACCCTTACGAGGACGTGACGCTCGCCCCAAAGGTGAGTGGGAAGGTACTCCGCGTGTTCAAGGATCTGGGCGACCGCGTCGGCCCAGGCGAACCGCTTCTCGAACTTGACGCGCACGAATACCGGCTCGCGGTCGATCAGGCGAGGCCCGCGTTCGAGGCCGAACTCCGCAAGTTGAAACTGACCGTGCTACCCGCGACCGACGCCGCGTTTGAACAACACATCCCGAAAGTGGATTCGGTCGCCGAGGCCAGGGCCAACGCGGAACTCGCGGACTCGGAACTGAAGCGCGCCGAGAAAGAAACCGCAAGCGGCGTCGGGACGCGGCAGGCGCTCGATTCCGCGATTAACCGGTTAACGGTCGCGAAGACTCGCGTGCAGGTCGCGGAGACCGATGCGCGTGTGACGCTCGCGAACGCGCGTCGGCTCAAAGCCGCGCTCGACGACGCCGAACGCAAACTGGCCGACACCAAACTGAACGCACCCACGCCGGAGGAATGGCCGGGCTGGTTGAATCAACTCGGTAAGACCAAGACGCCGCTCAAGTACGCGGTGGCGCGGAAGATGGTGTCCGTGGGCGAGATGGTGCAATCGATGCCGGTGACCAACTGCTACCGGTTGGTGATCGACCACGTGCTGAAGTTGGGCGTCACGATCCCGGAGAAGCACGCGCCGGAAATCCAGGAGGGCCAAGCCGTGGAGTTACGCGTCGAGGCGTTCTCGAACCGCGTGTTCAAGGGGATCGTCGCGCGGATCAGCCCGACGACGGACGCGGCGAACCGCACGTTTGGCGTGGTGATTAGCGTGCGCAACGGCGACGGCGAACTGAAAGCCGGCGGGTTCGTGACGGCCGAGATCGTGATCCGTTCCGACACCGTCGTGACGGTGCCGTTGGAGGCGATCGTCTCGTTCGCCGGTGTGAACAAGGTGTTCGTCGTGGACGGCGACCGGGCGAAGGCCATCGAAGTCGGGATTGGCACACGCGATAAGGAGTGGCTCGAAGTGACCGGCCTGCCCGCGGGCGCGAAGGTCATCACGAGCGGGCAATCGCAGTTGGTGGACGGCTCCCTACTTCGGATTCGATGAGGAAGAACTAACCGCAGAGGCACAGGCAGAGAGAAAACCGAAGGCAGAGTTTTTCAAAACAACGCTCTCTCCTGTCTTCTCTGTGCGTCTGGGGTTAGTTCCTCTTCTGTTCTCGTTCGGAATGCACAATGGCGATTTGGGACGTCTGCATTCGCCGGCCGGTGTTCACCACAATGCTCGTTCTTGGGCCGGTGGTGCTCGGCATCGCGTCGTACTCGCGGCTCGGCGTTGAACTGTTTCCCAACGTGGACGTGCCCGTTGTCGTCGTCACGACCACGCTGCGCGGCGCGGGCGTCGAGGAGATGGAATCGAGCGTCACGCGCCCGGTCGAAGAAGCGGTCAACACCGTCTCCGGCATCGACGAGCTTCGCAGTACCACGCGCGAAGGTGTGTCGAGCGTCGTCATCGGCTTCAAACTCGAACGCAACGGCGACATCGCAGCGCAGGACGTGCGTGACAAGGTGTCCACGCTTCTTCCGCGACTCCCGTACGGCACCGATCCGCCCATCGTCGAGAAGTTCAATCTGGATGCGGCGCCCGTGGTCACGGTAGTCGTGTCCGGGGGGCCAGGGCGGAAACTGCGCGAAGTCACCGAGATCGCGAAGAAGCAGATCAAGGAAGACCTGGAGGCGGTAACGGGCGTGGGCGCGGTGGTGCTGATCGGCGGCGAGCAGCGCGCGGTGAACATTACGCTCAAGCCCGACCGACTCCGCGCGCACACCCTGTCTGCCGAAGACGTACGGCGGGCGCTCGCAGCCCAGAACCTCGAGCTGCCCGGCGGGAAGGTGGACAGCGGCGCGACTGAGTTCGGGCTGCGCACCGTTGGCCGCATCCAGACGCCCGCGGACTTCGAGAACGTCATCATCAACACGCGCACCGGCAACGATGGCGTAAAGTATTCGGTCCGCGTAAAAGACGTGGCGACCGTCACCGATGGTGTGGAAGAACCGCGTGGCAAGTCACGACTGGACGGCAACGTCGCGGTCAGCCTCATCATCCAGAAACAGTCCGGCGGGAACACGGTGGCCGTGGCCGACGCGGTCAAGAAGCGTCTCGCGGAGATTCGGCCGACGCTCCCGGCCGACATCAAGACCGAAGTCATTCGTGATCAGTCGAAGTTCATCAAGGGGTCGATCGAGGAGGTGAAGTTCCACCTTGTACTCGCGTCGTTCCTCGTCATCGTGACGATCTTTATCTTCCTGCGAGACTGGCGAGCAACGCTCATCGCCGCGACCGCGGTGCCGACCAGTATCATCGGCACGTTCGCGTTCATGGACGTGATGGGTTTCTCGCTCAACAACATGACGCTGCTCGGTCTCATCCTCGCGGTCGGCGTGGTGATCGACGACGCGGTGGTGGTGCTGGAGAACGTGTTCCGGTACATGGAAATCGAGGGCTTGAGCGGGTGGGGCGCCGCGAGCAAGGCCACGAAAGAAATCGCGCTGGCGGTGCTGGCGACGACGCTTTCGCTGGTGGTAATTTTCGCGCCGATCGCGTTCATGTCCGGTCAGGTCGGTCGGTTCTTCAACAGTTTCGGGTTCGTGGTCGCGTTCGCGATTCTGATGAGCATGGGGGTCAGCTTCACGCTCACGCCGATGCTGTGCGCCTGGGTGCTGAAGGGGAAGCCGCTTGCGGCTTCGCCCGGTACGCACGAGGGGCCACTCGCGAAACCGCAAGCGGCTTCCCACGCCTCCGGGTGGCTCACGCGGCGCTACGTCGGCATCCTCGCGTGGTCGCTACGACACCGGTGGGTGATCGTACTCACCACCATCGCCACGTTCCTCAGCACGCCGTTCCTGTTCATGATCGTCGGCACCGACTTCGTTCCGAAAGACGACCAGAGCGAGTTTGAAGTCACCGTCACGCTGAAGGAAGGGACCACGCTCAAGACGGGCGAAGCGCAGGTCGCGGATATTGAGAAGCGGCTCAAGACGGTGCGCGGGGTGACGAACGTGTTCGCCACCATCGGCCCGACCGACGGCCGCGCGCCCAAGGGCCAGGGCGACGTGACGCAGGTGAACATCTACTGCCGCATGACCGATCTGCGGACACGCGAGTTCAGTCAGCGCGACGCGATGGCCGATGCCCGTGTTCTCATGGCCGACTACCCGGACCTGCGAACTTCGGTGCAAGACGTGAAGCTCATCAGCTCGAGCGCGTTCAAGAACGCGCAACTCGACTTAAGCATTCGCGGTTCAGACAACGCGAAGCTGGAAGAGTACACCGCGAAGATCGTGAAGAAGATGAAGGCGAACCCGAAGTTCACGGACGTGGACACGAACGCCGCGGGCCGCAATCCGGAACTTCAGGTGCGCATCGACCGGCAGCGCGCTGCGGACCAGAAAGTGAACGTACAAGGTGTGGCCACCGCTCTCGGTCTGTTGGTCGGCGGCGAACCGGTAACGAAGTACAAGGAGGGCGCGGACCAGTATGACGTGTGGCTCCGCGCCGCGCTGCCCAACCGCGACCGTGTGTCCGCGATCGACGCGCTCACCGTGCCCGACGCGAGGGGGCAGTTGGTCGAACTTCGCACACTCGCGAAACTGACCGACGCGCGTGGCCCGGCGACCATCGAGCGGTACAACCGGCAGCGGCAGATTGGCGTGCAGTGCAACTTCGCGCCCGGAGTGGCGCTCGGTGACGCACTCCCGGAGGTGCAAGCCTACGTGAAGGAACTCGACCTGCCGCCAGAGTACCGCTACGAGTTCCTCGGCGAAGCGAAACTGATGGCCGACTCGAACTCGAACTTCCTGATGGCGTTCATCCTCGCGTTCATCTTCATGTACATGATCCTCGCGGCGCAGTTCGAGAGCCTGGTTCATCCGATCACGATCCTCATGGCGGTTCCGCTCACGCTGCCGTTCGCGCTGATCTCGCTCATGATCCTGCAAACCCCGCTCGACATCTACGCGATGATCGGGCTGTTCATGCTGTTCGGCATCGTGAAGAAGAACGGCATCTTGCAGGTGGACTACACGAACGTGCTGATCGCGAAGGGTTTGCCGCGTGACGAAGCCATCTTGAAGGCAAACGAGGCGCGGTTCCGGCCGATCTTGATGACGACCGTGATGCTTGTGGCCGCGATGATTCCTATCGCAACCGGTCGCGGCCCCGGCGCGGGCGCGCGGGCGAGCATGGCGAAAGTGATTCTCGGCGGGCAACTGCTCTCGCTGTTGCTATCGCTGCTGGTGACGCCGGTTGCGTACTCGTTGTGGGACGACGCGCTGAAGCGCGGGAAGCGGATCGCGGCGTTGATGCGGAAGCCGTTGCCGTCGAAGTCGCGCCCGGTGGTGCTGCCACCGGAACCAGACTCCGACGAGGTGAAGAGAACCATGCGCGACGTGCCGCGCCCGGTGAGCGTCGCGGAACCCGACGCGACCCCGACCGGTTCGTGACGGTTCCGATTGTGCCGGTTGCAATCAAGTTGACGGCGATGGTTGTCCGATACACCGACATGCGCCTTTCCGTCTCACGGGTCGCGGTCGCGCTGCTCCGGCGCCATTCGCACGAATCGCCAAGCCGCACGTCGCGCCGATTCACCGCGCGGTCGCGTGCGCGGCTCACGCTGGCGCTGCTCCCGCCTGTGTTCGTGCTGGTGTTCTTGGCGGTCTGGGCTGGCGCCGAAGCCGCCGTTCCCGAAATCACGGACCCCGATTACCACGCCCGGTTGCAACTCGTTCGCGCCGCCGTCGCCGAACACCCGAATCGACCGCTCGGGGTTGTGCTGGGGAGTTCGCGCACCGTCTGGAGTTTCCACCCGGAGCAACTGACGGAACCAAACGGCGTCTACTGGGTGAACGGCTCGCACGTCGGCGCGGGACCGACGCTGAACCGGGTGCTCTTGCACCGATTCCTGCGCGATGGGGTGAAGCCCGCAGTGGTGGTGATCGAAGTGATGCCGTCGTTCTTCGTGAAGGAGAACCAGCGGTTCGTGAATGGGCATTTTGCTGTCTCGGAAGTGTCGCTAGCACGCCGGTACTCGGACAAGCCGTTCGACTCGGACTACCACTTTCTGCGCCACCGGTTGATCCGCGCGACCGACCTCGCGCGTGTCGCCGACCCGCTCGCGGGTTATCAGGTCCACCACTCGCGGGGTGGGCACAAGGTCGCGGAGATCGAGGTGAGTCCTGCCGAGCGCACGAGGCGAACCGCGTCCGAGCACAGGAACTACGGCAAGTACCTGCGGCACATGACCGTGCGTCCGACCGCGGACCTGGCGTTTCGCGACACTCTGAAGCAAGCCACCGACCACAGCATCCGCGTCGTGCTGTTGCGCTCGCCAGAAGGACCGACGTTCCGCAGTTGGTACGACCCAGAGGGGCTAAAGCGGTTTGACGGGTACATCGCGAGCGTCGCGAGTGAATTCGGCGCGCTGGTCATCGACGCGCGGTTGTGGCTGGACGAAGAGGACTTTTTCGATTCGCATCACGTCTTGAAGCGCGGCGCGGACAAGTTCACCGCGCGGTTCGCGCGCGAGGTCGTGCCTCTCGTCCGCTGACTCGCTTTACCAATTCACGGGCAGTTCTTCCTTCCCGGCGACCGGAGCGAGCGCGCCGAACACCTCGGCCCGCCAAGAACACGGGTCACTTCCGGCTTTTCGGGTGGCGGAACGCGATCCACCCGCCGTTCGCCTTGCTGCTCTCCACGCACTTCGTGATGAACAGCATCCCCTCCACACCGTCGTAGATGTTCGGGTACACCGTGTTCACGGTCTCGAACTTCTCGCCGTTCGCGCGCTTCACGATCGCGTCGTACGCGGTGTTGTAGACGTTCGCGAACGCCTCGAAGAACGCTTCCGGGTGGCCCGACGGCAGGCGGACGCTCGCACCCTGCGCGGCGCCCAGGTACGGCCCGCCGTTGCGCGTGTAGAGCTTGTGGGGTTCGCCGTTCTTCCGCACGAGCAACTTGTTCGGTTCTTCCTGGTGCCACTCAATCGCACCCTTCGTGCCGTCCACTTCGATGAACAGGTCGTTCTCGCGGCCGTGCGAAATCTGCGACGCGGTCACGGTCGCAAGCGCGCCGTTGTCGAACCGCACCAGCGCCACGCCGTAATCATCGAGCGCGCGGCCTTCTTCAAACACCTTCAGCGAGCAGGAGATTTCCTTCGGCAAGAGGCCGGTGATGTAGCGGCCGAGGTTGTACGCGTGCGTGCCGATGTCGCCGAAGCAGCCAGCTATCCCGCTCTTGCTGGGGTCGGTGCGCCACTTCGCTTGCTTCTGGTCGCTCGATTCGAGTCGCGTGCGGAGCCAGCCCTGGATGTAGTTGGAGCGGATCGCGTTGATCTCGCCGAGGTCGCCGTTCAGCACCATCTCGCGCGCCTGCCGCACGAGCGGATACCCGGTGTAGTTGTGCGTGACGGCGAACACCACGCCCGACTTCTCGACCACCTTGAGCAGCTCTTCCGCTTGGGCGAGGTCGAAGGTGAGCGGCTTGTCGCAGATCACGTTGTAGCCGGCTTCCGCGAATGTCTTCGCGATCTCGAAGTGCGTGTGATTGGGCGTCGCGACCGAGACGAAGTCCACCTTGTCGGCGCGCTTGGCTTCGGTTTCGGCCATCTCCTTGTAGGAACCGTAGGCGCGTTCCGCGGGGATGTCGTAATCCGCGGCGGACGCCTTCGACTTCGCGGCGTCGCTAGAGAGCGCACCCGCGACGAGGCTCGCGCGGTTATCGAGTACCGCGGCTGTGGCGTGAACGCGCCCGATGAAGGCGCCTTGCCCGCCCCCGATGAGGCCCATGCGAAGTTTGCGGTTGAGCGGCGCGTTGGTCGGCATGCGAGGCACTCCAGGAAGAGGTCGAAGGGGAAGCGTGCCTGAGATTGTAAGAACGGCGTGCGCGCCGTCAGCCCCTTCCAGGAAACGAAGCCACCGCGCCCGCGTCGCTACCGAAATGTTCCCTCGCTGCGCACGTCACCGAGGAATTGGAGTTGGCAGAGGGCTTCAATTGGCGCGATTTCGATGAGCGGGAGCCGATCGGGGTCGAAGGTGATGTTCACCCAGAGGCACGGAAATACGCCTCCCGTTATCGCGGTGACTTCGGTGGGACGAAGGCACTCCTCTTCCATATCCGCGGGAGAGAACAACACCCGAGCGAAGAACGTAGCGCGGCTTTCCGGCTCGCCGGCATTGAGGTCGTCGACGGTGCTCGCGAATGCTTCCATGGCCTGCCGACAGCCGACCAAATCTCCGAGGCCGCGTGTCGAAACGTACTCTCTGGCTGCAATTGGCACTACTCAACCTCCGAGAATCGATTCTCACACCACGCCCTTTGCCTTCAGTGCCCCCACTTCTTCCGCGTCCAGGCCCAGCAACTCGCCTAACACGCTCGCGGTCTGCTCGCCGAGGCGCGGCGGCATCGTCGGTTCGGCGCCGGGCGCGCCGTGCAGGTGAACTGGGTTGCCGATCAGGTCCACCGGGTTGCCCGCCGGGTCGCGCACGGTCACCTTCATGCCGCGCGCGAGCGTCTGCGCGTCAGCGAACGTGTCCGCGTAAGTGCGCACGACCGCGTGCGGCACGTTCGCGTCCGCGAGCCGCGTCTCCCACTCCGCGGTGGGCAATTGCTTCATTAGAGCTTCTACCTTCGGCACCAGTTCGGCGCGAAATTCGACGCGCTGACGGTTGGTCGCGAATCGCGCGTCGGTGCCGAGTTCGGTTGCGCCCGCCGCGGTGCAGAACGCGCGCCACTGACCGTCGTTTCCGACGTTCAGCACGAGCCAGCCGTCGAGCGTCGCGAAGAGTTGATACGGCACAATCTGGAGGTGCGCGTTGCCTTGTCGTTGCGGAACCTTACCGCTTGTGAGGTACGCTTGCGCGACGTTCACCTGGGCCGCGAGCGCGCAGTCGGTGAGCGCGAGGTCGATCGCGTAGCCGTGACCGGTGCGCGACCGCGCGTGAAGTGCCGCGAGGATCGCGTTCGACGCGTAGAGGCCCGTGAGGATGTCCGCGAGCGCCACGCCCACCTTGTACGGCGGGCCGTCCGGCGGCCCAGTGATGTTCATCAAGCCACTCAGCGCCTGAATCGCGAAGTCGTAACCAGGCGAGTCACGCATCGGTCCAGTGCGCCCGAAGCCGGAGATGGAGCACGCGATTAACTTGGGATGGCGCGCAAGCAGCGCGTCTGGCGCGAGGCCGAGTTTCTCCGCGCTGTCGGTGCGGAAGTTTTCGATCAGCACATCGCACTTCGCGAGCAACCGATGGAAGATGTCCGAGCCATCGGGACTGCCGATGTCGAGCGTGAGCGATCTTTTCCCGCGATTACACGAAAGGAAGTACGCGGAGAGGTCATTGAACCCTGGAACGTAGGGCGGCCCCCAACCACGGGTGTCGTCGCCGGCGCCGGGGCGTTCGAGCTTGATGACATCGGCGCCGAGGTCCGCGAGCAACTGCCCGCAGAACGGCCCGGCCAGCACGCGCGCGGCATCAAGCACACGAACCCCGTTTAGCGGCGGAACAGCATCAATCGGGAACGGCAGCATGGCAAACCTCCTTGCCCAATTCTATGCCGGCGCGCCATAATGCCGCTTCCCGCCTCGTTCCCTCTCCCGGAGTTTTCCATGCCACTCGTTCGCATCGCTGCCGCGTGTTTCCTCGCTGCAGTCACGTTCTCGCTGACCACAACCGCGCGCGCCGACAACTGGCCCGCGTGGCGCGGCCCCACCGGGCAAGGCGTCTCCACCGAGAAGAACCTGCCGACGAAATGGTCCGCGACCGAGAACGTGAAGTGGAAAATCGCGCTGCCGGACGCGGGCAACTCCACGCCGATCGTCTGGGGCGACAAGATCTTCCTCACGCAGGCGACCGACAAAGGCAAGAAGCGGTCGTTGTACTGTCTCGACCGCAAGGACGGCTCGAAGCTGTGGGAGAAGACGGTCGAGTTCGACGGCAAGGAGGTGATTCACGGCACGAACACGTACTGCGCCGCGTCGCCGGTCACGGACGGCGAGCGCGTCGTCGTGTTCCACGGTTCGGCCGGCATGTACTGCTACGACTTCACCGGCAAGGAACTCTGGAACAAGAAGTTCGGGGCGTGCGATCACATCTGGGGCAGCGCCGCGTCGCCGATCATCTACAAGGATCTGGTCATCCACAACTTCGGCCCGCACGCGACGGTGTTCCTGATCGCGCTGGACAAGAAGACCGGCAAGGAAGTGTGGAAGAACGACGAGCAGAAGGCGGCCGACTACATCGGGTCGTGGAGCACGCCGGTGATCGCGAAGACCGGCGACCGTACCGAGTTGGTTGTTAGCTGGCCGGCACAAGTGAAGAGCTACGAACCGGACACCGGCAAGCCGATCTGGAACTGCAAAGGGTTGGAGAAGGAAGGCGGACAAGATCGCCTGACGTACACGTCGGCACTGGTGAGCGACAAGTACGTGTTCTCGGCGGCCGGATACGGCGGGGCCGCGATCGGCGTGAAGACCGGCGGCTCGGGTGATGTGACCGACACGCACCGGCTGTTCCGCACGGCCCGGAACCCGCAGCGCATTGGCTCCGGGGTCATCATCGGCGATCACGCGTTCGTCGTGAACGAACCGAGCATCATCTGTATCGACCTCAAGACCGGCAAGCAGGCGTGGGACAAGCCCGTCGCGGGCGGGTCGTGGAGCAGCATCGTTCAGGCCGACGGAAAGCTCTACCTCACGTCGCAGCGCGGCGAAACACTCGTCTTCGCGGCTAACCCGAAGGAGTACGACGAGGTCGCGGCGAACAAGCTCGACGGCGCGACCACGCGCGCGTCAATCGCCGCGTCCGACGGCGAACTCTTCATCCGCACCTACAAGCACCTGTGGTGCATCGCGGCGAAGAAGTAGCTCTCGGCGAACCCGCACCCGCGACGAGCGTGCGAGCGGCGCCGCTCCCGCGGTCC
Source organism: Planctomycetia bacterium (assembly GCA_005772955.1). GTDB lineage: Bacteria > Planctomycetota > Planctomycetia > Gemmatales > Gemmataceae > Gemmata. The sequence goes on from SXID01000010.1 coordinate 45,380, forward strand.
CGCTTACGCGAGCCGAAGCCACCGCACTGCGTTCACCCGCCCCCTCAGATCCAACGTTCTGCGGAATTCGGGTCGCGTACCGCACCGCCGCGCGGTATATTCTTTCACTGCTCTCCCACCACACTCCCGCCTTCTCACTCCGCAACGGAGTCTGCTCGATGCTCACCGTTTACGGTAACCAGGCACGCTACTGCGACGGCCTTTCGCGCCGGTCGTTCCTCAAGGTCGGTGCGCTTGGCGTTGGTGGCCTCACGCTACCGCAACTCATGCGCGCCGAGGCCGCGAGCGGGAAGAAATCGCACAAGTCGGTCATCATGGTGTACCTGTCGGGCGGGATGGCGCACCAGGACACGTTCGACCTGAAGCCGAACGGCCCGGCGGAACTCAAGGGCGAGTTCAAGCCGATCGCGACGAACGTCACCGGCATTCAGTTCGGCGAACACGTGCCGAAGCTCGCGAAGTGCGCCGATAAGCTCGCGGTGATCCGCTCGCTGGTTGGGCAACGCGACGAACACAGTTCGTGGCAGAGCATGACGGCGACGACAATGGACGCGGCCAAGCGCGAGAACAAGCCGCACTTCGGGAGCGTGGTTGCACGCATGCAGGGTCAGACCGACCCCACCGTGCCCGCGTTCGTGGACCTGTCGCCCACGATGCAACACAAGCCGTACAACTCGCCCGGCCCCGCGAACCTCGGCCGCAGTGCCGCGCCCGCGAAGGTCGATGGCGACGAACTCGCGGTGATGAAGAACCTCGCGGTCACGCCCGACGAACTCAAGGATCGCCGCGCGCTCCTCGAAAAGATGGACGCGTTCCGCAAGTCCGCGGGCCAAACGAACGCGATCAGCGCCGACACGTTCCACGACCGCGCGTTCGACGTGCTCACCTCAAGCAAGTTGGTGGAAGCGCTCGACGTAACAAAGGAACCCGACCGCACCCGCCAGCGGTATGGCAAGGGTTCGCCACGACACCTCGGGGACGGCGCTCCGCAGTGGAACGACCAACTGCTGATGGCCCGCCGACTGGTCGAAGCCGGGTGCCGCGTCGTCACGGTCGCGTACGGTTTCTGGGACACGCACGGCGGCAACTTCAAGTACCTGAAAGACCACCTGCCGCTGTTCGACACCGGCGTGTCCGCGCTGGTCGAAGACATCTACGCGCGAGGGCTGGACAAGGACGTGACGGTGTGCGTGTGGGGCGAGTTTGGCCGCACGCCGAAGATCAACAAGGACGCGGGCCGCGACCACTGGGCGCGCGTGAACTTCGCGCTGCTCAGCGGCGGCGGGATGAAGACCGGTCAGGTGATCGGCAGCACCGACAGCGCCGCGGGCGAAGCAAAGGACGAACCGGTTCCGTACGCGAACGTGCTCGCGACCGTGTACAAGAACCTGGGTTTGGACCCGCACGCGATGGTGTACGACGTGTCGAACCGCCCCAGTCCGATCCTCCCCGGCGGCGTGCTGCCGATCGACAAGCTGTATTGAGTCGAGGATTCGCATGACCCGCCCCGCGCTGTTCGCATTGCTCGCCGGCGCGGCTGCGGGCGCATTCGCCGCGCCGGTGCCGAAGGACACGCAAACCGAAGAACGCCTGTTAAAGCTCTACGGCACCCGCGCTGACGAGAAGAAACGCGGCACGTTCTCCCTCGGCGGCGACCGCCTCACTATCGCGCTCGCCGCGCACGTGGACGAACCGTTCGACCCACGGAAACCGCCCTCACAAAAACCGACGCCTCTGGACGCGACTCGCATCACGCGCGAGATTAGCGGCGACTTCGTCGCGTGCGTCGGGATCACGTGCCCAAGGCCACCGACCCCGCCGGACCTCGTTCCCGCGCAAATGGGCGGCGGGATCGGCGTCGTGCTGGGCGAAGGGCACTACTTCACCGCCGAGCGGCACCACGTCCTCCGGTACGACTTCAACGCGAAACTGGTCTGGGACGGATCGTTCGACTCCACCGTGCGTCGGCTCAACCCCGCCGCGAGCCGGAGTTGCTACTCCAGTCACCGCGGGTCGATTGGACCGTTGCAGGTGCGGCTCACGCGACGCGGCGACAAGTTTACCGCGGAAGCGAGCGCGGACGGGAAGAAGTGGGAAGAGTTGCAATCGGTCGCAGTGAACGCACCGGAGAAGCTCCGGGTCGGCCTCTTTGCCCACCACAACACGAAGGAAGCGGCGGACATCGTGTTCGTCGGCTACACTGTTACCAGACCAGAGTAGCGGCTCGCCATCCTGTGTACTGATTCCCTTGAGATTTACCTCATGCTCCGCAGTGCCGCCATCGTCGCGTTCGTTTCCGCTGTCGCCGTGACCGGTGTGGTGGTCGCGGCGCCGGTGCCGCCGCCGTCCGAAAAGGAACGGCTTGCGAAACTCTGGGGTAAGACCGAGGGTCAGGGCGAGTTCGAGTTGGCCGGCAAGCAACTCACGGTGCGCTCGACAATCGGTCGGCCGAACCGCGACTTCGCGTGGGGCCAGCGCCCGTCGGCGCCGCGCACCAAGCACGTCGTCAGCGGCGACTTCGAGATCACGGTCTGCGTGCTCGAAGCGACTGCACCGAACAAGGACGCGAAGAACGATACCGGGGCCGCCGAGACGACCGCCGGGTTGTACATTCAGGGCGAAGCGTCCATCTTCCGATACTCCCTGGGCCAGTCCTACCAGCAGTTCCCCGGTGCGGTGAACCAGAACCTTCAACGCAGTTTGCGGATTGAAGCGTCGTATCCGCGAGGCGGCGCGGGCGGGTCGTCAGGGGTGCCCGAGAACGGCAAGTCCACATACGTGCGGCTCACGCGCAAGGGCAAAGAAATCCTGATGTCGCACAGTTCCGACGGGACGAAGTGGTCGGTCCCGAACAACCCGTTCAAGAACATCGACATGGGCTTTCCCGACGAGGTCACGGTCGGCGTATTCTTCGCGCACTCCACCTACCAGTTTGCGCACGCCACGTTCGACGGGTTCACAATCACCAAGCCGAAGTGACCCGCCCCTCGTGTACCGACGTTCTTGAGGCTCGCTCCATGCTCCGCGTTGTCGTTCTCGTCGCGCTCGTTTTCGTTGCTGGTGTGGGCGCGGCGCCGGTGCCGCCGCCGTCCGAGAAGGAACGGCTCGCGAAACTCTGGGGCAAGACCGACGGCGTCGGCGAGTTTGAACTGAACGGCAAGCAACTCACGCTCCGCACGATCGGCCAACCGGCTCGCGGGTACATCCACGGCAAGGGCATGAACATGCCCCGCGCGACACGCACCGTGTCCGGCGACTTTGAAGTAACTGTGAAGGTGGCCGACGCGACCCCGCCTAACCCGATGAACAAGCACGAGGACGCCTGGCCAGGCACGCGGACCGGGTTGCTCATCACTGGCGGCGGCTACAGTATTGAGTTGCACCTGTACCAGTACCACACGAAGCTCAACGGTGTCGTGCAGGACGAACTGAGGCGTGTGGTGTGGATCGACACGTGGTTCCCCGGCGGCGGGTCGGGCAGTACGCGGGCGCAGGTTCCCGCGGGCAAGTCCACGTACCTGCGGATCGCACGCAAGGACAAGGTCGTCACGGTATCGCACAGTTTCGACGGGAAAGAGTGGTCGGTGCCATTCACCCCGCGGCAGGGTCTGGACTTCCCCGACGAAGTGACCGTCGGTGTGTTCTTCGCGCACTCGACGCACCAGATCGCCGCCGCGACGTTCGATGGGTTCACCATCGAGAAGCTCCAAGTACAGCCGAAGTGACTTCGCTCACACGTCGAGATCCCACACGACCACGCGCCCGGTGTTACCGGCGACTGCGGCGCGCGCGCCATCCGGTGCAACCGCCACCGCGCGGAGCGGACCCACGTCCCACGCGAACGTCCGCTCGCACGTCCACGTCGTGGTGTCCCATACGCGAGCCGCGCCTTCCTTGCTCGCGGTGACCAGTCGGCGCCCGTCCGGGGTGAAGGCCGCGTCCATGAGGTATTCCGATTCCAGGTGCAACCGGGTCACCTCGCGGGCGGCGACCGTGTCCCACACGAACAGCGAATCGCCCGCGGAGTAGACCAGCG
>SXID01000061.1 GCA_005772955.1 Planctomycetia bacterium
GCTCCGCCGTTGACGCGGATTGTCTGCCCGGTGACGAACGCGGCCGCCGGGCTTGCCAGCCACAGCGCCGCCGCAGCCACGTCTTCCGGCAATCCCCACACCGACAGCGGCGTTTCGTCGCGCACGCGGTTCTGCCACACCTGCGAAGCGGTCTCGCCCCACGCGGTGCGTATCCAGCCCGGTGCGATGCAGTTCACACGCACTTCCGGCGCCAGCGAAAGCGCAAGGCTGCGAGTAAAGCACGCCACCGCGCCCTTCACCGCCGCGAACAACTCCCCGCTGTCGCCCTCCATCCCGGTCTCGGCCTGATCCCAACCCACCGTGATGATGCATCCGCGACCGCGTGCCTTCATGCGCCGTCCGAGGTCGCGCGAAAGGCGCATCGTCGCCTTCAGATCGACCGCGAGCAGCGCGTCGAGTTTCTCGTCAAAGGACCATTTCGCCGCGTCGCCAGTGAGCGTGTCTGCGCCCGCGTTGCACACGAGGATGTCCAGCCCGCCGAGCGAGTCCCAGGCTTCGTTCGCGAGCCGGTCCACTTGCGCCGCATCGCGAAGATCGGCCGGGATATGCCGACCCGGTGCGCTCCGCCGGCCGTGGGGGATCACGTCGGCGCCGTGGTCCGCGAACGCGGTCGCGATGGCGTTCCCGATGCCGCTCGTCGAACCGGTGACGAGCGCGCGAAGCCCCGCAAGGGTCTGGGCGGGCGCCGGTCGCGTCAGCGCGCGGATGTCGTCCGTCGCGACCGCGCCGAGGAGTTCGCGCACTGACTTCTTCAGCACTGGGTGAACAGCATCCGACGCGATTTCCGCCAGTGGCACCAACACGAACGCGCGTTCGTGCATCCGCGGATGCGGGACGAGCAACTCCGGCGTGTTGATGACCGCATCGCCAGACAGGATGAGATCGAGGTCGAGCGTGCGCGGCGAGTTAGGCTCGCTGCGCACGCGGCCGAACTGCCGTTCGATGCGGAGTAGGAGTTGAAGAAGGTCGTGCGGCGCGCGGTCGGTTTCGATGGCGACGACCGCGTTGAGGAACTCGCCGGAACCGGGGGGGCAGTTCACCGGTGCGGTTTCGTAGAACGCGGAACTCGCAACCACGCGCACGCCGGGTTCGGCGCGGAGCCGGCGCACCGCGGTCGCGAGCGTGGCCCAGCGGTCGCCGAGGTTGGAGCCGAGTGCGATGTATGCGAGTGGCATGGGTAACCCAACACACAGGGCTTCCGCCCCGTGCTACGTCCGACGGCCCCTCCGGGGCGAAGACAGGGCATGTTGCCTTTGTCTTCGCCCCGGAGGGGCCGTCGGACGTAGCACGGGGCGGAAGCCCTGTGACCAAAGACCAAAGCAACGAACCCGTTATTTCTTCCCGGCGGACGCCTTCGCGCCGGCCGCGGCGCCGGCCGCCGGGGTCGCACCTGCCGCGGCGTCGCCCTCGACGGCTTCCTTCTTGACCTTCTTCTTCAGCGCGACCTTCTGGACGCGGGTCTTCGGCAACCCATACGGGCTGGTGTCGGTGCCGAACCGCCCGTTCTCCAGCATCTTCGCGATGCGCTCGGCGCGGGTCAGCACGCATCGCTGACGGGATAAACCGGCTTTGCGCTTCAGGCTCTTGTCGATGGACATGGTCGTGTTCGGTGTTTTGTGTTTGGTGTTTCGTGTTTTGGCCAGCACCGTGTGCGCCGGGAGCAAAACGTGAAATGTGATATTATTACCGTCACTGGTTGCTGTCCAGTCACCGAGGCAGACCCCAAACACCAAACACCAAACACCAAACACGCGAATGCAAGTAACCCTCGACTATGGCAAGACCGGGCTTCCGATCACGCTTCCGGACGACCGGCTCCTTGTGCCGCCGCTCGCGATACGCCCCGCGAGCCCGCTCACGGACCCAGAAGCGGCGCTCGAAGCCGCGCTCACGAACCCCATCGGCACGAAGCCGCTTTCGGAACTGGCGAAGGGCAAGAAGACCGCGTGCGTCGTCATCTGCGACATCACGCGCCCCGTTCCGAACAAGATGATCCTGCCGCCAGTACTCCGCACGCTCGAAGCCGCGGGCATTCCGCGAACCGGCATCACGGTTCTCGTCGCGACCGGGCTTCACCGGCCCAACGAAGGCGAGGAACTGATCGAACTGGTCGGCGAGTACGTCGCGACGAATTACCGCTGCGAGAACCACCACGGCAAGGTAAAGGAAGAACACGACTACCTCGGCACCACGCCGAAGGGCGTGCCCGCGTGGATCGACAGCCGGTACACGCGGGCCGAACTGAAGATCACCACGGGCCTGATCGAACCGCACCTGATGGCCGGTTACAGCGGCGGGCGGAAGCTCATCTGCCCCGGTATCGCGGCGCTCGAAACCGTGAAGGTGTGGCACGGACCGAAGTTCCTCGAACACCCGAAAGCGGACTGCGGCAGCGTGGACGGCAACCCAGTTCACGAGGAGAACACGCGCATCGCGCTGATGGCCGGGTGCGACTTCATCGTGAACGTGTGCATCGACGGGAATCGTCGCGTCACCGGCCTGTGGGCCGGCGACATGATTAAAGCGTGGGAACAGGGCGTGCAGTTCTGTCGCGCCGTGGTGAAGGCGAGCGTGCCGAAGCCAGTGGACATCGTGGTGACAAGCTGTGCCGGCTACCCGCTCGACACGACGTGGTATCAGGCAGTGAAGGGCCTGACCGGTGCGCTGCCCATCGTGCGCAAGGGCGGCACGATCGTGCTTGCCGCGAGCCTAACGGAAGGGCTTGGCAGCCACGAGTTCCGCGCGATGCTGGACGCGTACGAAGCAACCGGCGCGTACGACCGCCCGTCGGAATCCGAGACGTGCGCGATGGACGAATGGCAGTTGATAATGCTGAAGAAGGTGCTGTCGCACTGTCGCGTGAAAGTCGTGAGCGGCGGGCTTCCGGCGGACGTGTTGCGTCGGTGTCGGGTGGAGCCTGTGGACTCGGTAGAACGGGCGGTCGCGGATTCGCTCGCGGAGTACGGCCCCGGCGCAACGCTCGCGGTCATCCCGAAGGGACCATACGTGCTGCCGGTCCTCGCGGGCGCGTGACGACCGGCAGTCCGTCCTCGCTCTGGTTACGTCTTCCGGTTAGAATAAAATGGCCGCCCGTTTTCGGGCCGTCGAAGCAATAATGGCCCGCGAGGGAAAACGGTGGCGATGGGTGCTTGTCCCGACTGCGGGTTGCCGCGTGCCGAGTCCGAACTCGGTGCGAAGCCATGCCCGGTGTGCGCCGCGGCGCCCGTCGCAACGAGCGCACCCGCGCGCCGCACGAAGCCGGCCGACGCGGACCCGACCGACGGGCTGCCGGCCGACGCAAGCGAACTGTACGGCCCTGGCGCGCCCGCCCCGACACGTACACCCGATCCGCAAACGCGCAATCTCGGCGTGGCAACGTTCTTCTTCGGCGCCCTCGTCGGTGTGTGCGGCGTATTCGGCGTTCAGGCGATCGACGATGCGAAGCCGGAAAAGAACGACGACCCAACCGAAGTCGCAGCGAAGCCGGACGAACCACCCATACGACCCGCGGAGCAACCCAAACCGAGTGGGCCGGTTGTCGCGCCGATGCCGCACGAGCCGCGTGCAAAACTCACCGATAGTGGTCCGACACTTGCACCAGCCCCCAGACCGGTCGTGGCCCCGCCCCCACCGTGGCGTGTTACCACCATCGACGTCGGCCCCAACCCGCCGGACGTCTTCACCCTCCCCTTCCCGTTGAAAACCGGCGAGCACGTCATCCTCAAAGGGAAGGTGAAAACGCTCAAAGTATACATGCTGGACGCCGGCGCGATCCTCGACGCTTCTGGCCTCGAAGTCGGCACGGTCACCATCAGCGGCAAGATCGACAATCGCTCAATGATCAAACTGTACGCGCCGAACGGGACGGTTCACATCACCGGGAAGGTAGACAACAAATCGGTCGTCGAGATCAACGCGCCCGGTGGCGAGGTGAAGTTCACGGCACTCACGATTGGCACAAAAGAGGGGTCGAAGATCGACAACGGTTCGACGGTCGCGATCACCGCCCGCGTCGTCGAATTCAAGGGCGACATCAACGGCACCGACACGAAGGTTGCCGTCACGCTGACGCGCAATGCGTGGCTGAAGGTCGCGTCGGTGAGCGGCAAGGCGGCTGTCGAGTACAAACCGCAGGCGGCCGGATGGTCGCCACCGGACGTGATCGTCGGTACGGTAGCGCCCACCGCGACATTCCGCGAAGCAGAAAAGTGATAAGTGACAGTGTCGTGGCTTTGGTCGCTGCCTTCCACTCATCACTCATCACTCATCACTCCTCACTTTGATTTCGCCGGGTGCAGCACCAAATCGAACGTCGGGCGCGACGTGCCGTCCTTGAACGTGACACCGGCTTTCGAGTGCGCGACGTGATCCGGGTGTTTCGAGTCACGCTCAAACTTGCACGACAGCGACGCGATACCGTATTCCGCGAGCGACTTCACCTCGCCCGCGTCGCACACGCCGTTGCCGTTCGCGTCGTGCCACAGCGCCAGCCCAGACAGTTCCGCACCGCTCAGCACACCGTCGCCGTTGTCGTCGAGAGACGCCATGGCGTCGTAGCCCGTCTCCCAGAACAGCCAGAACGTGACGTTACCGAACATCTGCAGCGCGGAGGTCACCTTCCCGCTGTGTTTCGGGTCGTGGACGAGCCACGCGGCGTTTGGGTTGATCCACGTCCACTTCTTCTGAAGACCAGTGCCATCGGCGTCGAACGCGACCGACGCGTTGCGGGCTTCGAGGTCGGTCGCGGTGAGACCGTCCTTGAGCGGCACGGCGATCGGCGTGATCGGCCGCGGGAGCTTTTTCAGTTGGGCGATGCGTTCGTTGAGCGTAGCGATCTCGTCTTTGTCCTTCTCCTTGTCGAGCAGCGGAATCAGGTAGCCCGCGCCTTCGGACGTAACCGTGGCTCCATTCAATCCGAGTGCCTTCAAATCCTTGTCCTTCTTCCAACTCTCCTCGACTGTCACCCGCAGCGCCTTGATCGCGTCGTCTTTCTTGTCCGTCTGTGACAGCAGCCAGGCGTGCCCGAGTTTCGCGCGCAGGTCGGCCGGGTTGAGTTTCATTGCGTCCTCGTAGAGCTTGATCGCCTTTTCGAGGTGCGCGTTGGCGGCCTTCAACCTCTCCTTGTCCTCGGTCTTCGCCACACTATGGAACGGCACAATTGGCGGTGTGTACCCGAACCAGATCGCGTCGGGCGACTTCTTATTCACCGGTACCTCTTCGGACCGGAGCGCGTACGCCATCGCGTGGACGCGTGCGAGGTTCAGCACCGCGCCCGCGTCCTTCGGGTTCTTCTTGATTGCCTCTTCGAGGTTCTTCGCGATGCGTTCGACGGGCACCTTCTCGGTTTCGACCCGAATGAAAATGGCTGGGGCAAGATCGGCAGTCGCGGCGAGTGCGACAACCACGAGTACCGACACGAAACGGAACCGTGACATGGCATCTCCTTGTATGAGGGAAGGGCGAAACGGATGATACCCTAAGTTCGCGCGTGCGTGTAAACTGTCGGCGCCGTCTCTATTCTCCAGGAGTTTTGCAATGTCACTCTCCCGCCGTCAGTTCCTCACCACGTCTGCGGCCCTCGCAACAGGGGGCTTATGTCCCTCGCTCGCGCGAGCGATCGACCCCATCAAGCGCCCCGGTAACAAGCCAGAATTGAAGCTCGCACTCGCCGCGTACAGTTTCAATAAGCAGCTCAACCTGATGAAGCCAACGATGACGCTGTTCGAGTTCATCGACCTCGCAGCGGAGTTGCCGCTCGACGCGGTCGAACTCACGTCGTACTACTGGGCTGAAACCACCGACGCCTACGCGGAGAAGCTCAAGTCGCACGCGGCCAAGAAGAAGCTCGCGATCTCCGGAGTGCCGGTCGGCAACAACTTCTGCGTGAAGGATCCCGCGAAGTACAAGGCGCAGATTCAAAGCGTGAAGGACTGGACCGAGCGCGCCGCGAAGGTGGGTGCGAAGACCGTCCGCATCTTCGCGGGCAACTTGGAAAAAGACGACACGCTCGAAGAGGCCCAGAAACGCGTGGTCGCGGCGATCGTGGAGTGCTGCGCGGTCGCGGAGAAGCACGGCATCGTGCTGGCGATGGAGAACCACGGCGGCATCACCGCGACCCCGGAGCAACTGCTCGCGCTCGTGAAGCCGGTGAAGAGCGCGGCGCTGGGCGTGAACATCGACACGGGCAACTTCAAGACCGCAGACCCGTACGCGGACATCGCGAAGATCGCGCCTTACGGTGTCGTGTCGCAGGTGAAGACCGAAGTGTATCCCAGCGGCAAGAAGGAAGAAGCCGACCTCGCGAAGGTCGTGAAGATCCTGAAGGACGCGAACTTCCACGGCTACGTGGCGCTGGAGTACGAAGCCGCCGCGGACCCGAAGGTGGCCGTGCCGAAATACGTCAAGGAACTGCGTAAGTTGATCGGGTGAATGTTGGCGCACCCCGCCCACAAGGGCGGGGCGTACCACTACTCCAACCCCAGCGCGGTCAGCAGCATTTCCTTCACCTGCGTCATGGGCACGCTCGCGGACGGCGTCGGGCCGTGGCCGATGAGGATGGGCCGGTCGAGCGGGTCGGCCGCCGCGAGACCGTGGCTGCCGCGAACAATCTCCGCGCCCAGCGGCACGACATCAAACGTCGTGCGGAACCCGAGTTTCTTCTGGAGCAGCCGGCACGCGACCCGAAGTTTGGGGAACCGCAACTTGGGATCGAAGAACAGTTCGCACGGGTCGAAGCCAGGCTTCGCGTGGATGGCGACCGCGCGCGCATAATCTGGCGCAAGCGCGTCGTCGAGCCAGAACGGGTACGCGAACCACGCGTCCGGTTCGGACAGCAGAACGAGTTCGCCGCTGCGGTGATGGTTCAGGTGAATATCGGCGCGTTCCTCGCCGGCGTAGAGTTTCGCCACGCCCGGCACTGCGGCGAGCACCGCGCGAACGTGGGCGATGTCCTCCGGGTCGCGAATGTAGACGTGCGCGAGTTGGTGATCCACCACTGCGAAGGCACGCGAACCGTACAGGTCGAGGTGTTCGCCGAACGGCCCGCCTCGCACCTGGAGCAACCCCGCTTCGCGCAGCACGCGGTTCAGGTACACGGGGCGCGTTACGTCGCAGTGTCCGTATTCGCTCACCACCCAAACCTGCGCGCCGCGTTCCTTCGCCACGTCGAGCAGCGGTTCGCACGCATCGTCCAACTCTTTCACACAGCGCGCCATATCGCAGCCTTTTGGCCCGAACCGCTGCGGTTCGTAGTCGAGGTGCGGCAGGTACGCGAGCGTCAGGTGCGGCTTCTCGAATTGCAACACGTTCGCGGCGGCCTTCGCAATCCACTGCGTGCATTTCACACCGGCCATCGGACCCCAGAACGCCGCGAACGGGAACGGACCGTACAGCCGCTCCAGTCCTTCGGCCACTTCTGGCGGCGTCCCTGTAATGCCGAACGCTTTATCGCCGTTCACCGCGTAGTGCGGTTTCGGCGTCACGGAGATGTCCACCGCAGCGCCCTGGTTGAACCACCAGAACAGCTTCGCGCTTTTGAACTCCTTGTTGCGTTCCTTCGCGCGAATGCGGGCCGTTTCGTACACGGGCACCGCCTGAATGAGTTTGTTGCATTGCTGCCAGAACCGGACCTCGTTCGTGCTGTGGTGCAGCCAGCCGTTCGCGACAACACCGTGTTTGTTCGGCATCACGCCCGTGAGCAACGTGGCTTGCGCCGTGCAAGTAACGGCGGGCAGCACCTCCGGCATGTCGGTATGCCAGCCGGTCGCCGCGAGCGCCTTAAGCCGCGGGGCGTGTTCCAGAAGTCGCGGCGTGAGACCGACCGCGTTAATCAGTACGATTGGTTGCATACGATTCAAAGTAGTAGGCA
>SXID01000062.1 GCA_005772955.1 Planctomycetia bacterium
GCGCCGGCCCTCGAATCCTTGCAATCCCAACAGTCGGGCGGTATCACAAGTGTAAGCACGAACGCCGCTCCGCGAGTTCGCTGAGGTCGTATGACACGCTTCCTGCTCACGTTGTTCCTGCTCCTATCTGTGTCGCGCGGGTTTGCGGCGGAACCGACCATCGACTTCAACCGCGACGTGCGGCCGATCCTTTCGGACAAATGCTTCGCGTGCCACGGTCCAGACGAGAAACACCGCAAGAAGAAGTTGCGTCTCGACGTGGAGAAGGACGCGATTGCGTCCGAGGCATTCGTGTCGGGCAAGCCGGAAATGAGCCTGCTCATCGCCCGCGTCACGGCCAGTGGCCCTGAGCAGATGCCGCCCGCGAAGTCCGGCAAGAAGCTGACCGCGGCCGAAGTCGAGACGCTCCGCAAGTGGATTAGCGAAGGCGCGAAGTACGCTCCGCACTGGGCTTACGTCGCACCCAAGCAGCACGAAATCCCAAACACGAAATCCGATACGCAAAACTGGATCGACAACTTCCTCCTCGCACGACTGGAGAGGGAGAAATTGAGTCCGTCGCCGGTAACGGACCGCCGCACGCTCGCGCGGCGGCTGTACTTGGACCTCACCGGGCTTCCGCCTACCCCGGCCGATGTGGGAGCGTTCGTCGCGGACAAAGCCCCGAGGGCATACGAGAAATTGGTCGATAAGTTGCTCGCGAGCGAACACTACGGCGAGCGGATGGCGACTTACTGGCTCGACCTCGTGCGCTACGCCGACACGGTCGGCTATCACGGCGACCAGGACCACCACGCAACGCCGTACCGCGATTACGTCATCGACGCGTTCAACGCGAACATGCCCTTCGATCGATTCACACGTGAACAACTCGCGGGCGATCTCCTGCCAAAACCAACGACCGATCAGAAGATCGCGACGTGCTACAACCGGTTGCTGCAAACCTCGCACGAAGGCGGCGTGCAGCCGAAGGAGTACATCGCAATCTACGCCGCTGACCGGGTGCGGAACGTGTCCGCGGTGTGGATGGGCGCGACCGTGGGTTGCGCGCAGTGCCATGACCACAAGTTCGACCCGTACACCGCGAAGGACTTCTACTCTCTCTCCGCGTTCTTCGCGGATGTGGATGAGGAGAAACACCTTCGCGGCGGCGGGGCCGACGCGATTCCCACGAAGCGCGCACCGGAGATCCCTGTTCACACACGCCGCGAACTTGAACGACTCGCTGAACTGGAGAAGAGGTTCGATGAACTTCAGAAGCAACCCGTGACCGATGAGGGCAACAGGCGGCTTGCCGCTTTGCAAAAGGAAGTCGCCGCCCTCAAGAAAGCGACGCGCCTTGTGATGGTGACACAGGCGATCGTTGAACCGCGAACGGTGCGCGTGTTGCCGCGCGGCAACTGGCTCGACGAAACCGGCCCGGTGGTGCAACCGGCCGTGCCTGTATTCATGGGTAAACTGTCGACCAAGGGTCGCGCGACGCGGCTCGACCTCGCGAATTGGTTAACCGATGCGAAGGACGGTAGCGGCGGCCTCACGGCCCGAGTGTTCGTGAACCGGCTCTGGGCGCTGTACTTTGGCGTCGGGCTGTCGAAGTCGCTCGAAGACTTCGGCGGTCAAGGCGAACCGCCGGTTCACCCCGAACTGCTCGACAACCTCGCGTTGGAGTTCGCGGGCACGTGGGATGTGAAGCGCGTTGTTAAGCTCATCGTGATGAGCAACGCGTATCGGCGATCGTCGCTCGAATCGCCAGCACTGAAGGACCGCGATCCCGAAAACCGGTTGCTCGCGCGCCAGAGCCGTTGGCGACTGCCCGCCGAGAGCATTCGTGACAACGCACTCTTCGTCAGCGGTCTTCTCACGCTAGATGTCGGCGGCGCAAGCGCGAGGCCGTACCAGCCCGCAGGCTTCTACAAGCACCTGAACTTCCCGAAACGCGAGTACGTTCCCGATGCGGACGCGAAGCAGTGGCGCCGCGGCGTGTATGTTCACTGGCAGCGCCAGTACCTGCACCCCATGATGAAAGCGTTTGACGCGTCCACACGCGAGGAGTGCGCCGCGCAGCGGGCGCGATCGAACACGCCGCTCGCGGCGCTCGTGTTGCTCAATGATCCGACGTTCGTGGAAGCGGCTCGTGTCCTCGGGCAGCGCACGCTCGCGGAAGGAGGCAAGACCGACGCGGAACGGCTCGCGTTCGCGTTCCGACTGGTGACTTCACGCGCACCAGATGAGATCGAAGCAGAGGTACTGCAGAGGGTGTTGGAGCAGAACCGCGCCGCGTACAAGGCCGACGCGAAGGCCGCATCTGAGCTACTGAAGATTGGAATGTCGCCGCTCCCGAAGAACGCGGACGCGAGCGAGTTGGCGGCGTGGACGGCCGTGTGCCGCGCGCTATTGAATCTGAGCGAAACGATTACGCGGGAGTGACGATTCTTGTGGGCTTCGACCCGACAAATCGACAAGTCAATCCACGTACAGGAACTCGTTCAGGTTCAGCAGTGCGTGGCAGAGATCGGCTGCGGCTTCGGCGGCGGTGCCCTTGTGGCGAGTCAGGAAACCGTGCATCGCGATGCGTTCTTCGCTCGTCGCGGGTCGGCCGATCGCGACCACGAACGCGCGGCCCACGAACTTCTCGCGGTCCGTGCCCACATCCTTTGTCACGCGGTCTGCGAGCGCCTTCCCGAAGCCGATCACGATCCCGTCGTTGAGCATCGTGAGCGCTTGCGGTGCCGTCGTGGTGGCGAACCGGCGGGAGCACGTTTCGGTGCGATCCGGCGCGTCGAACAACGTGAACATGGGGTAACGCAGGTTCCGCTTCACGAACACGTACACGCTGCGCCGGTTCCGTTCCGCGATGTCGCCCGAAACCACCCACTTCGCGCCGACGGACTTCTGCAACTCAGGCGGCAGTTCGGGAAACACGCTTGGGCCGCCAGCCTTCGGGTTGAGTTGACCCGACACCGCGAGCATCGCGTCGCGGATTGCTTCGCCGTCGAGCCGGCGCCGTGGGAACTGCCAGAGGAGTTTGTTCTCGAGGTCGGTCTTCAACCCCTCGGTTGCGCCGCGCGTACCCTGACGGTATGCCGCGCTCGTCACCATCAGTCGGTGAATGTGCTTCAACGACCAGTCTTTCGCGGTCAATTCTCTTGCCAGCCAGTTGAGCAACTCCGGGTGCGTGGGCCGGTCGCCGGTGGTGCCGAAGTCGCTCGACGTGCGCACGATGCCGAAACCGAACCGCTGTTGCCAGAGGCGGTTCACGATCACACGCGCGGTGAGCGGGTTGTCCTTCGCCGCGACCCAGTTCGCCAGAGCCGCGCGCCGACCAGAGGAACTCCGCAGGGGCTGCGCGTTCGCGTCGCGGTCGTCGATTACCGAGAAGAAGCCGGGCGCAAGGTCTTCGCCGGGCTTCTGCCAGTTGCCGCGTTTGAACAACTTCGTCACCGGTGGTGTGGCGAGGTCGGTCATTGCCATCGCCCGCGCCGGCTCCGTCGGCTTCTCCTTCGACAGTTCCGCGAGTTCGGCCTTCAGCGAGTCGAGTTGCTCCTTCTCCGCGGGCTTCAGACTCTTCGAGATGTCGCCGCGAGTGTAGACCTGCTTCTCGATCATCACCGCGAGTTGGCGCTCGAGCGGCGTGCGTTTCTCGACTGGGATGTCGAGCAGGCTCGCGTACTCTTCGGGGAACCGGCTGCGTTGTTTCGCCCCGGCCTTCTTGTGATACGGTTCCTCGATCTTCACGATCGCGGCGCGAATGGCAGCGGTCTTCGTCTCCCACTCGGCACGCTTCTTGTCGTATGCGGCGCGCTCCGTCGGTGGAACAAGTGGCGATTCGGTGGGCCAGTACCCTGCGAAGAATGCTTGCAGCCGGAAGTAGTCCTTTTGCGTAATTGGATCGTACTTGTGATCGTGGCACCGGGCGCACCCGCTTGTGAGCGCGAGGAATGTCGCGGAGGTGGTGTCCGTGATGTCGGTGATGACCTCATAGCGTCGCTGCTCCAGGTTGACCGCGTTGTACTCGTCCGGGTAGTGCCGCAAGAAGCCAGTGGCGACAATCGCGTCGGGGTCGTTGGGATACAGTTCGTCCCCCGCGAGTTGCTCCTTCACGAAACGGTCGAAGGGTTTGTCCGCGTTGAACGACTTGATGACGTAGTCGCGGTAACGCCACGCGAGCGGTCGCACGTCGTCGGCCTTGAAGCCATCCGTTTCCGCGAACCGGACGAGGTCGAGCCAGAAGAGGGCCTGTCGCTCGCCGTACTGCGGTGACGCAAACAGATTCTCGACCAGCTTTTCGTAGGCGTCAGGCGCCTTATCGGTGACAAATGCTTCGACTTGCTCCGGCGTGGGCGGAAGCCCGATGAGGTCGAAGCAGACACGGCGAATCAGCGTGCGCCGGTCCGCTTCCGGCGCGAACGTGAGTTTGTTCTCTGACAACTTCGCGAGGAGGAAGTTATCGATCACGTTTCGGATTTCGACTTTCGGATTTCGAACTTCCGATGGCACGGCGGGGCGTTTGAAAGGCTTGTACGCCCACTCCGCGCCGGGCGGTTCGGCAGCGGACGCGTCGCAAGCGGTGACGAGCAGAACAGCGACGGCGGAAGCGCGGGGCAGCAGCCGCATCTCGGTTCCTCGGTGTGCGGAAATCCTCAAGGCAAGTTTACCCAAAGCAATCGGGCGGGGAAATCGGAAACGCGTGCTCATACAACAGTTCACAGGCACCGCACGAGAGCGCGGATCTTCGTAGTCCTCACGTTCCGCGTGAGGAACGAACGACACGGGCGTACCAATAGAGACATCCCAACCTCACGCGGAGCGTGAGGACACGCTCACCAACCGGAGATGACGATGGGCGACCGCGAACAGAAGCTCGAAGCCGCCGGGTTCCCGCTCGACCGTGGACCGAAGGAAGGGTCGGTCATCGACCTGCTCTCGGTCCTCGGTGAAACGGTGTACGCTTCCGGTCAAGTGCCCTACGACGCCGGCGTGCTGACCAGTAAGGGCAAGGTGCCGTCGCAGGTGTCGGTGGAAGACGCGACGAAGGCCGCGGCACTGTGTGCCGCGAATATCCTGCGTGCGATTGTCGTAAAGCTCGGCTCGCTCGACCGCATCGAGCGTGTGGTTCGCGTTACAGGGTACGTGAACACGGACCCAGACTTCACCGACTGTCACCTGATCATCAACGGCGCGACGAACTTGCTGAAGGAAGTGTTCGGCCCGGAAGCCGGGCGCCACGCCCGCACCGCGCTTGGCTTGGGGCAACTGCCGCTCGGCACAAGTGTCGAAGTCGAGGCGATCTTCCAGTTGAAGAAGTGAAGACAGTAGAGGATTA
>SXID01000063.1 GCA_005772955.1 Planctomycetia bacterium
AACAACCTCGTCATCGACATCGACGGCGACGGCAGTTTCCTGATGAACGTGCAGGAACTCGCGACCGCGTTCGCGGAGAAGATCCCGGCAAAGATCCTGCTGCTGAACAACCAGCACCTCGGCATGGTGATGCAGTGGGAAGACCGGTTCTTCGGTAGTAATCGCGGTCACACCTACCTGGGCGCGGGTGACGACAAGCCGCCGTACCCGGACTTCTGCAAGATCGCGGAGGGGTTCGGGGTCGCGTCGCGTGGCATCACCGACAAGGCCGATCTGGACGCGGCGCTGGTGGAAATGATCGAGTCGCCGGGGCCGTTCCTGCTGAACGTCCACGTGCCGCACCAGGAGCACGTGCTCCCGATGATCCCCAGCGGTGGAACCGTGCAGGACATCATCAAGGCGTGACGACTGGAAACGCGGCGTGGAAGCCCGGCCGCTGGTTGGGATGACCGGGTGTTGGAGGGAAATCGCGAACAGAATCGCGTGACAAGGCCAAGTCTTCTCCTGAACTGCTGGTGGATGCGACGCCGCAAGCGGCTGACTTGCGGCGTTGCGGGCGCCGTTACTCCGCCTTCGCGTTCTCGGCGAACTCCTTGAGCGCCTTCTCGTGCTTCGCGAGATCGGCCTTCAGTTCGCGAACCCGAGCCTGGCGCTTTTCGATCTCGGTTTCCTGATCGTCGAACTTCTTCAGGTATCGCTTGAAGGCATCGGACTCCTTCGGCGCGCGCTCGATGTTCTTGCGGATGCGGTCTTGGTCCTCCGCGATCTCCTTGAGTGCCGCCTGCTCCTCGGCGATCCCGTGCTGCGCGTCGTCCACCTTCGCGCGCAGGTCGAGCAGTTTCTTGAACACCTCACGAACGGCTGGTTTCGCTTCCTTCAGCGCCGCGTAGTAGAGCAACTCTTCGCGACTGGCCGAAGTAAGCGCGTACACGTCCGTGCCGGGCGATTCCTCGGTCACTTCGAGCGTGACCAGCGCGCCGGACTTCACCGCTGACTCGAACCGGTAGAAACTACGCGTTTGATCGTCGGGCTTGGCGGGGCTGACCAGCTTCCACGCAGCGTTCTGCGGGTGTTCGACGATCACCGTGCGGTCCTGCGGATTGCGGTTGCGGATCAGGTACGTCGTCGTCCGCTTTTGCCCGGTGCGCATCACCAACTTGCCCTCCTCGACGATGGCCGAGAGCAGCGTCCGCTTCGTCACGCCGGGTTGCACGACGACTTCGGTGCCGAGGTCGATGGCGTAGCTGACGAGCCTGGTTTCGCCGGGCTTGATGTCGGGCAGCCGTGCGTCACCGGCGAACGTGCCACCGTCGTACACCGCGACCGGTCCTTGTGCGAGGTGGAGTTTCGTCTTGTTCACGAGCTTCAGCCCGAGCAGCGGGTGCTTGGCGAGCGTGCTTGCGTTGAAGATGCTCATGCGCGTGCCTTCGACCGCTTCGTTCACGAGCGGCAGCAACGCGGACTTCTGCTTGCCGAGCGTGATCGGTTCCTCGATGGTGTACTCGAACATGTCGCCGAGTGTGCCGTCGGCTGCGGCGAGCGCACCGGCCTGCTTGTCGAGCGGGTCACGCACGACCTGCGCCGGCGGTTTCTCACCAGTCTGTGCGGTCGGGTTGCCGCGGAGCCGGTTGACGTATTCCGCGTAACTGAGTCGGTCGCCCTGGAGGTCGCGAAGGTTCGGTCGCGGCACACGCGGCAGGTAGCCGTTGAAGTTGCCCTGGAAGCCGCCGCCCTGAAGCCCGAACTGACCGCCGAGGTTTCCGAACTGGCCACCCTGGAACCCGCCACCGCCGAACCCGCCCTGGAACTGGCCGCCGAGTTGGTTGGCACCGTTGCCGAAGCCCTGGTTGCCGAGTTGGTTCGCCCCGTTACCGAAATTGTTGCCCATCGCCGGGTTGCCGCCGTTGTTGCCCATCGCCATGCCCATGGCGGGGTTCGTCGGGTTCAGCCCACCCTGGTACATCGGCGGGCGTAGCGACGCGAACAGGTCCGGTTCGACCATCGGCCGCGGCACGAACAGCGGGTCGTACAGGTCCATCTGGAACGACATCGGCCGACCTGCGACCAAGCCCACCTTCACATTGGTCCAGTCTTCGTCGGTGGTGTTCTCGACGGTTGCCCAGCCTTGAATGCGGGCCGCGCCCTTTTCATCCACGCTCAGCCGGTAACTCGGCTTCCAGAGCGGCGCTTCCACCACGTAACCGACCGCGACCTTGCGCTTGCCGTTGCCGCTGAACACCACGGATACGGCCTTCTTGTTGTCGCCGCGCGCGGTCGCGAGCATCTCCAGCGCCTTGTTGAACTCGGCTTGCAACTCCGGGCGCACGAGCTTAATTCGCTTGAGTTGCTTGAGTTCGACGGTTTGCAGCCCGTCCTCGGTGAGGAGGTTGAGAAGTTCGCCTGGGTCCGGTCCCATCGCGGGCGGCGGCTGGCGTTCGACGCTCACGATCTTCCCGATCGTGACCACACCGGTCTTGTCCGCGACTTCGACCTTCTCGCCGCGAACCTGGTGCATGAGTTGTCCCATCGTGGGATTCTCGGTCACGTCCACCGCGAAGCCCTTGAGCGCGAAGTCGAGCGGCATGCGGTTGTCGTAGGTGACGGCGCGAACCTTGCCGCCGTCCTTGTCGGTGAGGATGAGGCTCTTCAGCAGGTCGTTGACATCGCCTTCGTCGAACCGCAGGTCGAGCCGGCCCTCGCCGGTCACGTCGCCTTCGCGGTGGAAGTACGCGACGCCCGCGCTGAACAACACGACCCGCGTGATGGGCAGCGTTACCGCGGGCGGGCCTTTCGCGTCCGCGACGACCGGGAGTTTTGGTGCCACGATCTTCGCCGGCTGTTTCGCTTCCGGTTGACCGTCGCCGCGTGCGAGTGGCGCGAGAACCATGAGGCCGAACGTCAACCCGACGACTGGCAAGAGGTGAGAGGGACGCACGAGAGGTTTCCTGGTGGTAAGGGGAACACGACCCCGACGCGGAGTGTAACGCCGTGCGGGTGTTCGCGTTGGTGGGGAGACGAAGGCACGCGATCAGGCGAGCGTCGTGCCGTGGAACATGATCCGAAATAACGAGCCGCTGGGCCTAACTTGCGCAGCGAGAACGACAGAATTTCCTGGAGTCACTTTCCGTCGGTGATCATCGCGCGGAGCACCTTGTAGTCCGTTTTCCCGGTGCCCAGCGTGGGGATCTTCTCGACCTGCTTCACATCGTCGAGTCGCATCACGCCGCGGTGGCCTTCAGCTTGCAAAAGCACGTTCGCGTCGCGCAGAGTCAGCGGTTCCGTGGTGAACAACACGATGCGCCGACCGCCCGGCGTTTCGATGCCCTCGACCGCGACCCGCGGCCCCTGGTCCGTCGGCGGGTACTTCTTCGCGAACGGTTCTTCCAGTGCCGGCAGCGAGATCATCTCGCCGCCCGCTTTGAGGAAGCGCTTCAAGCGACCGTGGAAGACGACTTCGCCTTGCTCGTCGATGGCGGCGAGGTCGCCGGTGATGTACCACTTCGTGCCGTTGATCTCCTCGAACGGCGGTGGCCCGTCGTGCCCGATGTAGCCCGCGAACACGTTCGGCCCCGCGACATGCAGCATCCCCATCTGCCCTTGTGGAAGCACGGCTTTCGTTTCGAGATCGGTGACACACAATGAAACGCCCGCGATCGGCGGGCCGATGGTGCCGCGGTGCGGCTTGCCCGGGCGCGTGACGGACACGACCGGCGCGCACTCGGTGATGCCGTAGCCCTCGATCACCTCCGCGTTCGGCGCGGTCTGTATTGCCTTCTCGAAGAGCGCCGAGGACGCCTTCTCCGCGCCGACAACAATGATCTTGAGCGAATCGAGTTCGCCCGGTTTTGCGCGGTCGAAGATGTAACTCATGAACGTCGGCGTGCCGGCGGCGAGCGTCGGCTTATACGTCGCGATCTTGCGAGCGAGCGCGCCGGAGTCCGTCGGGTCGGGGTGGTGGACGACCCTGACGCCCGTGAACAGCGGCAGCAGACCGGTGATGGTGAGACCGAAACTGTGGAACATGGGGAGGAAGCCGAGTACCGAGTTGTTCCGGCTGAGGCAGAGCGCGTCGAGACAACCTTTTTGGTCGCAGATGATGTTCGCGTGCGTGAGCGGAACGGCCTTCGGCGCCTTCTCGCTGCCGCTCGTGAACAGGATCACCGCGGGCAGGTTCGGATCGTTTGGGATGCGTTTCAGGAGCGACGATTTCACCGCGCTGCTGAAGGCACGCACCGAGAGCAGGCGCCGAAGCAATCCGAGTTTGCCCATGCTCGCGCGCAGGTCTTCGAGGAAGATGAACTGCGTGCCGGGCACTTGCACCTGCGTGCGGTCAATGAACGCCTTCGAGGTGACGACGTGCGTGAGTTTCATTAACTTTGCGGCGTGCGCGAGGTTGCCGGGGCCGGTCGTCCAGTTCAGCATCACGGGCAACTTGCCCGCGAGGTGAAGCCCCAGGAACGCGAGGTCGCACGCCACCGCCGCGGGGAGCATCAGACCCACGTTCGGCGCGGCGATGTCGCGGAACTTCGCGGACATCGCCCACGCACCGACGATGAACTTCTCGTAGGTCACGCCGCCCGCGAGGTCGTCGGCCGCGATCACCTGCTTGGGCCGCGCGACAGCCTGATTCAAGAACGCGGCGCTGATCGTTTCGCCAAGGATCGCGAGCGTCGCGTTGTCCGAGGGCGGGTCGAACCAGCCCGCGGGCGGCGGCTTCGGGGGCGCGTTCTGGTTCAACCCTTCGGCCAGCGCCCACAGCCCGCCGACGGTGGTCGGCACGGTGTCGCTGCCGAACCCGAACCGCTGTTCGACCGCGAGCGACACGTCCATCGCGTCGAGGCTATCCATGCCGATCTGGTTGAACGTGGCCTCACTGGTGTTCTCGTCAGCCGCAAGCGGGCGCTTCAGTTTCTCTTCGATGATCTGAGCGACAGTGGCTTTCGTTTCCAGCTTCACCTTCGAGAGATCGTAGTCCTGCACCGTCACGATCGGCGGCGGGAACTCGTGGGTTCGCGGGCCGAACAGGAAGTGCCGCGGCACGAACGTCGGCACTTCGGCGGGCGTGTCCGCGTTGAACCACGCTTCGAGCCACTTGTTGACCAGTTCGCGTTTCGGCTCGGGCCGCTGCTCCGGTCTGAACGCTTCGAGCGTGATCGTGACGCGCCGTCGCGGTGCGAACAGGAAGAGGTTCGCGGCCCACAGCCCGAGTCCGCGGAAGAAGCCGTTGATGACAGAGGGCTTGCCGTCGGCCCAACTGTACATGCTGCCCCACAACCCGCGTGTGCGAGCAAGCACAACGGTCACGTTCGGCACCGCAGCGAGCACGTCGGCCGCGGTGCGCGCCCCGCCGAGGTGCTCGGTGCCGTCTCGCGTGAGCCGGCCACTGGGCCACAGGATCACGTTCTCGCCGGCGCGCAGCGTGGCGATCACTTCGCCCACGGCAGCCTCGGCACGCTGGCGGTCCTCGGCGCTGGCCTTCACGATGTCCGGCATTTTGATGCCGCGCAAGAGCCACGCGAGCGGCGCGAACAGCGGGTTCTGGAAGTTCGTTTCGAGCAGTAACGGACGCGTTTTGAAGATCGCCCACATCCGCACGAGGAGGTTCGGCGGGTCGGTGTACGCGGGGTGGTTGGGCATGATGAGGTACGGGCCGGGCCGCTTGAAGACAGCCTCGCTCCCCACGACCTTCACCTTGTAGCGCAGCGAGAGCAACACCCGAAGCGCCGCCCACGCCATCCACCGGATCGCCCACAGCATCGGCATCTCCCCGCGAGTTGCGGACCAACCGCGGCCCTTGCGTTCAACTCGCGACTCGCAACTCGTGACTCGCTTCAGGATAGGCTATTGACACTTCGCTTCGCGAGTGGGAACGTGAGCAAGCGTTGCATTTCCCAAATGCTGGAGACGGTGTCATGCGCGCGGTCGTGATTACACTCGTGGCGGTCGGGTTGCTCGGTACGGTGAACACCGGGCGAGCCGCGGACGACAACAAGGTCCTCATCGTCGGAACCTGGGAGATCGTGTACAGCGACGCGAAGGACGTGCCCGTTGGCACGAAGTTGGAGTTCACGAAAGACGGCAAGATGAAACTGACGGTGAAGGTGGACGGCAAGGAAGTGACCGTGGACGCGGGCGGCTATAAGGTGGACAAGGACGTGCTCACGCTCACCGGCCCCGAGGGCAACAAGAACGATAAAGGCCGCATCTGTCTGCTGAACAAAACGACGTTCATCATCAACGACGAGATCGAGGACAAGGTGATGGTGACGAAGCGAGTGAAGGGGAAGTAGTTGAAGGTAATCCTCTCGCGAAGCCGCAAGCGGCTTACCAATCCCATCCTCTCACCCAACTCCCACACCATGAACCGTCGCAACTTTCTCGCTGCTTCCGCCACCCTCGCCGCATCAGGGGGCTTACGCCCCCCGCTCGCCTTTGCCGCCGACCCTCCTTCGGCAGATGAGATGATTCGCAAATACCTCGCCGCGGAAACCAAGCGTCTCTCCGCGAAGTTCCTCGACGGCGCCACCACGAAAGCCGAATGGGAGAAGGCGCGCGAGAGGCTCAAGCGCGAGTTCCTTGACATGCTCGGCATCGATCCGCTGATGATGAAGATGACGCGCACGCCGCTGAAGGCGACCGTCACGGGCACGCTCGAACGCGGTGATGTGGTCATCGAGAACCTGCACTACCAGAGCAAACCGGGGCTGTACGTCACCGCGAACCTCTACCGCCCAAAGACGGTGGCGAAGGACGCGAAGCTCCCCGCGATCCTCTACGTGTGCGGTCACTCGAACAAAGGGCGCGACGGCAACAAGACCGCGTTCCAGGATCACGGGATGTGGTTCGCATCGAATGGTTACGTCTGCTTGGTGGTGGACACGCTCCAACTCGGCGAGATCGCGGGGAAGCACCACGGCACGTACAACCTGAACCGCTGGTGGTGGCACAGTCGCGGCTACACGCCGGCCGGCGTCGAGTGCTGGAACGGTGTCCGCGGCATCGACCACCTTCGCTCACTGCCTTACGTCGATGGAGAGAAGATCGGCGTGACCGGCATCAGCGGCGGCGGCGCGGTCACCAACTGGATCATCGCGGTGGACGATCGCGTAAAGGTCGCGGTGCCGGTGTCAGGCGTCAGCGATCTGGAGAGCTACGTAACCGATCAGGTCATCAACGGGCACTGCGACTGCATGTTCTACCACAACCTCTATCAGTGGGAATGGACCACCGCGCTCGCTCTCTTCGCACCGAAGCCGATGCTGTTCGCGAACAGCGACAACGACAATATCTTCCCGATGTCCGGCAACAAGCGGATCATCGAGCGGCTGCGCAAGTGCTACGACCTCTTTGGCGCAAAGGACAAGGTAGACGAACACGTCTCGAAGGGCGGGCACGCGTACCGCGCGGACCTACGCATCGCGATCTTCCAGTTCTTCCACGCTCACCTGAAAGGCGACAAGACACCGGTGAAAGACGCGGACTTCGTCGCAATCGAGGGGAAAGAACTGCGGGTGTTCCCAGAGGACAAGGACATCCCGAAGGACGCGATCAACGCGACCGCCGACGAGACGTTCGTGCCGGTCGCGAAGGTGGAGTTGCCGACGGAGAAGAACTTCGGCGAGTGGAAGACGAAGCTCGTGAAGCAACTCCGCGAGAAGGTGTTCCGCGCGCTGCCGGAGAAAGTGCCGGCGGCGAAAGAAGTCCGCCAGATCGACGGTACCTCGATGTACTTGTCCGCAGAGGAAGGCGTTCTGTTTCGGGGCTTGGCTCTCGGGTTTTCGTCAACGGGCGATAAGACCTCGACGCTCGTCGTCCTGAATCAGGACGGAGAAGAAGAGCCAACCAAAGCCAAGAAGTTCTGGGGTGAACGCTATCCGAAGGATTCTTATCTTTTCGCCATCAGCCCGCGCGGGGATTGGGCACGAAAGAATCCGCCGAACACCGTGGATCGCTCGCTCGTACTCCTGGGTCAGACAGCCGACAGCGGCCGGGTGCGCGATGTTGCGGGGTTCTTGGCGATCTGGAAGCAAGCCAGGAAAGATGGAGCGGGTCAAAATCGGGTGGCGGCATTTGGGCTGGCCGGCATTCTTGCTGCGTATGCGGTTCTCTTTGTTCCTGGTGCGATTGATGAAATCGTGATCGTGGACCCGCCGACCACGCACCGCGACGGGCCGCACTTCCTCGGCATCATGCGCATCCTCGACATCCCGGAGGCGCTGGGGTTGCTCGCCCCAGACGTGAAACTCACGCTGGTGGGGAAGAGCGCGAAGGACAAGGCGTTCGACCGCACCGCGGCCATCTACGAAGCGGCCGGCGCGAAGGACAAGTTCAAGAGGGAGTAGGTGGAAAGAACCTCTCCCCCCAACCCCCTCCCCTAAGAAGGGAGGGGGAGAAAGTCCGGCTCCCCCCAACCCCCTCCCCTAAGAAGGGAGGGGGTTGGGGGGAGAGGTTCTTCTCTTTCCCACATTTTCGCTCAAGTTCCCTTGCGGCAGCGGCGCGCGGTGTTATAAGCCGCGTCGATCACGCCGACTTAAACAAAGGGAACCCAGAATGAAGCTCTTATCGGGCGGACGGCGTCAGTTGGTACGCGGACTGGCGTTCGCCGGCGTTGCCGCCGTGGGTTACGCCTTCGGCATCAACAGTGACCGCGTGTCGGCACAACCGACGCTGCGCCCGGCACAGCCCAGTGTGGTAACGGGCTTGCAGCCGCCGAAGACCACGCCGCAGCCCGAACCGGACCGACGAGTCACCGCCTACATCTACGGCAATGTGCCGGTCACACGCGAAGAACTGGGCGAGTTCCTCATCGCCCGCGGCGGTCACGAGAAACTCGAACTCCTCGTGAACAAACGGATCATCGAGATCGAGGCCGCGCGCCGCGGAATCACCGTCACACAACTCGAAGTTCAGGCCGCACTCAATGACGAGATGCGCGGGCTGGGCATCAGCCGGGCCGACTTCGTGAAGCACATCCTCCCGAAGTACGGCAAGACGTTTTACGAGTGGGTCGAGGACGTGGTGAAGCCGCGTCTGTACCTCACCAAGATGTGCCAGGACCGCATCAAGATCGGCGAGGACGATTTGAAGAAGGCGTTCGAGAACCGCTATGGCGAGCGCCGGCAAGCGAAGGTGATCTGCTGGAGCAAGGAAGACGCGGCCCCGGCCCTGCGCATCGCCCAGAAACAGTGGGATGAGGCCCGCAAGGGCGACGCCGAGTTCGACGCAGTCGCGCGGACGCAGAACGAACCGGGACTGGCCGGCGCGTGCGGGCTGGTGAAGCCCGTGGGCCGGTACTCCGAGACCGCCGACACCACCATCGAGAAGGTGCTGTTCACGCTCAAGGTCGGCGAGATCAGCCAGTTGTTCGACACCCCGTCGGGCATCATGTGCATGAAACTCGTGGCGATTCTCCCGCCGGACACGAAGGTACAGTTCGACGTCGCGATGAAGACGGCGCTGGCGAAAGAACTGTCCGAGGCCCGGCTGAACCTGGAGATCCCGAAGTTCTTCCACGAACTGAAGACCGCGGCCAAACCGGTGCTGTACCTGAAGGGGCCGCCGAGTACAGCGGAGTTCCGCGAGGGCGTGGAGAACATCGTCAACCAGGCCGGCGGCGCGCCCAGTCTGCCGCCGATGCCCGTACCGATGCGACCGTAAGACCATGAGGACAGGAGTCTTCGCCCAGAAAGGGCGGGACAGCGAGTGGCTCATTGCATCTCAAGGTAGGCAACTTGCTCCGCGAGTTGCGTGATGGCGGTTGTGGTGCGTGTCGCCGGTCGGGAAGGTGTCACTCGCGGAGCGAGTGACCTACCTTAGAACTGCAACGAACTACTAGAGCCCAGGGCTTGCCCTGGGCTTTTGCTTTCGCAGGAGCGGGATGTTCGATTGTGCTTCTACGGATACAGGTCTCGAACCCCGTTCTTGAGTTGATAAATCCGATCGACTTCAACATCGGTGAGCGAGCGGTCGAAAACAGCGAGGTCGTCCTGATACCCGACGTAGGACGCTCCGAGCACCAGTAGCACCTTCGCGGGATCCCAGTCGAACGTCATGTCCCACTTCTCGATCGCGCCCTGTAACTTGCCGTTCAGGTACAACCGGCCGACGGGCGGCTTGCTCTTGTCGTTGATGTTCTCCAGCGTGAACACGACATGAGTCCACTTCTCCCGCGAGAACGGCGCCTTGGCTACCTGCACCATCGGGCGCTTCTCGAACGGGATGTCGCCCCACGGGACGTTGGTAGGGTTCCAGATGGGGAACAGCGGGCGGATCGCGTAGCGGAAGTATCGCGGTGTCTCGTCCTTGGACCACTCCAGGAAGATGTACCCCTTCTTGTTGTCGTCGCCGATGATCTGAATCGGGTCGCAGTAGCCCGGTTCCAGATCCTTATCCGGGTCCAACCGCAACCAGGCGGAGACACTCGCCCCCCAGTTCTTCGCGTTGTAGCCGAGTACGCCCCCGTCCTTGAACGACGGGCGTGTGATCCCCTTCTTGGGGAAGTGTAATGCCCCGCCGAAACGCCCCTGATCGGCCACCACCTTCACCTCCTCGTTCGGCTTGGCCTGAACCAGTTCTTTGCCTTGCGGGACATAGCACTTCTTGTCGCCGCGTGAGAAGTCCGCGTCGAGTCCCTTA
The DNA here is from genome assembly GCA_005772955.1 of Planctomycetia bacterium. Taxonomy (GTDB): domain Bacteria; phylum Planctomycetota; class Planctomycetia; order Gemmatales; family Gemmataceae; genus Gemmata. The sequence continues at coordinate 10,636 of SXID01000063.1, forward strand.
TCGAAAGAGGCGTGCAGTGTGAGCGCCTTCGAGAGCTTCGCTTTGGCTTCCTTGTCCGCGTCGTTCAGAATCGTCTTCGCTTCCTCGGCGCCGATTTCGCGCACGAAGAGGTTGCGCCAGCGGATCTCCCCGCCGTGCGTCTGGAGCATGATCGGGCCTTTGGCCGGGAGCGGCTTGGACCGATCCCAGTAGTTCTCCATCACCGCGCCGTCTACCACGAGTTTCGCGTTCAACCAAACCCAGGTCCGCACCCCGATCTGTCGGATGCGGAACTGGTTCCACTCGCCAAAGGGTTTGTCTGCGAGGGTGCGAGGGTCGCGGCCGCTTGCGCCGGGCGTGTTGTTGAACAGTCCGCCGGAGCCGAGGTGCGGCTTGCGGTTGGGGTTCTTGAGGTCGTACTTCTGGTTCCAGTCCCAGATTTGCACCTGCGGCGTTCCGCGCAGGTAGATGCCACTATCGGCTTTCGCGACGGTCTTGTACTCGATGAGGAATTCAATGTCGCCGAAATCCGCTTCCGTCGTGGCGTAAGGCCCGGTGCCGTCGTTGACCAGTTCGCCGTTCTCGACCTTCCAGCTGTTGGGAAAGTCCGCGCGCTGTTTCTTGAGATTCGCCTCTTTCGGTTCACCCTTGAGGTTGGCGCCATCGTGCGGGTTCAGCCCGTACCAACCGGTCAGATCCTTGCCGTTGAAGAGGGCGCGAAACCCGGTGGGCGGCTTGGGTTCCTCGGCGCGCGCGGCCGCGACACTTCCCAGCACGACAACCAAAGGAAGCGCGATCAGGTGAACGGTTCTGTTCATTTCTTGGTTCCTGTTCTGGAAGTATCCCGTCATGGTTCGATCGTCATCATGACCGAACCAGCGCCGGGTGCAAGATTGCACCGCCGCATTCACTCCTTGCCGGGGTCACCACAACGGACGGGCAACGGTCGTCACTGTAAACAACAGCCGGCGCAAGTGCCGGACGCGAGCGAGTCCGAGTGGACATACCGGATCGAGTGACCGCTCACGCACGACCCAGCCACAGCCGCGTCGCGTTAGCGCGGCGGTCCACATTGTCAATATTCCGGTGGGCCACCAACATCGCGTTGGTGAGGTTGTTTGAGAGCGTCCGCCGCAGGTACGCGAGTACCTCGTAGTCCGTGCGCCCGGTGAAATTGTTGGGACCGAAAACAGCAAGCCTGCGGGGTGCCGAATTCGCTCATCGCTTCTCAATCACCGCGAGCGTATGCTGATGTGAACAACCGGAGGCACCCGATGCGTGCGACACTTCTGGCGCTGGCCTTGCTGTTCGCGGGCGCGGCCCTTCACCCCGTCAGCGCACAACCGCAAACGGTCAACATCTTCAAACTCAAGAACGCGGACGCGGAGAAACTCCGGCCCATCATCACCACAATCTTCGGCGGGCAACGGCTGACCGTGACCGTGGACGCTCGCACGAACGCGCTCGTCATCGCGACCGACAAGGACACACTGGAAGAGATTCGCAAGTTGATCGAAGAACTGGACAAGCCCGCCAAGCCCAAGAAGTGAACCGCGGATCATCTTGGAGGAGCGACCAGTGCTAATCGAGGCGATCTTCACCGCGGCGGTGTTGGCCGGCGCGCCTTCGGCCGACCCGCGGGATTGCGGAGCGGACGGACTGCGCTACGCGCTGAAGCACGCATCGGCGGAAGCGGTCGTCGCGGAACTGGCGCTGCGGTTCCCCGTCGCGCCACCGGGAAATGGTGACCCAAGGGCGAATGGTAAGAGGAAGGGATTGGCGGTGCGAGCCGTTGCCATTCCGGCGTCGAACGAGGTGCTGGTGACTACGCGATTGGGTGCCGGATCGGCCGTCCGGAAGATCATCAAGCAGTTCGACGCGGCTCGCGGCCCGATCACTCCCTGACCCTTCTGCTCGGCATCCGCTCGCCGTTACGCGACTCCTCAGCGACAATGAACCCGTCCCCTAACCCGACGGGTCCGTCATGCCGCACCGCCCGACGTTCGATGAGTTCGCCGCGCTCGCGCGCGGTCACACCGTGGTGCCCGTGTATCGGCGGCTCACCGGTGACACGCTCACGCCCGTGTCCGCGTTCTGCAAGCTCCAGGAAGGCGACTGGTCATTCCTGTTCGAGAGCGTCGTCGGCGGCGAGCGCGTCGGGCGATACAGCTTCCTCGGCGCTGGTCCCTTCCGCACTTTCGAGGCATTCGGCACACGCACCCGCCGGCGCGAGAACTTCGGGCCGTGGGTGGAATCCGAAGCGGCCGACCCGCTCCGCGTGCTCGAAGAGATGATCGCGGAGTTCCGCGCGCCGAACGTGCCCGGCCTGCCGCGGTTCTGCGGCGGGGCCGTCGGCTACGCGGGCTACGACACGATCCGCTACGTCGAACACCTTCCGAACGCACCGACCGACGACCGCGGCCTCCCCGACCTGAGTTTCGGCTTCTACGACCGCATGGTGATCTTTGACCACGCCGCGAAGACCGTCCTGGCGGTGGCGCACGCACGCGTCGGCGAGGGCGCCGATCTACGCGCCGCCTACGCCACTGCATGCCGCCGCGTGGACGAACTGACGGAGCGCCTTCACCGTGGCGTCGCGGACATTCAACTCACGGACATCGACCCCCGGGCGAGCGGGGTGCGGAAGCCCCCGGTTGGATCGGGCGCATTCGCGTCGAACTTCACCCGACCCGCGTTCGAAGCGGCGGTCGAGAAAGCACGCGAGTACATCAACGCGGGCGATGCGTTCCAGATCGTACTGAGCCAGCGGTTCCGCACCGAAACGCGGGCGCGGCCCTTTGATATCTACCGGGCGCTCCGGGTCGTGAACCCGAGTCCGTTCATGTTCTACCTACGCGCCGGCGGAGTTACGCTCGTCGGGGCGTCGCCGGAAATCATGTGCCGCGTCGAGAACGGCGTCATCACGAACCGCCCACTGGCGGGCACGCGGCGCCGTGGCGCCACACCCGAAGAAGACCTGGCGCTTGCGGCCGAATTAGTGGCCGACCCGAAAGAACGCGCCGAACACATCATGCTCGTCGACCTCGCGCGCAATGATGTCGGTCGCGTCGCGGAGTTGGGTAGCGTGAAGATCAGTGACCTGCTCACGGTGGAGCGGTACAGTCACGTGATGCACCTTTCGAGCACCGTGACCGGGAAGCTGAAGGCGGGCTTAACCGCGTTCGACGCGCTCCGCGCGAGCCTTCCCGCGGGTACGCTCTCGGGCGCGCCGAAGGTGCGTGCTATGGAGATCATTGACGAACTCGAACCACACCGTCGCGGGCCGTACGGCGGCGCCGTCGGGTATGTGGACTTCGGCGGCAACATGGACACGTGCATCGCGCTGCGCACGATGGTGCTGCTCGGCCAAACCGCTTACGTGCAAGCCGGTGCGGGGCTGGTTGCGGACAGCGTCCCCGCGAGCGAGTACCAGGAAACCGTCGACAAAGCCGCGAGCCTGCTTCGGGCTATTGAGGTAGCCGAAACGCAGTTGTGATGGCGGACCAAGAGTTTTATCCGCAGATTACGCAGATGAACACAGATTTGAAGACGGCAGAGCAGAGGAACCAATTGGCAACCTTTGTTCCGCTCCGTTTTCAAATCTCTGTTCATCTGCGTAATCTGCGGATAAAACTCTTCCTCTTCATTCCGAGGTGCCCATGCGACTCCTTCTCCCCGTTGTGCTGGTCGCCGCGTGCGCCGTCGCGCTCGCGCAAGAGCCGAAGAAACCCGTCGTGAGCGGCGACCCGGCTCGCGTCGAGCGGATTCGCAAAGCGACGATGCCCAAGATCGACAAGCCCATCTCCTTCGACACGCCCGAAGCCGATGCGATCCTATCAGCCCTCGAAGTGTTCCCCGAAGACAACCCGTGGAACCTCGTCGTCAGCGACTGGCCATTGCACGCGAAGTCGAAAGAGATTGTCGCGTCGATCGGCGTTGCCAAGCCGCTGCGGTACAACCCGGACATGAGCTTCGTGCTGGTCCCGCCCGATCAGAAGAAGATCGACGTGAAGCTCGTGAGCTACCCGGACGAGTCCGACAAGGGGCCGTATATGCTGCCGGACAGCGTGCCCCTCGAAGGGTGGCCCGCGAACTACAAGCGGAACGCAAAGCTGAAGGACACCACGCTCGACGACGTGCAGCGCGACAAGTTGAAGGAAGGCGGCGACCGGCACGCGATCGTGGTCGATCCGACGAACCGGATGCTGTACGAGTTCTACCAACTGAAGAAGACGGACGCGGGCTGGCAGGCCGCATGCGCCGCGAAGTTCGACCTGAAGAGCAACAAACTCCGCCCGGACGGGTGGACGAGTTCCGACGCGGCCGGGCTGCCGATCTTCCCTTCGATCATCCGTTACGACGAACTGAAACGCGGTTCCATCGATCACGCGATGCGTGTGACGGTGGTGAAGACGCGTCGCGCCTACGTCCACCCCGCGACGCACTTCGCGAGCCGGCTGACCGACGAGAACCTGCCCCGCATGGGTGAGCGCATCCGCTTGCGGAAGGACTTCGACACGTCGAAGTTCACGGGTGAGGTGAAGGTAATTCTGGAGGGCTTGAAGAAGTACGGGATGCTGGTGGCGGACAACGGCATCGACTGGGCGTTATCGTGCGCCCCGGACACGCGCATCCCGGTGTTGCACGACGAACTGCGCAAGGTGAAGGGCAGCGACTTCGAGGTGGTGGTTCCGCCGCCGGGCTACAAGCCGGAAAAGTGAGGCAAGGGGTTCGCTCGTTCGGAAATCAATCATCGAAGCTGAAGTGCAGTTGAAGAACGCGGTCATCGGCTTCGAGTGCGGAGAAGCCTTCAGGTTCGTGACCCAACCCACTTCAGCCGTGCTCCAGGACAGGCTGTTGGGAAGGGGGACAGTGATCAGCCACTACCACCGCTGATGCTTCCGAGGTACACTTGTACTTTGTGGTTGGCGGCCTCTCCCATCCTCGGGCTAGTTGGAGCGTTGCTATGGCAAATGTCCACTGCCTCAATTGCAAGTTTTCCTTGACCCTCGTTACTGGCTCAGCGGGGAATTCTCTCAATTGTCCGAAGTGCAACGAACTAATCCGCATCCCAAGCGATTCCGTCCCTCCGACTCCGATTTCGCTCCCTGACGACTCTCCCGAAGATAACGCGAATTATAATGTCAAAGATGCGAGAGGCGTCTCATTCAAAGATCGCTTGATCCGGATCGCCATCCCCCTTGGCTACATCCTGTTTGTCGTTGTGCCGTTGGTGTTCACCATTCGGTTTTTCGTCCAAATTAGTCAGGAAGCGGGACAGCAAGAAACATCCAAAGTTGCACCTGAAGGCGAAGCAAAGAAAACCCCGTCAATTCCGCCAATTCCCAAGTCTAAACGTGAGGGAAAATCCGCTCCTGTTGGGGTTGTCATTCCTCCAAAATCCGCTCCTGTTGGGGTTGTCATTCCTCCAAAAACCGACTTGCCCAACATCCTTCCTGCTCCGAGAGATTTGGGGGCTGAACTGGAGGCACTGGTTGTGGCGGCCAGAGACCCAGACCCTGCTGTTCGTAGCCAAAGTGCAAGAGCATTGGGTGTATTCCTCGGGAAGAAAGACACGCTTATCCGTCGAAAGGCTGCCGAGACGTTGGCCGAAATGGGAGCCGACGCAGAACCTTCCTTGGCCGCATTGCGTGATGCGGTGCAAGACCCCGACGACGAAGTGCAAAAATTCGCGAAGCAATCGCTGGACAAGTGGATGGTCGCTGGTCGTAAGGCTCAGCAACTCGAAGCTCTGGTAAAAGACCTGAAGGCGAAGGAACCCGAGGCCCGAGTCAAAGCGCTTCACAAGATCGCCGCATTCGGGGCTGATGGAATCATTGTGAGCGATTCCGTGATCGAAATGATGCGGGACAAAGAGAAAGCGGTGCAGGATGCCGCTGTGGAAACGCTTAACAAAGTGAATCCAAACGCAGAGATAATTACGCTGTGCGCGATCGGATTGCAGGCGAGGGATGCAAAGTCGCGAATCAAGACCCTTGAACAGATTGAGGCTCTCGGTCCCAAAGGGAAGATCGTCAGCGAATTGGTGATCGGGGCGATGTTTGACAAAGGCGAAGGGGTTCAGGTCGCCGCTTTCAAAACGCTCGGACAGGTGAACCCGGCGTTACACGCTCACGTCGTCGCGCTCTTCCACGGCTCTCCAGACGAACGACGCAAAGCCCTCACTTCGCTTGGGGAATTGGCGTCGGAGGCAGCCTGCACTATCCCACTGTTGCTGGTCTGCAACGACAAACCCAAACTGTGGGGAAACGAACCCCACTTTGATCTCTTTCCAACGATTGTCAAGATTGCCCCGCGGAACAAACGACTCGCGGCGGCCGTTCTCGGTGTGATCGCTGCTCCAAACCCAGGAGGTGAAACCGCTCTTACAACTCGACGGCTTGCGGGAATCACCCAACTGGATGTCATCGAAGCATCCATCGAGGAGAAAATCGCGGCGCTCCAGGTGGCGACGAGCGACAACCATACCCTTCCTCAGGTGTTTAAGGCATGGGAGAAGGTTGCTCCGAAGGATAAACGATATACCGCCGCTGTGTTGGGTTGCATTACAGCTCCAAAGCCAAATCCTGATCGTCTCAGCGCCGGGATTGCTTCTTTGGATGTGATTGATGCGACAATCGAGGAGCAAGTTGTTGCGTTGCACGTGGCGATAAGCAATGGCTCCGCCGGTTCCGTAGTATTTGAAGCGTTACGCAAGATCGCTCCGAAGGATAAGCGGTTCGCTGCTGCCGTCCTCGCCACTGTCGCTGTACCGAATCCGAATTATGAGAGCGTGCTCAGGGTCAAGCGGCTTGCGGGAATCGCCCAATTCGATGTGATCGATGCGACTCTCGAAGAGAAGGTTGGTGCGCTAGTGCTGGCGATGAGCGACAATGGGACGGTATCCCAAGTCTTCGCGGAACTTGGGAAACTTGCCCCGAAGGACAAACGATTCATCGCCGCTGTCCTCAATTCGGTTGAGGCACCCAACCCAGATTCTACTCTGGCAATCCGAGAGCGACGACTCGCCGGAATTGCTCAACTGAATGTGATCGACGCGACGACACAGCAGAAAGTGAAGGTGCTGGAGACTGCCATGAAGGACAAAGGAACACTCCCCACAGTTCTGAAGACGCTGGCGGAGTACGGCGCGCATGCAAAGTCAGCGCTGCCTGCGATAAAGGAGCTGAAATCATCCATGAACGAGGCAGTGCGTAGCGCCGCTATCACAGCGATTGTAAAGATCGAGACCGCCCTCGCTGAGAAATAATCGACCCGGCTGGGCGCCGGTCAACCGGGCGTACCGATCCACCACAACACAGGCACCGACCGCCACCACCCCGTCTGGGTCACCCCGCGGTGCCGGTAATGACACTGCGCCATTCGGCCGGGAACGTCTGCCACGCTGCCTGATACGTCGCCTCCACCGGGACGTTGACGTACCGCTCGGTGTTCAGGAACAATGGCTTGTCCGGCAGCGCGTCGCCGACCGCGACTGGGTTCACAAACGCCGTCAGGTCTTCACCAGAGCAGTACGCCACGAGCGTTAGCGGCTTCTCCGGCGACAGCGCGAACGGCTTGCCGGTCATTGCTTCCCAGATCGCCGCGTGGACGCCGTTCGGGTCGCGCTTCCCCGGTGGGAACGGGTCGATCACGATCAGGTGAATCCCTTCGTTCAACACCCCGCACGCCTTGCTCACGAACGACTCGAAACTCGACGTACTCGCCTTGTTGCCCGGCGAAATCAGTTCGATCACCGCGATCATTTGGTGGTCGCTGACGTGCCGGATCGTCAACCGTCGCTGCCCATGCGAAGACGGCATACGCTTCTCTTTCGCCTCGATCTGCGCCTTCGGCCTCGCCTCCGCGACCGCGACGCTCCCCGCTGCCGGTAAGCCGTTATGCGGTGCGCCGTTGGTGCCCGCACCGTTTGCGCCGGGGTGTTGGACTGCAAGCACATCCGGGCCGAAGGTGTGCATCGTCTGCTCCGCGAGGGCGTAATACCCCTTCGGCAACCCACCCATATTGAGCGCGTCGGCCACCGCGAAAATCCAGCGGCCGTGGAAGTGGTGGTAGATTCCGGCTTCCACTCGCGTCCAGTCGTGTATCGGCATCGTGTTCCCTCCGTGGTTCCATTCTAACCCAACAGCGCGCGGATCGGGCGGCCGGTGCAGAGCGTGTACGGCTTGTTCTGCGTGTCGTGCAGCTCCGTCGCGGGGTCGATGCCGAGCGCTTCATAAATCGTCGCGGCGATGTCCTCCGGGCCAACCGGGTTCTCCCGTGGGAAAGATGCCGTGCGGTCGCTGGAGCCGTACACCGCGCCGCCGGGAATGCCGCCACCGGCGAACAACACCGTGTAGCAGTACGGCCAGTGGTCGCGCCCGTTGCCCTTCGCCGCACCCGCGCCGCTCGTCACGAAGCCGATCTTCGGCGTGCGACCGAACTCGCCCATCACAACCACGAGAGTTTCGTCGAGCAGGCCGCGTGTGTGCATGTCGGAGATCAGCGCCGAGAACGCCTGGTCGAACGGCGGGCACAGCGACTTCTTCATCAGCCCGAAGTGGTCGCGGTGCGTGTCCCACGCTTGATCGATGCGCCGACCGGTCATCACGGTCACCAGCCGCACCCCGGCTTCGACCAGCCGGCGCGCCATCAAGAACGTCTGGCCGATGTGCGGCAACCCGCCGAACTTCCGCGCCTCGATCGCGCGGTCGCTGCCGGGGTCGGTGCCGTAGCGCTCGCGGAGCTTTTGGGGTTCGCGCGTCAGGTCGAATGCACGACGCGCATCTGGGGACGTGACCACTTCCACCGCTTGCCGCTGGAAGACACTCATCCGCGACGCCGCAAGCGACTCGGCGCGTTTCGCAATCGCTGCGTCCAGTGCGTTGCGAAGGTCGTCGCGCGCGGCGAGACGGTCGAGCGGTACGTCGGGGAGAAGGTCGAGACCGGGCACGCCGAAGTCCGGTAAGCTCGGGTCGCCGGTCACGAACGGGTCGCACTTCGCTCCGAGAAACCCGCCCTTCTGCCCGCCGATGTCCACGCCGTTGTTCCACTGATATTCCGGAAGCAACACGTAAGGCGGGATCGCTTTCTCCACGGGTCGCAGTTTCGCCATCACCGCGCCAAACGGTGGGAACGTGCTCAGCGAGTCGGCCTGAATAAGCTTCGAGCCGTCGGCCGGGTGCTTGCCGGTGAGCATGTAGAACGCACCGGCGTTGTGGTCGTTCACGCCGTGATGAACCGACCGCACCTGTGCGAAGTGATGCATCTCTCGCGACGTGAGTGGGAGCAGTTCGCCCACGGTGACGCCGGACACGCTCGACTTGATTGGCCGAAACTCTCCTCGCACTTCGGCCGGCGCGTCGGGCTTCAAGTCCCACATTTCAAGATGGCTCGGACCGCCGTCCATGAAGATGAGCAGGCACGACTTCGCTTTGGATTTGGGTTTCGCGCTGGCCAGGAGTTGAGACAAGCTCAGTCCGCCGACGGCGAGACCGCCGGCGCGAAGGAACTCGCGCCGCGACCAATCAGAACAGTTGCGCGACGGCCGACCGGAGAGCGAGAGCATGGCGTGGCACTCGTGACGCGAGCAGTACGCCACTCAGAGTACCGCCGGTCACGCTCAGTGCAAGCGTTCGCGTCACCACAGCGTGCGCCGACTCTCGGCGAGGAGTTCCGGCGGCGCGGGCGGGGTGGTCGCGTGGAACGTCACGCGGTAAAGCGTGCGCCGGTAGCCGGCGTGCGGTTCGAGACGGGTATAGACGCTCTCCAGAACGGGTTCTACCGTGCCGATGACAGCCAACTCAGGCGCGTCCTGCCGGCGCGCGAGGACGAACGTCGTCGCTCGCCCGCCCGCCTTCTCCTTCAAGTCCCATGGGTCGCGAATCAGCGTGCCGGAGTGCGGCGTGTGGTACAGCACCCAGAACGTCTCAAGCGGGCGAATCCAGTCGTAGCACACGTAGACCGGCTCGCCATGCGGCACGATCTCCGCCGTGCGTCGGAGCATCGCGGCGTCGTGCGCGTAGGCGTCGCGGGCCGCGGCGCGGAAGCAGGTCCACTCCGAGTACGCGACCGCACACACGAGCACCACACCAACGAACGCCGCGCGCGGGTTCGGGTGAAACACGAACCGCACGTACGCGAACGCGAGTACCGGCAGCGAGACGGCTGCGCCTAGCGCGAACCATTCGGGGAGATCGATCCGCGCGCGGTACTTCAGGAACGCGGCGCTGGTTGCGACCGCGACGAGCGCCGCCCACAGCCACGGGTTCCGCGCCCACGTCGGCACGCGCTCGCGGGCGAGCTTCCACACCGCGACCGCGCCGCCCACGGAGAGAATCGCCCACGGTGCCATGCACTGGAGCAGGTAATGGTGATGCTTCCCGTCGGACACCGAGAACACTAAAGGAGGAAGGATCGCCCAGCACCACAGGAACCGTTCCGGTCCCGGCGCGGCCAACGCGGCCTTGCGGGTCTGCCACAGACCGACCAGCGCGGGCAGCGTCCAGGGCAGCAACACGAACGGCACGTTGACCGCGTAGTACCACCACGGTTCTTGCAGGTAGCCCTTGTTCAACCGACGGAAATAGTGTTCCTGCCACAGATCCAGGATCTGCGGGTGTTGGGCGATCACCGCGATCGGCCACGCGAGTGCGACAACCGCCGCCGCGAGCCAGCCCCACACCCACATGTAGCGCTTCGTTTGGCCCCACGAGCGGTTCCACAGCAGGTAGCCCGCGATCGGCAACCCGGCCATCACGGTGCCGAAGATCACGCCCTTCGCCAGATTGGTCGCGCCGAGGAACGCGAAGAACGTGAGCACCAGCCACGGACGCGATCCGAAGAACGAACTGGATTCGCCTTCTCGCTCCGCGCGCGCGCCGAACTCCAGACGCGCGAACACCGCGACCGTCGCGGTCACGATCAGGCACAGGAAGATGTCGGCTTCGGGGTTGCTTGCGTAGCCGTAGAACTCGTGCATGGTGGCGAAGATCGCGCCCGCCGCAAGTCCCGCGGCGCGGCCGTAGAAGATCGCCCCGGTGCTCGCGACGAGTAGCACGATGGGTATCGCGATGAGCACGGCGGCGAGGCGCGCGACCGCGTCGTTGGTAGACGTACCCGCGACCGCGTACACGGCACAGATGAACCAGTCCGGCGCAGGCGGGCGTTCGAGCCACGGTTCGCCGCCCACGCGGGGCACGATCCAGTCGCCGCTGGCCAGCATCTCACGGCTGTTCTGGGCCAGCACCGACTCGTGCCCGGTCAGCGTCTTCGCGAAGATCGCGCAGAACAGAAACAGCGCGAACGAGAACGCGGTGAGCAAGAGGTAGTCACGGCGGGTCAGTGGGTCCGCGGCCATGCTTCGCTCCCAAACGTCCCGAACTTCGCAGCCCGCCGATAACCGTTCGGGCAAACCGTGTCAACGCGGGAAGTGGGGTGGTCGGTTTGGTCTTGGGAGTTGCGGAGGAGATCCGGCGTGAATCGTGCGCCCGCGTCTTCCGAACTGCCTGTCTTTCCCAGAATAGCGTGGCAGGACAGTCGCCCTTTTCGACACATCCGCTCCAAATCGTAATCTGCTTCAAGGATCGGGTCTGGCTGTGCCGATTGTTTCGCTTAGCAGGACGACGTGCGTTGTCCGGGTTGGGGGCGGTGTATCGGGGGATACCCGCGGACCACGATTCGGAGTGCCGGGATCAGGGAGAGTGCTCGGCCTGTGGCCGCCTCGTCCCGCCACGGCTGGCAGAGCAGGAGCGTGCCATGCGTAAGGGATTGTTGGGATCGATCGCGGCCCTGGTCGCCGGTGCGGGGGCAGCCTGGGGGCAACCTCCGGTCGCGCCGGGAGGCCCGCCCGTCGGGTTCCCCGGCGGATCCGGCGCGCCCGCGCCGCCGCTGGGCGGCCCGCCGACGTTCGGCGGGTTCCCAGGCAACGCGATCCCAGGTAACGCCGGGTTCGCGCCGGCGCCGCTGGTCATGCCACCGGGCAACTTCGGGCCGCCAGGCGACCCGCTGGGGCTTGGGCCTGTTGGGGGCTTCGGCCCGCCGCCCGGACCGATGTACCCGATGCCCGGCCCGTCCGGTGTCCAGTCGTTCCAGCCGGCCCCACCAATGCCCAACGCGGGTGGTTGGGGCGGACCGGGGGAAAATCTCGGGTACGGCGCCGCGCCACAGTGGTGGGTCGATAGTGAGTACCTGTTATGGTTCACCAAGGGCCAACCGGTCCTGCACCCACTGCTGACCACCAGCGCGCCAGTGGACATGGGCGTCCTCGGCGCGGCGAGTACAACCACACTCGTGGACCGCGGATCGCTGGGCTACAACGTGATTAGCGGTTTGCGGATGACGGCGGGGTTCTTCGGTGACGCCGACCGCCGGTTCGGGTTCAACATGACCGGGTTCTTCACCGAGCGCCGGTCCAACATCCAGAACTTTGGCGGGTTGGGGAACGTGGCGGGCGTCCCGATTCTGGCCCGACCGATCGTGGATGCGAACCTGGCCACGTCCACCATCGTGCTCTCGGGACCAGACTTCGGCCCGGCTAGCGTGCAGGTCGGAACCAACACTTCCACGTACAGCATCGAACCGTCGGCGGTGTGGAATCTGTACCGGTCCGGCCCCGGCTCGCGTATGGTCTGGTCGCTCGACTTCATGGCCGGCTACCGGTTCTTCCAGCTCAAGGAAGAACTCTGGATTAGCAGTTACACGGCCCTGAACGGGACCACCGTACTCCCGATCTTCCAGACCGGACCGTTCGGGGTCATCACCCTCGTTGGGAGCCAGTCCAACCCGGCGCAGGCCAACTTCGGCGGGGTCATCGCGCAGACGCCGTGTTTCCTCGATGTCCGCGACAGGTTCAAGGCCACCAACCAGTTCAACGGGCTTGGTTTTGGGCTCCGCAGCGAGGCTCGCTACGGAATGGTGACCGCCAGTGCGAACGCCAAGATCTCGGTCGGTAACATGCACCAGCGTCTGGAGATCTTCGGTGGTAGCGCGTTCTACGACCCCACGGGGGTTTCCGGGGCGCAGGTGATCAACGCTCTCGTCCCCGGTGTCGGTGGCGGGCGTGGGGCTTCCTACGGTGGCGTTCTGGCCTCGGGCGCCAACATCGGCACTTTCGACAGTGACCGGTTCTCGTTCCTCCCGGAATTTGGCGCCACGGTTGGAATCGCGCTCACCAAGGGGTTGACCGGCTATCTCGGGATGAACTTCCTGTACATGCCGGACGTGATCCGACCGGGGAACCAGGCGAACCCGACCGTCAGCAGCGCCGCGATCCCGTTCGGTTCGAACTTCGGTGCTCCCGGCGGGATCCGCGCCGAGCGGATGCTGTTCGACCAGAGCGACTGCTGGTTGGGTGGCATCAGCTTAGGTCTCCAACTCCGGTACTGATCCCCCTAATGAACGCACGCTCTCCGCTCGCGGTGACGAACCGCGGGCGGCTCTGTTCGTGGAAAGGCGGAAGGCGGAACGCGGAACGCGGAATATAAAACACAAAGTGTTCCGCACTCCGCATTGTTCAAGGACCGCGATGGAAAACGTGCTGAAGTTGGGGCTACCCGCCGGGTCGCTGCAAGAGGCGACCGCCGAACTGTTCCGCAAGGCCGGGTACAAGATCACCTTTCCGTCGCGCAGTTACTACCCCGTGATCGACGACCCAGAGTTGCACTGCACGCTCATTCGCGCGCAAGAGATGGGCCGCTACGTCGCCGATGGCTCGCTCGACTGCGGGTTGACCGGGCACGACTGGATTGTTGAAAGCGACGCACACATCACCGAACTGGCCGAACTCGTCTTCAGCAAGGTGAGCCGCCGCCCGGTGCGGTGGGTACTCGCGGTGCCTAACGATTCACCCATCCAGGGACCGAAGGACTTGGAAGGCAAACGCATCGCCACGGAAGTGGTGAACATCACCAGGAAGTGGCTTGCCTCTCACGGCGTGACCGCGAACGTCGAGTTCAGTTGGGGGGCGACCGAGGTGAAGCCGCCCAAGTTCGCGGATGCGATCGTCGAAGTCACCGAGACCGGCAGTTCGCTCCGCGCGAACGGATTGCGCATCGTGTGCGATCTGCTTAGCAGCACGACGCGGTTCGTCGCCAACCCCGTCGCGGCGGCCGACCCGTGGAAGCGTCAGAAGATGGACGACCTCATTCTCATGCTGAAGGGCGCAATGGCGGCCGAGGGAAAGGTCGGGCTGATGATGAACGTGCGCCGCGCCGACCTCGCACGCGTCCTCTCGCAACTCCCGGCGCTGAAGAACCCAACCATCGCGCCGCTGGCCGACCAAGACTTCGTCGCGGTGAACACGATCATCGACGAGGACACCGTGCGGCACATCATTCCGCAACTGAAGGCCGCTGGTGCCAGCGGTATCGTCGAGTACCCGCTCACCAAGATCATTGATTGAGTCGAGGTTTTGTAGGGTGGGCCTGAGCAAAGCCTTGACCCACCCTACAAAACCTCGACTCAACCCTTTCGCGATGTTCACCGGGCCGGTAAACTTTCTTCTACTCGGTCCTTCCGCCTTCTGAGCTAACCCGCCATGATGCGCACGTTCGGCTGTTTGCTTCTCGTCGTTGCGCTGCTTCTCATTCCGCAAACCGCTCCTTCCGCGGAAGAAGCCCCCGCTCCGCGCGCGAAGGTCCAACAACCTCCAGTCGCGCCCGCTCCTGCGGCGCCGAGTACCGGTCCGAAGATGCCACTGTCCGGCCTCGCGCCCGCGAAGCCGATGTTCGACGCGTGCAACTACAAGTATGGGGTTAGCACCACGAACGCGATGTGTCAGGCGTTCGTGAACCAGGGGCTCGGCCAGTACTACTCCTACGTGTGGATGGAAGCCGTCCGCGCGTTCGAGACGGCACTGCAACACGATCCCGAATGCGCGTATGCGTGGCTCATGCTGTCGCGTTCGCTTGAGAAATGGGGCCGACCCGGAGTGATTCCGCCCGCGACACCCTACGTCGCACTGCTCGGTGGCCTTGTGTACGGCAAGTTGCCGGACCGCGTCGGCAAGAACGCGGTCGATTTCTCGCTCGACTCCGCGCGCCGGCTGATGCCGAAGGCCAACCCGCGCGAACAACTCCTGATCCAGTCGCGGTTGCAAGAAAAGGGTATGTGGCCGGCTGTCGGCCCCGACGAGCGGCGGAAGAAGGCGGCGCAATCGCTCGACGAACTGCTGATGTTGTACGACGACGACACCGAGGGTTGGTTCTGGCGTGCGCAACTCGCTTCGGACGGTGGCCCGAACGCGACCGCGGTGTACTACAAGGCGCTGCTTCGTGTGGACCCGCTGCACCCCGGTGCGAACCACGAGTTCGTCCACTTCTTCGAGAACGTGCGCCGCCCGGCGCTCGGCTGGCCGTACGCGGAGAACTACATCAAGTCGTCGCCCGGAATCCCGCACGCGCACCACATGCAGGCCCACCTCGGCACGCGCATCGGGAAATGGGGGGAGACAACCGACTGGTCCGCGAAAGCGATCGAACTCCAGGTTGCGTACCACAAGATTCAGGGCGTGACGCCGGGCGAGGATCACCAGTTCAACCATCACATGGACGTGCTCTCACGCAGCCTCATTCACGACGGCCGCTTTGCCGATGCGAAGGAGCTACGCAAACTTGCGGAGGGCTACAAGTACAACTTCCGCAACGACTGGTTGCGGATGACGATCGGTCAGCGCGACTGGTCCGAGGCGCAAAGTTTGATCGAGCAGTTCCGGCGCACCGACAAGGCGACCGGTGCATACTACGCGGCGCTTGTCTCGCTCGAAAAGGGCGACACCGAACAGGCCGGGCGCGAGGTCGATACGCTGCGTCAACTTCAACAGGCACGCAAGACCGACAAGATCCTCGAACGCCGCTTGTGGGAAGTTCAGGGCCGGCACCTGTGTCAGAAAGGCGACGGCGAGGCCGGCTTGAAACTGCTCAAGAAGATCGTCGATGCGACCAAGAACGACTTCTCGCACCACACCTGGGGCAACGGGGCGGTCTACATGGAATCGTGGGGCATCGGCGCTCTCGAAGCCGGCCGCGCGACTGACGCGGAGGAAGCGTTCCAGGAGGCGCTCGCGCACGACGCCGGGAGCGTTCGCGGTGCGATGGGCTTGTGGGCGCTGTGCGACCGGTTGGGGCGCACCGAGGAGGCCGCACGCTACCTGAAACTCGCGCACCGCGTCTGGGCGAAGGCTGACACGAAGGACTTCGCCGCGCTCCAGAACGAGATGGCGAAGCGCGCCGCGAAGATCACGAAACCGACGACCACCGCGGCCGGCGAGTGACGCTCTCTGCGAAGCCGCGAAGCGGCGGAACACCATACTCGACACCAAACACCATGACGCGCCTTCTTCTTTGTCTTTCACTCACACTCATACTCGGCGCAGCCGACCCGTGCGTGTCGGGGACGCCGGTCGGCAAGCGGCCGGGGCCGTACAGCTTCCTCGTCGCGACCGGACCGCAGCGCGGGCAACAGACGTGCTACGTCTGCGAACAGCACGACGGGAACAAGCCCGCGGTGATCGTGTTCGCACGCACGCCCTCCGATCCTCTCGGCAAGTTGGTCGCGAAACTCGACGCCGAGGCGATCGCCAAGAAAGACACCGGCGTGAAGGTGTGGATGACGCTCCTCGCGGACAAAGCCGATCTCAATTCGCTCGCGAAGTGGGCCCAGAAGCAAGGGCTGAAAAGCGCGCCGGTGGGCGTGTTCGAGGACGCGGACGGCCCGCCGTCGTACAAGCTCCACAAGGACGCCGACGTGACCGTGCTGCTGTTCATGAAGCAGAAGGTGGTCGCGAACTTCGCGTTCCGCACCGGCGAACTCGATGACAAGGCGATCGAGGGCGTGATGAAGGCCGTGCCGCAACTGTTCGAGGCGAAGTGACGAGTTCAGTCGCAGGAGCGTCTGCCGTTTAGCGTTCGCCCCGGCGGGGCGAATGAGTCGATTGAATCCAGAACGCTTCGCCCCGTTGGGGCGAACGCTAAACGACACTTCCCACTCTTCACTCTTCACTCTTCACTCTTCACCCCGCACTGTTCGTATCCTGTCCCGATGAGCTTCTCACGTCTCCTGCTCCGGCTGGCGCTCGGGCGCCGGCTTCCCACAACCTCCGGCGAACTGCGCGTGCGCGGCGTGTCCGCACCGGTCACCATCAGGCGTGACAAGTGGGGCGTCCCACACATCGATGCGGAGAACGACGCGGACGCACACTTCGCGCTCGGGTTCTGTCAGGGGCAGGACCGCGCCGGGTCGCTCGAAGTGATGCTCCGACTCGGTCGCGGTACGCTGGCCGAGTGGGTCGGCGCGGACGCTCTGCCCGCGGACCGCATGAGCCGGCACATCGGGTTCCGTCGCGCCGCGGAGACGCAGCACAAAATCCTCGACGCCGAGGCGCGCGCCGCGTTCGAGGCGTTCGCCGCGGGAGTGAACGCGGGCATCACAACCGGGCTACCGCAGAAGCCGCACGAATTCGCCATCGTCGGCGGGGTGCCGTCGGCGTGGGACGCGGCCGACGTGCTCGGCACGCTCAAGATGATGTCGTTCCTGTTGCCATCCAACTGGGATGTGGAACTCGCGCGCCTGCGAATTCTGCTGGCCGATGGCCCTTCGGCTGTTCTCGACCTCGACCCAGTCGAGAACAGTGAAGGGGAGAAGGGGAGGAAGGGAGAAAGGGGGACGGCGCTTGCGGACGACGTTCGCACCGACGCGGAGAAACTGTCTTTCGCCCCTTCACCCCTTCTCCCATTTTCTTCCGAACTCGAGCGACTCTCGGCAGACCTCGGCGCGCTGCAAGCGTTCCTCCCGCGCGGCGGCGGGTCGAACAACTGGACCATCGCCGGGTCGCGCACCGCGTCCGGGAAGCCGCTCCTGGCGAGCGACCCTCACCTCGCGCCGACGTGCCCGCCACCGTGGTATCTGGCGCACGTCCGCACGCCGCGTTGGGAAGTGACCGGCGCGACCCTGGCCGGAACGCCGGGGTTCCCCATCGGGCACAACGGGTTCGCCGCGTGGGGCGTTACCGCGGGACTCACCGACAACAGCGATCTATTCCTTGAAACGCTCGGACCCGACAACCGTTCCGTGCGCCAACCCGACGGCGTGTTCATCGCGTGCGAAGTGCGGAAGGAAGTCATTCGCGTGAAGGACGCCTCCGACGTAACCGAGGACGTGCTGATCACGCCGCGCGGCCCGGTACTCACGCCACTGGTTCCCGATGTGAAGCTCGCGGTGTCACTCGCGGCGATCTGGCTCGAACCGCGACCGCTCATCGGGTTCCTTCACGCCCCGGCCGCGCGCTCGTTCGACGAGTTCCGTGCGCCGTTCGCCGCGTGGCCCGCCCTGCCGCTGAACGTGCTCTACGCGGATGCAAACGGCACCATCGGCTGGCAACTCGTGGGCGAAGTGCCCACGCGCCGCGGCGGTCACGGGCTGCTTCCGCGACCCGCCGACGCGCCCGATTCCGGGTGGACCGGCACCGTGCCGTACGCGCAGATGCCGTTCGCGGTGAACCCGGAGTGCGGGTACATCGCGACCGCGAACGACGACGTGAGTGGTCGAACCGATCCCTGGCTCGGCACCGACTTCATCGACCCATATCGCGCGGGGCGCATTCGCGCGTTGCTCGCCGCACGCGACACCGGGTGGACGCTGGCGGAGTGCGCCGCGATCGCGCTCGACGTACAATCAACTCCGTGGGCCGAGGTGCGCGACACCGTATTGGCTCTCACGCCCACAAACACCGACTCGCGCATTGCGCTGGACCTTCTGCGCGAGTGGGACGGGCGCGTGGACACCGAGTCGCCGGCCGCGGCGGTGTTCGAGTTATTCGTCGCGGAGATGTGCGTTCGCGTCGCGAGGCTCAAAGCGCCGAAGAGTTGGGGAACCGCTGTCGGCGAAGGCGCGCTCGGCATCATGCCGTACAACCTGTTCTCCGACCGCCGCGTCTCGCACCTCACGCGACTCCTGCGCGAGCGGCCTTCGGGCTGGTTCGCATCGTGGTCGCTTGAAATGGAAGCGGTGTTGGCGTTCGTCGTGCGGAAGTTGCGGTGCGAGGCGGGACCGGGGTCGGGCTTCTGGGCGTGGGGTCATTTGCGGCGATTGCTGTTGGAACATCCACTGTTGGGTAAGCACCGGTGGCTCGGTCCGGTGTTCAATCGCGGGCCGGTGCCGTGGGGCGGCGACGGCAACACCGTGAGTCAGGCCGGCGCACGCCCGGCCGACCCGACCGCGTTCACGCACAACATGGCAAACCTGCGCACCGCGTTCGACCTCGCGGACCTGCCGAAGAGCACGTTCGTGATGTGCGGCGGGCAGAGCGGCAACCCGCTCTCGGCGCACCACGCGGACCAGCTCCCGCTGTGGCTTCGCGGCGAATCGTTCACGATACCGTGGGACCAGGCCGAGGTGATCCGCGCCGCCGTGGACACGCTGCGGTTGTTGCCGGGGTAGGTGCCGCTTGCCGAGCGGCACCTACCAAGAATCACGGCTTCTCGAACAACTTCGCATCCAACTTCTCGGTCTCCTTCGCGTCGAACAACGTCGCTTCAATCATCGGCTTGCCGTCGCGGACGATCTTCAGTTTCGTGAAGTGTTTCTTCCCGTTCGCCTCCTTGTAGTCGGAGAAGTAAGCCTCGTCGAGCACCTCCTTCCACTTCTGAAACTCGTCCTTCACGATCAACTCTCGCTTCACCAACAGTCCGCTGTCCTTGTCAAAGTAGAGCGTGATCGCGGGTTTTTTCTCGTGCGTCACTTTCACGGCGACGGTCGGCTTCTTGCCAACGTCCTTGCCGTTCGCGGTCGCGAGCGTGAAACCCTTGTCGGTTAAGAGCGGCGTGAGCGCCGAAACCCGGAACTGATACGCCTCGTTCACCGTCTGCGTCAGTTTCTCGCCGGTGATCTCCTCGACTTTGATTCCATCAGCCTGCCACGCCTTCTCCCCGTTGACGACAACAGTCATGGTGATCTTGGCATCGCCGAACGTGCCGGTGAACACGAACCGGTACTTGTCGGGTGACTGGAACGCCCACTCCGCGGTGTACGGCAACTCGAACCCGCCGCCGGTAAACTTGCCCTTGTCCTGCCACGTCATCGCGCCGAACTTCGCGTCCGGCTTGTCGCCACGCGCCTTGATCGCCTTCTCGACGATGGCCTTCGCGTCGGCCGCGTCGTCGGCCCGGGCAATCGGGGTAACGAGAAACAGTCCCGCGAGTGGGAAGAGAATGTGACGCATGGGATGGCTCCAGTAGAAAATGTCCGGCACGAGTCCACCAGGTACGCGAAGATGAAGTTAGCGATCGGCAGAGACGAAAAGGGCAGTTGTCGCGTTCTGGTGCGCCGCGGGAAATTTCGGCGCGGGAAACGTTGCAAGTGCTATACCCAGAACGGCTTGCCAGGAAGCAGATCGAGAAAGCCACGGCTCGGTGTCTGGCAATCCTCCCGGCGGGTTTCCTCCCTGATTAAGAGTAGCGGGCGGAGATTCTTCACGAAAGCGGGAAATCTGGACGAAGATTTCTCTTGCCACGAGGCGAAAGACACGCGAGACTTTGGTGAAGAATTCTGGTTGAATAAGTGACGGTCTCACGATACAGCACGAACCCGCCTCCAAACCGCTACTCCGCCAATTGCGCTCCGCTTGATTTTTGGGGTACACCCCCAACTCAGGACGAACCCGCCGAGACGCCACCATGTTCTCACGTCGCTACTTCTACGCTCTCGCCGCCTGCCTCCTCGTCAACGGCGTTTCACGCGCCGATGTCGATTTGCCCACGGGCGGCAAGGTGAAGAACGTGGACTTCGAGCGGCACATCATGGGCCTCGTCTCGAAGGTCGGTTGTAATGCGGGAAGTTGCCATGGCTCGTTCCAGGGCAAGAACGGGTTCCGCCTCTCTCTGTTCGGCTACGAGCCCGCGATGGATTTCGCCAACCTGACGCGAGAGGCTCTTGGCCGCCGCGTCAACGTGGTCAAGCCCGACGAGAGCCTCCTGTTGCTGAAGGCGACCGGTCAGACGTACCACGACGGCGGCATGCGGTTCGGCAAGGACGGCTGGATCTACAACGTGTTCCGCGAGTGGATCCGCCTCGGGGCGACGTGGGAACGCGGCAGCGGCGACATCAAGGATCTGAGCGTCAACCCAGGCGACTTCGCGCTGCTGTCCGACGCCAAGTCGAAACAACTCATCGTGACCGCGACCTTTGCCGACGGCACCAAAGAAGACATCACGCCGTTCTGCGACTTCAAGATCACCGATGACGCCATCGCGAGCGTTTCGCCTCTCGGCCTGTTGACGCCACGTCAACCGGGCGACGCGGGCTTGACGGTCCTTTATCGCGGCAGCGTGAAGGCGATTCGCGTTCTGGTTCCCTCGCCGGTCGGCAAGAGTGCTTACCCGAAGGTGCCTGAGGTGAACGGAATCGACAAGGAAGTGTTCGCCAAACTCAAGATGATGAACGTGGTCCCGTCCGACCTCTCCGACGACGCGATGTTCCTCCGCCGCGTTTACATCGACACGCTCGCGACGCTCCCGCCGCCGGATGTGATTCGCGCGTTCCTCGCGGACAAAGACCCGAAGAAGCGTGAGAAGATGATCGACAAGTTGCTCACCGACCCGCTGCACGCGGCGGTGTGGGCGACCAAACTCTCGGACATCACCGGTAACAACACGACCGCGCTGGAGAACCCGCAACAGACGCAACCGAAGCGGTCGCAGATGTGGCACGACTGGCTCCGCAAGCGCGTCGCAGACAACATGCCGTACGATGAAATTGTTCGGAACATCCTCACTGCGAACAGCACCGACGGGCGGAAACCGGAGGAGTGGATCGCGTTCATCAAGAAGGTGGACGAGCAGTCCGCGAAAAACTTCAAGACCGACTACCCCGACAAGAAGTCGCTTGACCTGTTCTGGCGCCGTCAGCAAGTGGTTCCCACAGAAGTGTGGGGCGAGAAGGTTGCGGCTGCGTTCCTCGGTGTACGGCTTGAATGCGCACAGTGCCACAAGCACCCAACCGACCGCTGGACGCAGGACGAGTATTGGGCTTTCGCGAACGTATTCGCCTCGGTGTCGTTCCAACAGAACCAGTTCAGTAACCCAGACGTGAAGAAGGCGGCCGACGCGGAGAACGCCGCTCGACGTGAGGCCGCGCCGAAGGGTGCCAACAACAACAATCTCCTGCTGGTGCGCGAGATGTTCGGCGGCGGCAACGCCCGCCTTCGGCCGAACCCCGCGACCAACAAGGTGCCGCTGCCCAAGACCCTCGGCGGCGACGTCATCAACGTGAAGGCGGGCGAAGACCCTCGCGTGAAACTCGCGGACTGGCTCACCGCCCCGGAAAACCCGTTCTTCGCGAAGAGCTTCGTGAACCGCGTCTGGTCGCACTACTTCGGCGCTGGCCTCGTCAACCCCGTGGACGACTTCTCGCTCGCCAACCCGCCGATCAACGCCCGGTTGCTCGACACACTCGCGAAGGGCTTCGTCGACAGCAAGTACGACATCCGCAAACTCGAACGTGCCATCCTGATGAGCCGGACGTATCAACTGAGCTATGTGCCCAACGAGAGCAACAAGTTCGACAAGAACAACTTCTCGCACTCCTTCGTCCGCGCGATGATGGCGGAACAAGTGGTGGACGTGCTGAACGCCGCTTTGGGTGTCGAGGAACGGTTCACGGGGCAGGAAGAAGCCCCGCTCGGCACGAAGATGGTCGAACTCGGTTCGAGCCGCCTGAACGGGAGCGTGGCCTACGCACTCCGCATCTTTGGCCGCCCGCCCCGCACCACCGCGTGCGACTGCGAACGCGCGACGGAACCGGCTCTGCCGCAGACGCTGTTCCGCATGACCGACGCCGCCGTACTCGCGAAGTTCACCGCTGCGGACTGCCGCACGCTGAAGCTCGCGAAGACCAAACTGACCGATGAGGAACTTGCTGAAGAAGCGTTCCTCGCGACACTCTCACGTCTGCCACGCCCGACCGAGAAGGCCGACGCGGTGCAGCACCTGAAGGATGCAAAGAACCGTACGGAAGGCGTCACCGACCTGCTGTGGGCGCTTGTGAACACCCGCGAGTTCATCCTGAATCACTGATTTGATTTGGTGGCGCATCACCCTTGTGGGTGGTTCGCCGAGATTCAACCCTGCCCTGTTTTCCCACCCTCCGAATGGAGACCGCTGCCATGTTGAACGTGACTTGTGACGGCGTTAGCCGCCGCGACGTGCTGACCATCGGGTCGGCCGGAATCCTCGGCCTCACACTCCCCGGTATCCTCGCTTCCGAAGCGAAGGCCGCCAACAAGAAGGAACTCGGCAGCGGTCAGGCGAAGGCCAAGAGCGTCATCCTGCTGTGGCTTGCCGGCGGTCCGGCGACCATCGACATGTGGGACAACAAGCCGGACGCGCCCGAAGGCATCCGCGGCGAGTTCAAGTCCATCGACACCGCCGCGAAGGGTGTTCAGGTCGCCGAGACGTTCCCGAAGTTCGCCGCGGTCGCGGACAAGGCCACCATCGTCCGCTCGCTGTATCACACGATCCCGAGCCACGGCCCGGCAGCCGTGTTCATGACCACCGGTAACAAGCCGACCGCCGCGCTGCAGTACCCGTCGATGGGTTCGGTCGCGTCGAAGCTCCTGAAGACCGAAGTCGGTGTGCCTCCTTACGTCACCTTCGGCGAACTCCGCAACGGGGCCGCCGGGCAGGCCGGCTACCTCGGCACGGGGTACAACCCGTTCATCATCGAAGGCAACGCGGCTGGTCGCGACGGTGGCAAGGGCGGCGGCGGCGGGTTCAGCGTCCGCGGGCTGACCCTGAAGGGTTCGTTCACGCTCGAAGAACTGGAGAAGCGGGACGCGCTGCTCCGCAAGTTCGACGGCGGGTTCGCCGGTCTCGACAAGTCGAACGACCTCGTGGATGGTCTCGACACCTTCCACCAACAGGCGCTCGAGATTCTGAAGAGCGACAAGACCCGTAAGGCGCTGGACCTGAGCGCCGAGAAGGGGACCACCCGCGACATGTACGGCAACACGCCATTCGGCCAAGGCGCGCTGGCGGCTCGTCGTCTCGTGGAAGCCGGCGTGCGGTTCTCCACCGTGAGCTTCGGCGGCTGGGATACCCACAGCCAGACGTTCAACGCACACAAGACCCGTCTGGCCCCGACGACGGACACGGTGCTGGCGGCGTTGATCCGCGATCTCGACGAGCGCGGCCTGCTGGACAGCACCATCGTGATGTGCGCTGGCGAGTTCGGCCGCACGCCGAAGGTGAACAAGAACAGCGGGCGCGACCACTGGGCGCGTTCGATGGCGTGCGTGCTGGCCGGCGGCGGCTTCAAGCGCGGCTACGCCCACGGCACCACCGACGCGAGCGGCATGGCACCGGCCACCGAGCCGGTCACGCCGGACGACGTCGCGGGCACGATCTTCCACAACCTCGGCATCGCGCCGAACACGGAGATCCAGAGCGCGACCGGCCGCCCGATCCAGCTCTACCGCGAAGGCAAGGTGATCGAGAAGGTTCTCGCCTAAGCGCGAAGTGAAAGAGTAAACGCGCGAGGGGAAGGCAAAAGCCTTCCCCTCGTTTCGTTGCGATTGGCAACCAGCACCACCACAGAGAATTTGTTTCGCGAACGCCCCGCCGGGGCGTGGGAATAAACGCCCCGGCGGGGCGTTCGCGAAACGAGGAAGCCTCGCCACATCACTTCCGCTTCTTCCGCGCGCCTTTCACCATCTGCCACAGCCCGGCGAGCCGCGCGCGGAAGCCGCGCGCGTGTGTCAATCGAATCAGCCCATCGAGAAGTTCGCCGGTTGCAGGGTCGGGGTTTACTGCGTCGTCGAGGTGCCGGCGGGTCGTTCCGTTGTGAACCGTCACCACCTGCGGCGACGTCATCGCGAGCAGTCCCTCTGGGCCTTGCGTCACGCCCCACCCGCTCGCGCCGCGCCCGCCGAACGGCGTTCCCGGATGCGCCGTCGCCGCGAGTAAGTCGTTGATGATTACGCTTCCTGATGGCACGCGCGCGGCGAACGCTTCCGCCGCAGCGATGTCCGCGCTGAAGATCGACGCGGACAGGCCGAATGGCGATTGCTTCGCGAGCGCGAGCGCGTCTTCGACCGTGTCGAACGGGATCACGGCGGCAACGGGTGCGAAACATGCCTCGCGACAGATCGCGGCATTGGCGGGGGTGTTGAGCAGAAGCGTGGGGCGAAGCGCGAACGTCTTGTCTTTGCCCTCTCCCCTTGCGGGAGAGGGTGTCGGCGCTTCGCCGACGGGTGAGGGGGATGCTCCACACGCCGCTGAGGTCTCACCCCTTACCCGGCTCGAAGACTCGCCACCCTCTCCCGCACGGGGAGAGGGCAAGAGAACAGCCCCTCGGTTCACCGCGTCCGCGATCAACCGCTCCGCGTGCGCGACCTGAGAAGCCATCACCAAGCCCAGCGGTTCGGCGTGTTCCAACAGCGGCTTCAGCGCGGTGAGGAGCGCATCGACCTTTGCACGCTGCACGAAGATGCGCCGCACCGCGATGCACGTCTGTCCGCGGTTGATCGTCAAGCCGAACCATATTCCCTTCGCGGCCATTTCGATGTTCGCGTCCGCGAAGACGAACATCACGTCGCAGCCGGAGAGTTCGAGAGTCGAAGGGATAAGCCGCTCGCCGAGCCGGGCCGCGAGCTTCCGCCCGACCACGTCCGACCCAGTGAAAACGATGTAATCGACATCGGCTTCGGCCAACTGTGGCCCGCCCTCACGTGTCGCGGGAAGCGTCTGGAACAGGTCAGTGGGGAACCCCGCGTCGCGAAAGAGCGTGCGAAGCACCTCCGCGGTCCGCGGCGTGTTCTCGCTCGGCTTCCACAGAACCGCGTTGCCCGCGACAATCGCCGGTACGATCTGCCCGAGGTTCAGGTACACCGGGTAGTTCCACGTGCCGATGACGCCGACCACGCCCCACGGCCGGTAATGCACTGCGTCGCGACAACCCGCGAGCCACACTGGGCGGTCCCACCGCGACACGTGCCGGGGTGCGAGAATACCCGCCGCGCGCTTCTCCAGAAACTTGAGTGCCGCGGTGGCGGGAAGCACTTCGCTCCCGGCGATTTCGAGTGCGGGCCTGCCAACGTCCGCGTGGATCGCGGAGCCGATGTCGGCCATGCGTTCGACGAGCAGCGATCGCAGGTTGCGAACGTGCCGGAGTCGGTCGCGCACGGTTCGCTTCGCCCATTTTCCTTGCGCGACCCGCGCGGCGGTGACTTCCGTTGTGAATGGTGTCATGCAGTCAGGATAGTAACGAGTTGCGAGTTGCGAGTTGCGAGATGCGAGTGCCGAGTTGCGAGATGCGAGTGACGAGTTGCGAGTGAAGGCAAAGTACCAGAGGCAACAAGGCTCTTGGTATTCTGCCTTTTCTCGCAACTCGCAACTCGCAACTCGTCACTCGCGATCACTTATCTGCGAGCAACTTCTTCAGGTCATCTTCGAGCGTGAGGACGCCCGCGTTGCGGTTGGTCACCTTGCCGTCCTTGCCCGCGACGAATACGTGCGGCGGGGCCAAGATGCCGTAGGTCGCGGCCAGCGGGCTGCTGTCCAGCCCGCCCGTAGCGTACAGGTGCGTGCCGGGCAGCCCCGACGCCTTCACCGCGTCCGTCGCGGTCTTCGCGTCGTGATCGAGGCTTACCGTGACCACCACCAGACCCTTCTTCTCGTAGTCCTTCAGGATCGCGGTGAGCTTCTTGGCGTCTTCGGCCAGAGACCCGCTCCAACTCGCCCAGTAGTAGACCACCACGACCTTGCCCGGCTGCGCGGCGCTGAACTGTTGGTTCGTGCCGAGTACCTGACCGGTCAGTTCGAGCGGCTTGCCCTCACTGTCAAAACGCTTCAGCGCACCTGCACCCTTCACGCCCTGCGGGGTGGTCGCGAAGTTTTTCGCGAGCGTCTCGAACGTGGCCCGCGCTTTCGTCTCGGAGTCCTTCGCACCGGAGTGTTCGTAAGCCATCCCCAGCCGCCAGAAAGCTTCCGGTGCGTCGGCGCCCTGCGGCCACGCCTTTACGAATGCTTCAAGGCTGTCACGCCACTTGTCCTGGATCGTGGCGAACTCGGTGTCTTTCGTGATGTTCGCCATCGCGACCGCGTTCTCGGCGTAGAGCAGTCGGTACGCGGCATACGACCCTATGACCGGGTTCGCGCCCGGTTCCGCGTAGGCCTTCTTGAACTGGTCAAGCCGCACCACGTGCTGGTTCCCGGCCTTGCCGCCCTCGGCCGCGGCCGCGTGGCTGTCGAGCAGCATTTTGATCCAGGTCTCCTTCTTGTCTTCCGGGAGGCGTCGGTTGATTTCTTCGAGAATGCCGGCGCGCTTCGCGTTGAACTCAGCGATGGCCGCGAGCGTTGGCAGGTTCGGCGGGTTCTTGTCCAGTTCGTTGAGCTTCTCGACGAGTTCCTTGATTTCGGGCGGCACGGGCGCGCCGTCGTTCGAGCCGCCCCCCCTTGGCGGCGGGGCCGCGCCTGCGGCGGGGCCGTCCACAATCTTCCACGCGCGGCCGATCTGCACCAGTTCCCCGGTCTGAATCGCGTGGCCCTTGCCGCCGTCTTCGACCAGCACGGTGCCGTTTTTGTACGCGGTGTAGTCATCGCGCCCGCCGAACGAATCGGCCGGACGCGTGTTCGGGATCCCGTACTCGACGTGCAGCCACTTGGCCTTGTCGCTCAGTTTGAGCAGGGTGGCCGTGTCGGTGACACGCTTCGCGGCGCCCGCGGCCCGTGCCAGAACCTTGTCCGCATCGGTAGGCGGAAGCCCCAACGCACTCAGATTCTCCTTCGTCACCATCAGCGCGCTGATGCGTTTCGAGTCGTTCGTGATGACCGCCTGCGCGAGTTCCTGGCTCGCCTCCTCCGGCGACATCACGACCCACTCATCGATGATCCCGTCGCGGTTGCGGTCGAGACCCCACTTGGTCCCGTTCGGTCCGAGCCAGCGGAACTGGAACGGTTCCTTCGCATCGGGCGGGTACACCTCGCGGTAGGCTTCGACGCCCCCCTCCGCGAAGTACACGATGATGTTGAAGTTCTTGTCGTCGTAACTGACGAACTGGCGCACCGGCTTGCCGTCTGGGCCGCTGACGAGTGACCCCATCGACCTGCCTTGTGCCTTGGGGTTGGGGTTGGGGATCGGCGACACCTTACACCCCGCAACGGGCGGCGTGGTGACGTCCACGCCCGGCTGGCGCGGCGTCTGCTTGAGCGCCCAGTCGACCGACACAGCGGCCGGTTGCGCGCGTGCGGTCGTACCGAACCCGACCAACAGCGTGAGTGCGGCAAGCGTCTTCGCTGTTCCATGCGAAGTTATCATCCCTGGCTCCTCGATTAAGGCGCACCGCACGCGACTTGGCGGCGCATCCGTTAGAACTGATTTCGGCAGACCAGGGTGTCCGGGTTGACACTTGAGGAAAAAGAAGAAGCGACTGGCGAAAAGGCGCGAACGGCGCGAAGCGGTGAGGGCTGGGAAAGGGTCACGAGGTGCGGTATCTTCACAGCGGCACTTGTTCGCTCACCGGAGGCTCCCATGCTTCGCCCGCTCTTCGCGCTCACGGCAATTCTCGCGTTCGTTGCGCTCTCCGCGTGTGCCGCCGACGACGTTCTGCCCGGCCCGCCTATCGAGTGGCCCGAAGTGAAAGGGTTGGACAAGCAGAAGCCCAACGTCTTCAAGGACGCGGCCCTCGGTTACTCGATCTCGTACACTGGCGACGGCACTGTCGTCACTGTGTTCGTGTACAACCTGGGTCTGGAGAAGATTCCGACGGGCCCGAACTCGGACGCGATCAAGGCCGAGATGTACGAGTCGCTGCTCGCGCTCGAAGGGAACAAGAAAAGCGGCCGGTACAAGAGCATCACGCCGCTCGACGAGGGCGTGGTTCCGCTGGGCGCGAACAAGGCCGCGCCGCAGATCCGGCGCAAGCGGTACGAGGTCGATATCACCGACGAGGGCGAGGCCATCACCGAGTTGTACGTCACCGGCTACAAGAACTACTTCCTCAAGATCCGGGCCACGTACCCCAGCCAGGAGAAGAAGCGGCCCGGCGGCGAGAAGGCCGTTGCCGATGTACTCGGCGCGCTGAGCAAGGCACTGAAGTGATCACACCGGCCGTTCGCCATTGAGGTTTACTGATGTCGGCCGAAACGCTCGAATTCAAAGCAGAACTGAAGCAACTTCTTCACCTCATCACGCACTCGCTGTACTCCGACCGCGAAATCTTCCTGCGCGAACTCATCTCGAATGCGTCCGACGCGATCAACAAGGTGCGGTTCGACGCGCTCGCGAACGCGGACAAACTCGAAGGCAATACCGACTGGAAGATCAAGCTCCGCCCGGACGCGAGCGCGAACACGCTCACGCTCTCGGACAACGGCATTGGCATGTCACGCCAGGAGGTGATCGACAACCTCGGCACGGTCGCGCAATCGGGCACGAAGGCGTTTCTCGAAGCCGCGAAGCGCGCCGGTAAGACCGGAGACGCGCCCGGTCTCATCGGTCAGTTCGGCGTCGGCTTCTACTCTGCGTTCATGGTCGCGGACAAAGTCACCGTTGTGACGCGTGCCGCCGGCACGCCTTCCGAAGCAACGAAGTGGGAGTCCGACGGGCAGGGGAGTTACACGCTCGAATCTGCCGAGAAGCCGACCCGCGGCACGGATGTGATCCTTCACTTGAAGGACGATGCGAAAGACTTCCTCGACTCGTGGCGAATTCGCGCACTCGTGCGGAAGTTCTCCGACTTCCTCGAACACCCCGTCGTGATGGACGTGGAAAAGGAAGTCGGCGAGGGCGAGGAAAAGAAGAAGGAGATAACCGAGGAGACGCTGAACTCTCGCAAAGCGATCTGGCTTCGCGGCAAGGCCGAAGTGAAACCGGAGGAGTACGAGGAGTTCTACAAATCGCTGGCGCACGACACCGACCCGCCCGCAGACGTGATCCACTACGCCGCCGAGGGCAAGACTGAGTTCAAGGTGCTCGCGTTCGTTCCGGCACACAAGCCGTTCGGCTTCGACTACGAGGAACCGGTCGCGGGTCTGCGCCTCTATGTGCAGCGAGTACTCATCATGGACCGGTGCGAGCAGGTGCTGCCCACGTACTTGCGGTTCGTAAAAGGCGTGGTCGATTCCGCCGACCTGCCGCTGAACGTGTCTCGCGAAATCCTCCAACAGAACCCGATCCTCGACACGATTCAAAAGAGCGTGGTGAAGAACGTTCTCGATTCGCTCGCGGGCATGAAAAACCTGGAGTACGAGAAGTACCTCGCGTTCTTCGCGGGCTTCGGAACCGTGTTGAAGGAAGGACTGACACGCGACTGGAGCAACCGCGAGAAGATCGCGGACTTGCTGCTCTTCGAGAGCGCGAACACGGAGACCGGTAAATTCACCACGTTCGCGGAGTACGTCGAGAAGATGCCCACCGATCAGACGGAGATCGCGTACCTGATCGGCGAATCGGCCGAGCAACTGCGCCACTCGCCGTACCTCGAAGCGTTTCGCGCGAAGGGTCAGGACGTGCTGCTGCTGACGGACCCAATCGACGAGTTCGCGATCCCGCAACTCGGCGCGTACAAGGAAAAGAAGCTGGTCGCGGCGGATCGCGGCGAAGCCGCAGGCGTGGGCGAAGTACCCGCCGGTGACAAGGAACGCTTCGCGCCGTTGTTGGCTTCGCTCAAGGAGAAGTTGCCCGACGCGGCCGACGTGCGACTCACGAACCGGCTCACGGAGAGTGCCGCGTGCCTCGTCGCCGACGCGCACGGCATGTCCGCTCACATGGAACGCCTCATGGAACGCATGGGCCGCGACGCGGGCACACCCAAGAGGGTGCTGGAGTTGAACCCGAAACACGCGACCGTCGAAGCTCTGCGTGCTTTACACGAGAAGAACGCGGCCGACCCACGTCTCGACGGCTACGCACGCTTGCTCTACGAACAGGCGGTGATTGCGGAGGGATCGAAGGTGTCCGACCCAGTCTCGTTCGCGAAACGGGTGAACGACCTGATCGTTCGCGACGCGCAAGCGGGCGGGGCCTGAGTGTGCGCCTACCAGGGCGCGAACGAGCCAAACCCGTAACGCACTACGCCCAGGGGGACAGTTACCGCGAGGCTTTGGGCCTCGCGGTAACTGTCCCCCTGGGCGTAGTGCGTTACGGGTTACTTCGGGGGTTGCAAGTCCGCAAACGCCTTGCGGAATGGGGCGCCCTGGAACGAGTTGAAGATTTCCATGCGGGCCTTGAGGCGGTTGTCCACCGACTCGACGGTCGGTCCGGGGATGCCGCCGGTGACGCCTTGCTCGTAGTAGAAAGCCGCGTTCGGCCGGAGCCGGGTGACGATGGTCCCGTCGAGCGACTTGCGCATGTCGGTCAGTGCCTTCGGCTCCACCTTCTTGTCGGTCTGATCCTTCGGTTGCAACTCGATGTAGAGGGTCTCGACGGCCCAAGTATAGAGTTGCGCGACCTCGGGGTCTCCCACCGGCTTCTTCTCGTCGCTCGCGGCGGCCTTGACCATCTCCAATAGTCGCTTGGTTTCCTCAGGCGTGTAGCGGACGCCTGCGAGTTTCTTGCGTGTGTCCTCGCTCCACTTGGCGAGTTTCGCGGTCGCGGTCTTCACCTTGTCGGCGTCGCCGTAGGTCTTGGTAGTGAAGGCGTCGGCCAGCTCCAGTTCGGCTGCGTCGAGTTCGCCCACCGTGGCCTTGAGGTCGGCGCCCTTCATCTCACCGGCGTGATCGAGCACGAGCCGGGCCAGCGCGAACGCGGCCGGGCGGTACAGCGGGCGCCCGGGGCGCCCCACGTACCCGCGATCCTGACGCTCGCTGGGGTACTTCAGGTTGTGGTGGCACGAGTAGCAGTCAAACGAAGCGAAGTCGAGGCCGTCGTTCTTCTTCTTCGCGTCGTCCGCGAGTTGTGCCCCGAGGTTCGCCGTCTCTACGAGGGTGGCGAGCGCGGATTCGGCGAACCGACGCGCGACGAACGATTCACCCTTCCGGAAGTGGTAGAGGCCGTACGCCTTGTCCGTTTTGTTCTTCTCGTCTTTGTCGGCGAGGTTGGTGATGTACGGCATCTCGTGCGCAAAACCCCAGTGCCGCGGCTGCTCGCGTGTATAGGCGAGCAGGTCGAGCGGCGGCAGC
The DNA here is from genome assembly GCA_005772955.1 of Planctomycetia bacterium. Taxonomy (GTDB): domain Bacteria; phylum Planctomycetota; class Planctomycetia; order Gemmatales; family Gemmataceae; genus Gemmata. The sequence goes on from SXID01000063.1 coordinate 42,723, forward strand.
GGCGGGTGCCCAGCCGCATACCAGTCGTGGGTGACAAACCGGCCCTCGTCCTTGTTTCCGATGTGGCACGACGCGCACGTGTGGGTCGCGGTCGCCGGGTCGCGGAGGTTGGTCATCCCCCACTCGCTTTTCAGAGTGGTTGGGAAACTTCGCCAATCGACCACCTTCACCGCGTCCGGGCCGACGTCCTTATCCTTGTCTTCGACGTCCCGACTGCGCCGGTGCGTTTGCTCGTACAGCGTGCCGTGCCCGTGGCACATTTCGCACCCGACGCCCTCGGTAATCGAAAACGACGTCGCCTTCCACTCGGTGTGCGGAACCCGTTCCAGCGGCACCTTTGTGGTCGCGTGACATGCCAAGCAATTGACATCGGTGGCGACCGTGTAGTTCTCGCCCTTGTACTTCCGCAGTTTGTCCTCCATCCGCTGCGCGGTCGGGTTCGGTTTGTCTTTCTTGTTCTTCACCGTGCGGTCGGTGAGCAGACTGCGGTACGCGGTCGAGTGCAGGTCGTGGGTACTCCAAATGATGTTCTCCGACAGCCGGATGAACTCGTACCCGAGCGTCTCCTTATAGAGGTCTTTCTGCTTCGGATCAATTTCGGAGTGGCAGTTCTTGCACTCAGACGCGCCGAGCAAGGCCTGCGTCTTCTTCAAGGCGGGGTCCGGGCGGGGGTAGTCGTCCTTCTTGTCGTCCTTCTGAGCGGCGTCAACCCGCGGCGGCGTGGAGGCGACCACCAACCCCAGCACGAGTCCTCCGAACGCCACTGCCAGCACGCATGCCCGCCCCGCGTATCCCATCGTCATCACTTCCCCTCCGGTAAGCCCGTCCTGGTGCGCAGGAACTCGAAGTTATCGCGAATCAGGTTCAGTTTCTTCTGGTCGAGGTCGGCCGGGCTGTTGAACACGCCGGCTTTCACGGGCGGGAACCGGAGGCTGTCGCGCACGCGCAGTAGCGGTTCGCTCCAGGTTTTCGCCGCGTTCGCGCCGCCGTCCGCGTGGTACATCGCCGCGGCGCCGAGGTAGTTCGCGGCCAGCGCATCCCAGTCGTGGTCAGCGAGCTTCTTCCCGTCCTTCGACAGCGCGTTCGTCGCGAGCCGGTTCGCGATCACTCGCGGCGCGTCGGGACTGACACTACTCGCCCCGCGATCCTCGGCAGCTTGCAGTTCCGCGAGCCACCGGTCGAGTTCGGCCATGGCGTTCTTCGCCTGTTTCGCGACAGTCGCCGGCGCTGGCGACCGCTTCGACTCCATCAAGGTGCGGAGCTTCTCGACCTCCAGTAATTTTGGAGAGCTTAAACCGGGGAACGCGAGACCGCAAGACCTCGCCGCAATATCTACGGCAGTGTTCGACCACACCTCCCAGCCCGGCATCCCGGCGGGGCGTTTGGTTTCGCACGCGGAGCCACGAATCGCTGGGTCGCCGATCTTCTGGTGACAGGCGTAGCAACTGAAACCACTGAACTCCGGCCACGGGGTATCCTTGTCATTCTTCTCGGCCCGCGTCGCACGCGCGTGCAACAAGTTGGCCGCGGCGCGTAGCGTGACCGCTTGACCGATGACCCAGAGACGCACTTCAAAACTGCGTGCGTCGCCCTTTTCGGTCCAGTGCTTGCGATAGTCCGGTTGGAAGTGGAACCGGGCCGATTCAAAGGCAAGCCGCGGGTGCCCGGCCGCGATAAAGTCGTGGTTCATGTCGCGCTCGCCGTCCCCGACGTGGCAGGTCGCGCAGTTCAGCGTGCGCGCGACGAGGTTCTTCGTCGGCACGAACCCGAACTCGGTCCATTTCGATTGGTTGCTGCGGGTTTGCCACGACGGGAGTGTGTGTTCCGCGATCCACTTGTCCGCGGGTCCGTGACACCCGCCGCAGCCGACGCCTTCGGACAGGATTTGGTCGCGCGTCTCAGGTTCCTTCGCGCTATCGACCGCGTGACAGGCGAGACATCGCGCGTCCTTGTGCGGTTCTTTAATGCCGAGCGCCTTGCCCATCTGCACGGAGACGGGGTTGAAGAGGACGCTGTACGCCTTCGCGTGCGGGTCGCTTGTCTCCGCGGGAACGGCTTCTCGCGCCCATGTGGAATGTTCGCTTCCGACTTTACCAACCGCGCCAGCCCCGTGGCACGCGGAGGCGGAACACGACGTACTCGCGCGGTGTGCGAACGGAGCCTTGCCGACGCCGTAGGGCGTGTCGGGAACCGCGGCCGGTGCCGCAGCGAGGTCGGGCGATGAAGCCGGGGGTTGGTGGGACCGCGCCGTGTTGAGTACGCCGACGACAACACCAGCGGCAAGGGCCACCGCGATCAAAGGAACGGCGCGCACGATAAACTCGCGGTTCGTGTCCGTCGCATCCGTGCGGGGAAATCCGTTTTGCTATCGAGGGCGAAGCAGGAGCGCGTCCAGCGCCCCCATCAGGTTCTTCCACTTCTTCTCAGTGCTCGACCACTTATCGTTTGGGTCCAGCGAGCGGAACGCGGCCACACCGTCGCGGTACTTCTTCACCGTGTCCGCATCCGGCTTGCCGCGAGCGTATTCCAGCGCCGCGAGGCCAAAGAACAACTGCGACGCGCTATCCAGCTCCGGCACGCGAGGCGCTCCCTTCGGGAAGTGCGCCCGCGATGTGTTCTCGACCTCCGCGTCGGACTGCGCCACGAGTTCGCGGCGCAGTTTGGCCAACTCCGCCACGGTCGTGTTGGCCTTCGCACCGGCGTCCTTCGCCTTTGCGGGTCGCGGTGTCTCCATCGCGAGAACCATACCCGCCAGGGGCGACTTATCGCGCTTCGGCGTTTCGATCCCCGGAGCGAAGGTCATGGGCCAGATCGTTTGCCACGGTGGGGAGCCGAGTGGCCGACCGGCGAGGTACTTCTCGCTCCTGCGCCAGTCAGCCCCGACCCCGTCTGGGTCGCCTTCGGGCAGGCGCAGGTTGTGGTGGCACGACGCACAGTTGAACTCGGCGAACTCCGGCCACGGCGTTCGCGGATCGTTCTCCGACCGCTTCGCGCGGTCTTCGAGCAGTTTGCACGCGGCCTCCGCGTGAGCCACTCGCCCGATGTACCATACCTTCGCTTCGTTCCGCGTAACCCCCTTGTCGGTGGTTCGCGATCGATCTTTCTCTTGCCAGTGCTGCGGGAGCCGGCGCTGGTACTCCGCGAAGTCGAACGCGAGCCGCGGGTGCCCAGCGGCGATCATGTCGTGGTTCATGTCGCGAACCGGCATCCCGTGTTCGGCCGGCGCACCGACGTGGCACCCGGCACACGCGAGCGCCCGTTCCCCGATGTCGTACAGAGGCCTCATGCCGGTCTTCTCGTACACCTCTTTCCGGTCCCCTTTCCAGGCGGTGTGCGGTTGAATCCACGCACCGGCGTTCCCGTGACATGCCTCGCAACTGACACCCTGTTCACGAAGGACGCGGGCGTTCGCGTTGGGGATCAACGCCGGGTGCGCGAGTGCCGGGTTGGTATGGCACGCGAGACAGCGGGCGTCGTCCGTGGCCTTCGTCCCCGGCGAGTACTTCGCCATGATCTCCGTGGCCTTCACCTTCGACTCGCGCCGCGGGTTGTCGGTGAGCAGGCTGTACGCGGCGGTGTGCGGGTCGGCTGCGGCCCAGCAACTTCCTGACGACTGCCAGCAGTCGTCTCCACGTTCGCCGTTGAGCACCTTCTCGGCGGGCGCACCGTGGCACGAGGCAGCGAGGCACCCCGACATTCCGACCGGCTGACGTTTGGCAACGGTGGCCTCGTCCTCCTTGCGCGGTTGGTGGGCGGGAACATCCACGACGACAGGCCGTTCAAACTGGCTCGCGGCCAACGCGACCGCCAGACCGAGGATCACGCCGGCCAGTGCGAGAAGAACTGTACGCGCGCTGAGGTTCATGGTCAGTTGGGAATATTGGTTGGTGGTCGGGAAACCGCAAAGCCAGACCGCGCCGGTGGGCGTTTCACCATGTTCGTTGTTTTCCTCTCGGACGGCAAGCGCCGTTCAAGAGGAATGGGCCGCACAGAGTCGCGCTCCTGGCACGACCATGTGCGGAGGAGGCGGGACCGCCGCGTAGAGTTCCGCCAGGAGCAGTGCGACCTCCAGAAACTCGTTCCCGTCCCGCCCAGCATAGACGAACGGGTTCTTCTCGTTGGGCTTCGCGGTCTCCAACAACGCCTCAACCTTCAGCGCGGCCTCCGGCAGGTCGAACCTGCCAGCCCACGCGCCCCTGTCGCCCGTCTTTCGACGCACCGCACCGCTCGGTCATCTCGTAAACGAACGTCCGGTGGACTCCGCGTTCGTCGGCCCCGGCCGCGAGTTGCGCGGGCGCGAGTTCTTCGCTCTTCGGACCATTTATCGCCGCGACGGCAGGGCGCACGGAAGGGAGCCACGGTGCCGGAAGGCGGTGTCGCCAACCTCGCGAAGACGCTGCCGGGGTGCCAGATCGTGTGGGACGGCGGCACGATCAAGCCGAAGAAGTGACGACCAATCGGGTTCCTGATGTGGGGCGTTGACTGCCTCGTGTCAGTGCGTTACCATCTCGTCTTTAGACACACCCCCGTCCTGATGGACAACCGGAGTTGCGAGTGCTTCTCGGAAAGACGAAAACGGTTCAGTGGCGAATCACCATCATTGTGTTCGCCACGGTCGGCATCACCCTCGCTGGGGCGGTTGGCGCCCGGCTTGGCGCTCTGGTCGGGCTGTGGAACTGGCCGCCGGAACCGAGCAGCGGGTTCGGCGTACTGTGCGGCGTGGTCGGCGGGGCCATCGTGTTCTTCGAGATGGCCATCATCCTCCGCAAGCGGTGGCGCAGGTGGCGACTGGGCCGCACCCGCACCTGGATGCGGCTCCACATCTGGATCGGCCTGGTGTGCATGCCCGTCATCCTCGTTCACGCAGGCTTCGGGTTTGGTGGCCCGCTCGCCACCGTCACCCTGATCCTGTTCCTGCTCGTCATGTTCAGCGGCGTGTGGGGGCTGATCATGCAGCAGTGGATCCCGCAGAAAATCCTCTCGGAAATCCCCGGCGAGACGATCGCTTCCCAGATTGACCGGCTCGGCGAGTACCACGCGGACGAAGCCAGGCGGGTCATCATCGCGCTGACCACCGTGCCGCCGGAGGCTGAAGCCGCCGCGCCCGTCATCAGCGGCCCGCTCGCGAAGGAATTGGAAACGTTCCGCGACGACGTACTCCTGCCGTACCTCCAGGAAGGTCGGCACTCACGATCCCCGCTCACAGCCCCTGCGGAAGCCGAACGCCATTTCGCCCGGCTCCGCGAGGCTGTTCCGCTCGAGGCACGTGACGACCTCGACCGGCTTCAGGAGTTGGCCAACCTGCGCCGACGCTGGGATGCCCAGGCCCAACTGTTCTTTTGGCTGCACAACTGGCAACTCGTCCACCTCCCGCTCTCCGTCGCGATGACCACGCTCATGATTCTCCACGCGGTCCGTGCGATGAAGTACTGGTGATTCCGGTTCGTCCCTGTTGAATTTTCTGCTTTGAATGTTGGATTTATTGCTTGGGTGCAACATGCCTCGTTCACCAAGTCGCGACCTGTCAGACCGGTTCATCGGGAAACGCGGGTACTTCCGCTGGCCAGACCCGCTGCGCCGCGGGAAGATCGCGCTCAGTTGGGTCGCGCTGCTCTCAGCCGCTGCGTGGGGTGTGGTGGACGTGGCCGAGCCAGTGCAGCGGGTCCAGTACTCGCACTCCCACGGCCGACTCGCCAATGTCCACGCCGCGTTCGACAACAACTGTGAGGCCTGTCACAAGGCGCACGGGCTGGACGAGTTCAACCCGGTGTCCGTTTTCAACGTCCGCGACCGGTGGCACGACATGACGTGCGAGAAGTGCCACGGCGGCCCGGCCCACCACGCCTCCGCGAACGATGAGGCGCTGAAGTTCCACAACCGCTGTTCCAACTGCCACCACGACCACAACGGGCGGCTCGGTTCCCTCGTCCGCCTCGCGGACAAGGATTGCAACCAGTGCCATGAGAACCTGGGCAAGTACTTCGTTCCGCCTGACCCCAAGAAGCCGCGACCCGGCGAGTTGTACGAGCCGTACCAGAACAAGATCACCAACTTCGTGAAGGACCACCCGGAGTTCCGCTCGTTGGGGAAGAAAGACGAGAAGGGCAATTTCGAACCCGTGAACAACCCGCGAACGCTCAAGTTCAGTCACGCGGTCCACATGAGTCCGGGTCAGGCGTACACGGACGGGGGCGGCGAAGCGATGACCGTCGATAAGCTCCGCAAGTTCGGTGGGGACGCGGCCGTCGCGCGGTACGCCGCGGGCGCCGCGGGCGACGCGAAGATTCAACTCGCTTGCGCCTCATGCCACGCGCTCGACGCCGGTGCGGGCACCGCGGACTTCGCCAAGATCAAGGACACGCTCGCGAAGGGCGACCCGACACACGCGTTATTGCCGCCGCGAGCCGAGGGCGCGTACTTCCTCCCGGTCAACTTCGAGGTCCACTGCCGCTCGTGCCACCCGGCTCAGGCGAAGGAGGGCGTGAGCAAGGTGGGCGACGCGGAGTACCACGTGCCGCCGTTCGACGTGTCTCACCGCAAGCAGCCGGCCGACCTGGTCCCCGAACTCCGGGCAGGCTACCTGAGGGGATTGAGCGCTCTCAAACACCCGGCTCTGAAGAGGCCACTGGAGCTGGGGGGCAAACTCGAACTGCAACCGAACGACCTGACGCAGCGGACGCTCAGTCAGGAGGTCGATCGCCTCGCTACCGACGCCGAGGCGATCATGTTCAGCGGCGGAATCTGCGCGAAGTGTCACAGTGTCGTGCCGGGCGAAGGCAAGGCGAAGCCGCGGGTCGCGGTCGTCCCAGACCGGACGGTCTGGTTCAAGCACGCGAAATTCAACCACGCCTCGCACCGTGGCGCGACGTGCGCGACGTGCCACCCGGGCACCGGGGCCGCGTTCGTCTCTCCGACGGAAGCGGACAAACCGGAACCGGTGCAGATCGTGGGCGTGAAGACTTGCCAGGCGTGCCACTCGCCGCCGGGCACCGACGTGAACTTCGAGGTTGACGGGAAGAAGATCGTCGGGGGCGGCGCGCGTCACGCTTGCACCGACTGCCACCGCTACCACAACGGCGACTACTCGCTCCAGGGTCGCGGCGCCGCGGCGCGCGATCCCGGTCGACCGCTCAACCTGATCGAGTGGCTTCAGGGCAACACGAAGTAGCGACTTGTTCGAGGCGAGCGGGGGGCGTAAGCCCCCTGATGCGACCTCCTCCAACGACGAGCGACAAGAATCAGGGGGCTTATGCCCCCGCTCGCCACGTACGAAGGTCCTTCGATGATCGTTCAGCGGCTCCGCGACATCCAAAACCGGTTCGGCTTCCTCCCCGACAAGGAGTTGAAGGAACTCGCGCACGAAATCGACGTGCCGATGTACCGGCTGGAAGAAGTCAGCAGTTTCTTCCCGGCTTTCAAGCTCGAACGCACTAGCCCGCCCGATGTCGAGATGCGCGTGTGTCGCGACATGACGTGCCACCTGCGTGGCTCCGCGGCGCTGCTCAACGAGAAGACCGGGCTGCCGGTGCTCGCCGCCGAACTGTCGGAGCGCACGGGAAAGAAGGTGTGCGTCGAGGGCGTTTCGTGTCTGGGACGTTGTGACCGCGCGCCGGCCGTGTGGGTCGAGAAGCGGCCCATGCCCGAACACGTTCACGCGTGGGTGTACGCCAACCGTTCCGGCGCGGTTCTCGAAGAAGTTCTCACCGCGCTGGCCGAGGACCGAGATCCGCCCGCCCCGAACCCGGATGCCGAGTACCCCCCGCATACCAACGCGAACCGCGGGTACTCGCCACCCTCATCCGACCCCAGCAGTAAACACCCGGCGCTGCCCGCGGCCGGTTGGTCGCTTGACGTGTACGGGCGCCAGCGGTGGCCCCGCGACTACCGCGCCGTGAAGCGGTTCACGGACTACATCGCGATGTTGATCCGGCCCATAGTGCCCCCGCCCCGCGAGATGGGCGGTAAAGACCTCGAGACGTACGTTCAGCGGTTCCACCCGCTGCTCTGGGAACTGAAGGCCGCGAACCTCCTGGGCATGGGTGGGGCGGGCGCGCCCGCGTACCAGAAGTGGCTCGACGTGTGGCGCGAACAGGGGCCGGAAAAGTATGTCGTCTGCAACGGCGACGAGAGTGAACCGGGCACGTTCAAGGACCGTGAGATTCTGCTCCGCATGCCGCACCTTGTGGTGGAAGGTGTGATCCTCGCGGGTCTGATGACCGGCGGTTCCGCGGGCTACATCTTCGTCCGCCACGAGTATCACGAGCAGATTCACGCACTCCGCGAGGAGATCCACCGCGCCGAAGAAATGGGCGCGTGTGGCGAGAACATCTTCGGGTCTGGTCGCAACTTCCCTGTTGAGGTGTTTGAAAGCCCAGGGGGGTACATCTGCGGCGAGCAGTCTGCGCTCATCGAGGCGATGGAGGACCGCCGTGGTCAGCCGCGTAACCGGCCACCCGAACTCACCACCAACGGACTGCGTGACCGACCGACGGTTGTGAACAACGTGGAGACCCTCGCGTGGGCCCCTAGCATCGTGCTTTTTGGTGGTGACAAGTACGAGATGGGCGGGTGGCGTCTCCAGGACGATCCGAAGATCAAGTTCGGTGGGCGCCGGCTGTTCTCCGTCAGTGGCGACGTGGTTCGACCCGGCGTGTACGAGGTCGCCGTCGGACTGACGCTCGGCGAGTTGTTCACCAACGAGAAGTACTGTGGTGGGATCAACGGCACGCTGCGCGCGGTTGCGGCTTCGGGTCCGTCCGGCGGGCTGCTGCCCGCGAAGATTCCCGTCGATCCGAAGTTCGACGAGAAGAAGCGGGCCGACGCGGTCGCCAAGATCCGCGAGCGCAGCGCGCAGGATGCCGACTTCATGGCGTGGTTCCTCAACGCCCATCTGCCGCTGGGAGCGAAGGAACTGGACCTGTTGAAGATCCCGCTCGACCTGAACTTCTTTCGGCACATGAATGGCGCGTTGCGGTTCCCGGTCGAGCCGATGCTCGGGGCCGCGATCACCGTGTACGCTGGCGACGTGGACCTGCTCGACCAGGCGGTGAACTACACCGAGTTCTACCGGAACGAGTCGTGTGGGAAGTGTGTCCCGTGCCGCCTCGGATCGCAGAAGTTGGTACAGATTGGACAAGACCTGATCAAGCGTCGCGACGCCGGCACACCGATCGCCGGGACCGAAGCGGACCGCGTGAAGTCCGACGTGAAAGAGATCACCAAGACGCTGCAGTTGACGTCGATCTGCGGGCTGGGATACGTCGCCCCGATCCCGCTCGCGACGATCATCGCGTACTTCATGGATTCGACGCAGAAGTAGATGGGTGGGTGAGCAGAACCTCTCCCCCCAACCCCCTCCCCTAAGAAGGGAGGGGGAGAAGGACAACAAACAATCGAGCTACGAACTGCCCCTCTTGCTCCCCCTCCCTTCTTAGGGGAGGGGGTTTGGGGGAGAGGTTCTTTGCCGCAGAGAGTCCGCACCCATGGCCGAATCTGCCGATCCCGAAATCTCCCTCGGTCGCGAAGAAGAGTCTCTCTTCGCCCGCGACGACAACGACGTACTCGTGCGCCGCGAAAAGGAGACACGCGACCGGTTCCAGGACATCGTCACGATTGTCATCGACGGGTACGCGGTGGAAGTTCCGCGCGCGGTGCCCAAGTCCGACTCGCAAGGCAACCTGATTCGCGACCAGGACGGCCAACTCATCCCACGCACCACGACCATTTATGACGCCGCGGCTGAACTCGTCGCACAAGGCATCTGGTCCGACGAGGAACTGAAGACCCGCATCCCGGTGTTGTGCCACCAGCGGCACGTGACTCCGGTCGCGGTGTGCCGCATGTGTTCGGTCCACATCAGCAGCATGAAACGCGGCAAGTTGACGGCCGGACGCAAACTGGTTCCCGCGTGCCAGCACCGCGTCGAAACGAACATGGTCGTGACCACGCGTGCCGGGATGCCGGGGTACAACCCGGACAAGAAGGACTCGGCCGACACGAAGGTGATCGATCGGGCCTCAGCCGACGTGAACGAGTCGGTGAAGATGCTCGCCGAGTTCTTGATCGCTGACCATTTCCATGAGCCACTAACCGAGACCAAGCGGTACGAGAACGAACTCAGCACGGTGGCACGGTCGCTCAAAGTGCTCGAACCACGCGTCAGTCTCCGCCGCCCGGCGGACCTGCCCAGCAAGAACACCGCGCAGGAGGCGATCCCCAAGTCCCGGCGCATCGAACTTCCCCTGGTTCCAACGCTCAGCGCGACCGAACGGAACGAAGAACGCGCCGATCTCCGTAACGCCTGGGATGAGTGGAACGCGCAGGTGGACGAGGGCTATCCGTACTCGTCGCGCACCGTGGTCGTCGATCACGACCGCTGCATCCTGTGCGACCGGTGTGTGCGTGCGTGTTCGGAGGTGAAGCCGTTCAAGGTGATTGGGCACACTGGCAAGGGGTACGGCACGCGCATCAGTTTCGACCTCGACTCGATCATGCGCGAATCGACCTGCGTGCAGTGCGGCGAGTGCATGAACAGTTGCCCGACGGGGGCGCTTTCCTTGCGCCGCCGCGTGCGACCGCGTGCGTGGGCGGACTCGCCCGAACAGATCCCTGTGAATCCGAACACCACGTTCCCGAAGTCGTCGGGGTTCCTCACGGCCGATGAGATGCAGAACGTCTGGCTCTTGTACGAAAGCCCGACGCGCGGGCCGCGGGTCGTCTTCCCGTTCCGCTCGATCCCGTACTCGTACCTGAAGTGGAACGAGGGCGCGGTGCGCAAGTGGGAGATTGCGCCGGGCGAGCGCAAGGTGCTTTGCGACGAGGGCGAGTACGGCAGCACCGCGTTCCTGCTCCAGGGCACAGGCACCTTCGAGATCTACGCTCGCCCCGTGGTGGCCGCGGCCAAACCGGGCTTCTTCGGCGCGCTGTTTGGGAACACCGCCAAGCCAAAGAAGCCGGACCGGAACAACCCTGGCAACCTGCTCCGCATCGCGTCCGGCGACGAACTGGTGCTTGGCGAGATGACGTGCCTGACGCAGCGCCCGCGGACCGCGAGCGTGATCGGCGCGGCCGAACCTGACAATCCCGAACTCATCTTGAGCGATGACGAAAACGGCTGGCCGATTGCCACCCGAAACACCAAGAAGCGCGGCCCAGTCGTGGTGTACGAAGTGACCCGGAACATGCTCGACATGATGCAGCGGGCCGCGTCGGCACGCGAAGACTTGCAGGAGATGTACACGTTCCGCGCTCTCCAGACGAGCGTCTCCGGTGGTCGCCTGTTCGCCTCGCTCGATCAGATGGACCGCGAGCGGGCGATCACGTTCCTGCTCGCCGAGAAGGTGGAAGGCAAGGGCGCGGAGTTCCGCCGCATCGCGGCCGGTGAGACGATCGTCGCGGAGGGCGACACAGCCGCGGCGTTCTACATCATTCGGCTCGGAACAGTTCGCGTCTTCACCACGGCTGGCGGTGGCGAGCAAGTCCTGCGGCTCCTCTCCGCGGGCGATTACTTCGGCGAAGCGGCGTTGCTCTCCGACCGGCCCGGCGTGCGGACCGCCACGGTCGCCGCGCTCGACCCGGTGGAACTGGTTCGCGTGCCGGGTCCGGTGTTCCGCTTGATGTGCGAGAAGTTCCCGGCACTGCGTGTCGGTCTGGAAGGCGCGGCGCGCCCTGCCGTGCCCGGCGTGAAGGGCACCCCGCCACCCGCGGTGCTTCGCGACTACGTCAGGCAGGGCTTGTATCAGGGTCAGAAGTTGCTGGTGCTGGACTTGAAGAGTTGCACGCGCTGCGACGAATGTACGCGAGCATGTGCGGACTCACACGACGGCAACGCGCGTCTGTTGCGTGAGGGCCTGCGGTTCGGCGACTTCCTGGTCGCGACTTCGTGCCGGTCGTGTCACAAACCGTACTGCATGGAGGGTTGCCCGGTGGACGCGATCCACCGTGAAGGGAACCACCTCGAAGTGGTGATCGAGAACCACTGTATCGGGTGCGGTCTGTGCGAGCGGAACTGCCCGTATGGTGCGATTCACATGGTTCCGCGAGGCACGGCGAACCCGGCCGCAGCGGAAATCCCAGGCGGCAACCCGAACGTAACCGCGGCGCGTCGTGCGGTGAACTGCGACCTGTGCAACGGCGACGAGCCGTACTGCGTGCAGGCATGTCCGCACGAGGCCGCGTACCGCAAGACCGGCCCGGCGCTGCTCGACGAGATCCTCCACCGCCTCGAAACGCACGAGTGAGGAACGCGAGGGCGTTGAACGAAGATTTGTAACGAACAACCAATTTCCGTTGACAAGTGAGCGGGCGACTTCTTCCTCAAGACGTTCGCGTTGCAGCCATTCGTCCCGCGCGAACGTCCCGCGCGCGAAGTGACCGCCGGCTTGGTTCACCCTGTTTTCATCTCCCGGAGCAAGGTAGAGTAGCTCGTACCGCCTCCCGCCCTCGCGTGCCGGCTTTTATGAGCGACGAAACCCAACACTCGCCCCGCCCCGCGCCGCCGACTTCCGACCCGGCTCTCACGGCAGCGGAGAACGCACGCCCCAGCGCGGAGTCCGTGCCGTACGCCGACACGCTTGCCCAAACGCCCGAACAGGTGCAGCGCACCGCGGCGTTGGCATCGGGCAGGGTGACTGTCCCGGGGTACGAGATCATCAGCGAACTCGGGCGCGGCGGGATGGGCGTCGTCTACAAAGCGCGACACCTGAAACTCAATCGCGTCGTCGCGCTCAAGATGGTCCTCGCGGGCGGACACGCCGACGCACGCGACATCACGCGGTTCGTCGCGGAAGCCGAAGCCGTCGCCGCCATCCGACACCCGAACGTCATTCAAGTCTTCGACAGCGGCGAAGCACAGGGCCGCCCGTTCATGGCTATGGAGTGTTTGGAAGGCGGCAGTCTCGCCCAGCGAATTCGCGCGTCCGGGAAGATGCCACCACGCGCCGCGGCCGAACTCGTCGCCAAGATCGCCTCAGGCGTGCAGGCCGCACACGATCGCGGGATCGTTCACCGCGACCTCAAGCCGCACAACGTGCTGCTCGACGCGCCGAGCAACGCCGCGGAACCGTGGGGTGAACCGAAGGTGATGGACTTCGGGCTGGCGAAGCGCGACGGCGCGGAACTCACGCAAACCGGCGCCGTGATGGGCACCCCGGCGTACATGTCGCCCGAACAGGCGAAGGGCGAAACGAAGAACATCGGTCCCGTGTCCGACGTGTACGCGCTCGGTGTGATCCTCTACGAGTGCCTCACGGGGTCCGTGCCGTTCACGGGCAGCGACGCGTGGTCGGTGATTCGGCAGGTGATCAGCTACGAACCCGAGCCGGCCTCGCGCCGCTCGCCCGGTGTGCCGCGTGAACTCGATTTGATCTGCCGCAAGTGTCTCGCGAAGGAGCCCATCGAGCGCTACGCGAGCGCCGCGGCACTCGCCAACGACTTGAAACGCTATCTCAACGGCGAATCGCTGTTGGGTCCGCGTACAGGCGTCTGGTACGAGGCCCGTCGCGTCGCGAAACGGTGGGGGCGCGGGGCTGCGGTGATGGTCGTATTGTCCGTGGTGATGGTAGTTATGTGGTTGCTGCCGTCACCGCTGGGGGAGAAGGAAGGTCCGGGTTCCTTGATTCCACTCACGCCGAAGTCGAAGGAAGACCCGGTTTCCGCCGTGCTCCGCCAGGAGCTCACCCAGCAGGTGGCCACGCTCCGCGAATCGAACCCCACGCCCGACCGCAAGTCGCCGCACCCACTCACTGCGATCCCCGAACTGCCACCAACGGACTACTCGAAGTTCAAGGTATCCAAGGACGAACGCATCATGGACATGCGCGGGTGGAAGCCGCTCGACCCGAACAACCCGGCCGACGAGTGCGCCATCGTGTACTTCACGCGGCGCGAGATGGCGAAGGTCGCGGCGACCGACGAGTTGCGGATTGAGACGGGCACGACCGGGCGCGACGTGATCAACCGGGCCGAGAGTCCGAACGCGGAAAAGGCCCGCGCGTTCACTACGAACAAGCCCGGTTTCGTGGACTCGCAAGCGGTGAAGGTGCGACAGCTTGTGTTCGACGTGGGCGACATTCCGTTGAAGCAGGAGTTCACGCTCCGGTACACCAGCACCTATTGGAACTCGCTCCAGACGGCCGACGAGCAGTGGTTCAGCGTGCTCAATTACGAAGGGTCGGTGAAGACATCAATGCTGATGCTGTTCCCGGCTGACCGTCCGTTCCGCGAGTACAAGTTGCTTCACGCCCCGCCCCGCCAGGACGACCCGACGAAGCGCGAAGGCCCGCAACCGTACACCGGGCCGCTGATCACGTTCGAGGCCGAGGACAAGAGCTGGGTGTACTGGGAGATTCCCAACCCGAAGGCGAACCACGCCTACCGTATTGACTGGACGTGGTGAGCCGGGCGGGGTGTGACGTAAGTGACCCCGCCCTTCAGGGGCGAACACCAAAACACCAACCGATCTCCCGTCCGGTTGTCTTTCTTCGCGTCACCCGTCGTTCCACTTCACGAAGGCTTCGAGCGCGTAGTATTCGGGTAAGCCCAGTGAGTCGTAGGTGCGGGCGGTGGCGAGGTTTCGCTGTTCGGCGCGCTGCCAAAACTCACGCCGGTCCGTGCCGCCGGGGAACATCGCGCGGTCCTTCTGGCTCTGATGCCGGAAGATCGCCTGCTTCTTCCGCTCGAGCACCTCCGGGGACAGTGGCACGGCCATTTCGATTTCGTGCGGCTCCCACTCTTCCCACGCGCCCTTGTACAGCCACACGTCGGGGTTGAAGCCCGTCGCACGCATCTGCCGTGCGGCCGCGAAGACCGCTTCGGCGCAGACGCGGTGCGTCCCGTGTGGGTCGCTCAGTTCCCCCGCGACGTACACCTGATGCGGGTTCAGGCGCTTCAGTAACTCGACGATGTCGTCGATGTCTTTCGGGTGGATCGGGTCTTTGGTTTTGGTGCCGGTGTGGTAGAACCGCAGGTTCATGAACTCCAGTTGGTCGGGCGGAATGCCGCACGCGAGCGCGCCGGCGCGGGCCTCGGTCGTGCGGATCACCGCCTTCACCTTGAGTACGTCGGCGCTGTCGCGCTCGTCGGCCTGCTTCGCGTCGAGGAACGCGTTCACCCGCTCCTTCATCGTGCCGGCGCTCGACTGCTCGGCCGGGCTGCCGAACGCCTGGAGGAACTCGTCCACGAAGTCCACGAACCGGCGCGCGTCGTGGTCGAACACCGCGACGTTCCCGCTGGTCATGTACGCGATGTGAACCTTGTGCCCTTGTTCCACGAGCCGGATGATTGTGCCGCCCATCGAGATGACGTCGTCGTCCGGGTGGGGGGAGAAGACAAGTATGGTTTTGGGCAACCCCTCCCCAACCCCTCCCCTAAGAAGGGAGGGGCTTGAAGCAAAAGACGCTGTAGCGTCTTCTGCTTTCTGCTCTGCTCCCCCTCCCTTCTTAGGGGAGGGGGTAGGGGGGAGAGGTTCTTCGGCGCGCCCGGCCGGGTACGGCTTGATCGTCCCCATGCGGTCGTGGAACACCGCTTCGCCGATCTGCTCGGCCGGGCCTTTCTCGCGGAGCAGTTCGTAGAGGTGGTGGTCACGGAAATCGTCATCGTTGAGCTTCTGAAGGCCCTTCTTCACGGTCAACGAAAGCGTGACGACCGCCTTGCGGACGAGGTCCGGCGTCCACGCGCACGGCCCGACCTCCCACGGCCGCTTGATCGCGGTCAGCTCCGCCGCGGCGGCCTCGTCCAGCACGAACGTCGCGTCCTTGTGGTCTTGCAGGAAGCTCGCGGAGATCGCCTCCGTGGGCGCCTGCTCCACCGCCTTGTAGACGATGCCGGCTTTGTGTTCACCGAACGCCATCAGGAAGATGCGACGCGCTTCGAGGATGCTGGCCACTCCCATCGTGAGCGCATGGTGCGGCACGTTCTTTTCGCCAAAGAAGCCGTCTGCCGCGTCCCGACGCGTGATGCTGTCAAGCGTGACGAGACGCATACGGCTGTTCTGCGGGCTGCCCGGCTCGTTGAACGCGATGTGCCCGGTGCGCCCGATGCCGAGAATCTGAATGTCGATCCCACCGAGGGCCGCGATCTTCTTCTCGTATTCGGCGCACGCGGCGTTTACTTCGTCTGGGCGGAGCGCGCCGTCCGGGATGTGGATGTTTTCCCACTTGATGTTGACGTGACTGATGAGCGTTTCGTGCATCCACCGGAAGTACGAGTGCTGACTCTCCTTCGCCATCGGAAAGTATTCGTCGAGGTTGAACGTGACGACGCGCGAAAGATCCAAGTCCTCGTCCTTGTGGAGCCTGATGAGTTCGCGGTACAACCCCACGGGCGTGCTCCCGGTGGCGAGCCCGAGTACGGTGTGTTTGCCGGCGGCGTTGCGCGCGCGAACGAGTTTGTCAATCTCCTTCGCGACGTACTTGGCCGCGACCGCGGCGGTCGGGAACTTGACGGTGCGTGTTCGCGTGTGCGGCAGTGGGTTCGGAGAGGTCATGCGATGTCCCGGCGAGCGGAGGGCATAAGCCCCTTGTTACCAACGAGTGTCGCGAATGGTGTTTTAGCGGCGCGAGCGTACAGCGGGTATGCCGGCGTTGCGGATCGGACCCGTTGGTCGACGCGTAGATCAAATGACGCTGGCGGTACACCGCGGAGCGTGGCTCTCGACTGGGTGAAGTGACGACTGTGCCGTTGTCGCGGTCCATTATCCTCCGCCCGTACGCGAGTTGTTTGTTGGATTTGCTCATTCGCGGTTTAAGATGGGGAATCTGAGCCATTTTTACTGCCGCACGAGCCGCACCATGTTCACCCACCGCGTTGCCGGTCTGCTGCTGTTTCTCGCCCTCACATCAGGGGGCTTACGCACCCCGCTCGCCCAGGCAGAGGAGTCGAAAGAATTCGCGGCGGCGAAGTACCGGCTCGTCGGGCCATTCGCGGGCGGGCGCGTGAGCCGCGCCTGCGGCGTCCCCGACGACCCGCTCACCTACTACGCGGCCACCGCGAGCGGCGGTGTGTGGAAGTCCGCCGATGGCGGGTTGACCTGGAAGCCCATCTTCGACGACCAGCCCACCAGCAGCACCGGGAGCATCGCGGTCGCGCCGAGCGACGCGAACGTGGTATACGTTGGCAGCGGCGAGGCCAATATTCGGGGCAACGTGTCGCCGGGTGCCGGCATCTTTAAGTCCACGGACGCCGGCAAGACGTGGAAGCACGTGTGGAAGCAGGTCGGGCAGATCGGCACCATCGCGGTTCACCCAAAGAACGCGGACATCTGTTTCGCGGCGGTGCTGGGTCACGCGTTCGGGCCGAACCCGGAACGCGGCGTCTACCGAACGAAAGACGGCGGCAAGACGTGGGACAAGGTGCTGTTCAAAAACAACGAAACCGGCGCATCTGACGTGTGCATCGACCCGAACAACCCGCGAGTGGTGTTCGCGGGGTTCTGGCAGGCGCGACGGCGCCCGTGGGAAATGACCAGCGGCGGCCCCGGCTCCGACCTCTACGTTTCGCGCGACGGTGGCGACACCTGGGAATCGCTCAAGGCGAACCCCGACCGCAAGGCCGGCGGTGATGCGAAGAAGAATGGGCTACCCGACGGGATCTGGGGCAAGGTGAACGTCGCAATCGCGCCTTCCAATTCGCAGCGTGTGTACGCGCTCATCGAAGCGGAGAAGGGCGGGCTGTTTCGCTCCGACGATGGCGGCGAAACGTGGGCGCTCGCCAGCGACGACCGGCACGTCCGCCAGCGTGCGTGGTACTTCAACACGCTCACCGTTCATCCGACGAACGCGGATGTACTCTTCGCCCCGCAGGTGCAGTTCCTCAAGAGCATCGACGGCGGGAAGACCTTCACGCGCGGCGGGAAGGGACTGCACAGCGACCACCACGACGTGTGGATTGACCCAAAGAACCCGAACCGGATGATCGAAGCCAACGACGCTGGGGTCGGCATTAGCACCGACGGCGGGAACACATGGGCCACGCCAGCACTCCCCATTTCGCAGTGCTACCACGTCAGCGCTGATACGCGCACACCATACCGCGTGATGGCGTGCATGCAAGACCTCGGCAGCGCGAGCGGGCCAAGTCGGTCGCTCAGGACGGGCGGCATCGGTTCCGGTGACTGGTACCAAGTTGGCGGTGGCGAAGCGGGCTACGCGTTCGCGGACCCGACCGACCCGGATATCGTGTACGCGGGCGAGTACGGCGGCATCATGACTCGCTACGACCACCGCACCGGTCAGAGCCGCAACATCACGGTGAACCAGTTCAATCCGAGCGGCATCGACCCCGCGAAGATGAAGTACCGGTTCCAGTGGACCGCGCCGATTCTGATCTCGAAGCACGATCCCAAAACGGTTTACCACGCGGCGAACGTGCTGTTCCGCACCCGCGACGGCGGCCAGTCGTGGCAGAAAGTGAGCAACGACCTCACGCGCAACGACAAGCAGAAGCAGCAGTGGAGCGGCGGGCCGATCACCGGCGACAACACCGGTGCGGAAGTCTATTGCACCATCTTCGCGCTTGCGGAATCGCCACTCCAAAAGGGCGTGCTATGGACCGGCACCGACGACGGTTTGGTTCACATCTCGAAGGACGAGGGCAAGACGTGGGAGAACGTGACCGCGAACGTACCGGGCTTCCCGGACTGGGGCACGGTGAGCTGCATCGAAGCCAGCCCGCACGCGGCCGGCACAGCGTACATCGTCGTCACCAATCACCGCATGGACGACTACAAGCCCTACATTTGGAAGACGACCGACTTCGGCAAGAAGTGGGTGCGCATCACCGACGGACTCGACGAGAACGTTCACTGTCGCGTGGTGCGCGAAGACCCCGCGAAGAAGGGACAACTCTACCTCGGCACGGAACGCGGCGTGATGATGTCGCCGGACGCGGGGAAGACGTGGCAGAACCTTCAGCTCAACTTGCCGACGGTTCCGGTTCACGATCTCGTGGTGAAGGACAACGATTTGGTCGTGGGCACGCATGGCCGCGCGATCTGGATTCTCGACGACCTCACACCGGTTCGCGACACGACCGGGGCCGTGAAGAAGAAGCCGGCGCACCTGTTCCCGGTTCCGACCGCGACGAAGTGGTACACGACGTGGGGCGGCCCGACGCGGGAGTTCTACCCTCGCGTGAGCGGCGACAACCCGGACACCGGTGCTGTAGTGTGGTATCAACTCGCAGCGGATTTCAAGGGCGAGGTGAAGATCGAGATTCTCGACGCGAAGGGAAAGGTGGTCGCCACCGCGACCGGCAAGGCGAACCCCGACCGCAAGGTCGGGGGTGATGACGACAAGGAAGACGAGGACTCGCCGAAGCGCAAGTTGGAACCGAAGCCGGGGTTGAACAAGTTCGTGTGGGACTTGACGCACGACGGAGCTACGGCGATTCCCGGCGCGCACGCGGACATGGGCAGCCCCGGTGCGCGCATTCCCGTCGCGCCCAGCGATTACACGGTGCGTCTCACCGCGGGCACTCAGAAACTCACGCAAACGGTTTGGGTGAAAGCCGATCCGCGGTGGGAAAAGGAGACGCGCAAGGCACTAGCCGCGAACCTCCCTACCGAAGCGAACGTCAAGGAAATGCTGTCGGTCAAGAGCGTGCCCGCCAAGTACCATCCGCTCGTACTCGAATACTACGCGCAGTTGAAGGTGAACGAAAAGCTCCACGACGAATCGGCGGCCCAGCAGACGCTCGCACTCCGCGTCCGCGACGACATCACGAAGCTGTCCGAGACCGTGCTCCGGGTCCGCGCGGTCAAGAAGCAGATCGACCTTCGCAAGGAACTGCTCAAGGACCGCGACGACGCGAAGACGCTGCTGAAAGACACGGACGCACTCGCGAAGAAGCTCGACGGCTTGGAGGAGAAACTGCACAACCCGAAGGCGAAGATCGGCTACGACATCTTCGCGGCGAAGGGCGGGGCGATGTTGTACTCGCAACTTACGTGGCTGCTCGCGAACCTCACGGAAGGTGACGGGGCGCCCACGAAACCGCAGCAAGAACTCGCGGACGAACTGGAGAAGGAGTTAACCGGTTTGCTTGGTCAGTTCGACGGCATCGTGACGGGGGACGTGGTCAAGTTGAACGACACGGCGAAGAAACTCGGCGTGCCGGAACTGTACATCCCGCAGGCGAAGAAACCGGACGCAAAGAAGTAGGTTCCTGGGAACGCAGGCGTTCCGCCGCCCGCCCGCGACCGTCGAACGGGCGTTTCCGGTACTTCGCCTCTTCCTGAATACTCTGAGATGATGCAGGGCATCGTCGAATCACGTGAGAAGTGAATCAAGGGGAACTACTCTCACCATGAAATGCGTTGCCCGGCCCGACGTCTGATGTCTAGAGCGCGTTTGGGAACGGTGTAGCGTTGTTTAACGAGCCGCGACCGCAAGGGAGTGGTTGAGCTTTGCCGCTCCCTTGCGGTCGCGGTTCGTTGAGGTGCTACGCATTTCCTGAAAGCGCTCCAGGATTGAGAAGTCGCTGGTTCATGTCTCGCCGGTTCCGGTCGCAAGGTGTTCCCATGCCGTCGCGTTTCGCCGTCGCGGGCATCGTCGCGTTCTGGCTCGCCACCACCGCCTACATCGCGTACCGCGACGTGTGGCCGCGGGTGTTCGCGACCGGCCCGCCGCCGGTCACGATTGAACTGGCCGACGAGGCCAAACAGAACGTCCCCGCCCGGTGGGCCCTGTATCGCGGCAAGGAGAAGATCGGCCGCCTCACCACGCTGATGAAGTACCACGACAAGGACGACGCGTTCCAGTTCACGTACCGCTACAGTCACCTCCGACTCGAACAGGGCGGCATCACGCTTGAGGTGCCGGACGCGACTTCCGACGTGCGCATGACCCGCGCCGGCGACCTGCGAGAACAGACCCTGAACGGCAAGATAGCGGTGCTCGCGGGGAAGACGAAGTTCGAGGGCACGATCAACGTGCACGGGGTCGTGACGGACGGCGTGCTGACTGGACGCGGCGAAGTGCAGAGCACGTTCGGAGACTTGTCGGGCGACCTCAACCCGGTCGCGGTAAAACGCGGGCAGCCGCTCAACCCGCTCCAACCGGTGAACCGCATCGCGAATGTACGCGGCGGTCAGCAGTGGGTCGTGAGCGAGTACAACCCGCTCCAGGAGGCGCTCGCGGACCTGATTCGCAAGCAACTCGCAAAAAGCGGGTTGCCGTTCGGCGACGCGAAGCCAAAAGACTCGCTCATCGCGGAGGTAGGTGGCGAGACGCGGGACCTGACATGGCAGAACCAGGAGGTCGCGTGCTGGGTGATCGAGTACCGGCGGAAAGAGGATGCGATCGCCCGCACCTGGGTTCGTGCGACCGACGGGAAGGTACTGCGTCAAGAGGCGTTCGAGAGCGGCGAAACGCTCGTGTTCGAGCGCGAAGATTGAACGAGGCCGCCGCTCGCGGCTTCGCGAGAGACGTTCCCAACGCGCTCGCGAAGCTGCGAGCGGCTTTCTCGTAGTAGGTGCTCTGCCATGATCCGAATCGACAACGTCACGAAACTCTACGGCCCGAAGGTCGCGGTGCAAGACCTCAGTCTGCACGTCCCCGCGGGCGAACTGTTCGCGTTCCTCGGCCCAAACGGGGCTGGGAAGACCACCACCATCAAGATGCTCTGCGGACTGCTGTTCCCCACAACCGGCAGCGTCAGCATCGGCGGGTTCGACGTGCGCGCGCAGGGTGACCACGCCCGCGCGCTAGTCAGCTACGTACCCGACCAGCCGTTCCTGTACGAGAAGCTGACCGGGCGCGAGTTCCTTCAGTTCACCGCGGATCTCTACGCGATGCCGGCCGCACGCTCCGCGGAGAAGATCGAAGAAGTGATCGAGTTGTTCCACCTCGACGAGTTCGTGGACGACCTGACCGAGCGCTACTCGCACGGTATGCGACAGCGCACGGTGTTCGCCGCGGCGCTGGTTCACGAACCGAAGTTGCTGATCGCTGACGAGCCAACCGTCGGTCTCGACCCGAAGAGCATTCGCGAGCTGAAGACGCTGCTCCGCAAGCTCGCGAGCGACGGCATGACGATCTTCCTCAGCACGCACACCCTGGACATCGCGCAGGAACTGGCCGACCGCATCGGCATCCTGGACCGCGGCCGGCTTTTGGGCTGCGGCAACATGACCGACTTGCGCAAGCAAGCCAGCATGGATGGTAGCTTGGAAGATTTGTTCATGAAGATCACAGAAGAGACGCCAACAGAGGCGCCAGCGCCTGTTTAGCGTTCGCCCCGGCGGGGCGCCGCGCGGCGCCCCGCCGGGGCGAACGCTAAACGAAGCACCTCCTGAATGCAGTTCAGGTGATGGAGAACAAGTGATGGGTGTCGAACTTCCTGCCGTTGCCGATCAAGGCGCGTTGTTTCGCCGGCTTCGCGCGCGGCTGTTCCGCAACGGGCTGCGCGTCGCGTTCGAGAATGGCCGCGTCCGGCTGCTCACCATGATCGCCACCAGCGCCGTCGTGGCCGCGTTCACTTTCGCCGTCAGCCTTTACCTGTTCAACCAGCTCAGCATCAACAACATCCCGTTCAAAGGCGCCATCGTCGAAGCACTCTTCGACCTGCTATTCTTCACGCTCGGCACGATGCTCGTCTTCTCGACCGGCATCATCCTCTACGCGAGCCTCTTCGCCAGCCCCGAATCGCGATTCTTGCTCTGCTCGCCGGCACGCGCCGACCAGATCTTCGCGATGAAGTTCCAGGCCGCGGTGCTGTTCAGTTCGTGGGGCTTCGTGATCCTTGGCGTGCCGATCTTCGTCGCCTACGGCATCATGTCCGGTGTGCCGTGGTACTTCTACCCGCTGTTGCCGCTGTACCTTCTGGGATACGTGTTGCTGCCAGGCTCCGTGTCCGCGGCGGGGTGCATTCTTCTTGTGCGGTACATGCCGCGGAACCGCAAGCAGTTCCTCACGTTCGTGGGGTTGGTGCTGGTGCTGGTGCTGGTGATCTGGGGCTACCGGATCGTGGTCGGGTTCCGGAAGTCGATCGTCACGAGCGGGCGCGAACTCGACGACCTCATCGGGCAGTTCGACCTGCTGCGGAGTGGGTTCTCGCCGAGCCACTGGATGACCCGCGGCGTGATGGCTGCCGCGCGCGGTGACTTCGCGGCGGCGCTGCTCACGCTCGCGCTGGTGTGGAGCAACGGGTTGCTGTTCTTCCTGTTCGCGGCGTTCATCGCGAAGCGAGTGTATCGCACCGCGTTCGATCGCATCAGCGCATTCGGCCGCGGGAAGAAGATCTACAAAACGAGTCCGCTCGACCGGCTCATGGAATCGCTCGTGTGGTACCTCGACAAGCGGACCCGCGTGCTGGTGGTGAAGGACTTCCGCACGTTCCGGCGCGACCCGACGCAGTGGGCTGTCCTCGCGATCTTCGGCGTGCTGATGCTCATTGGCGCGAGCAACTTCCGGCAGTACTACTCCGCCGACCTGGGCGTGATGGACAAGTACGCGATCAGCCTCATGAACCTCAGCGGTACCGCGATCCTGCTCTGCGCCGGGCTGAGCCGGTTCATCTTCCCCTTGATCTCGCTCGAAGGGCGGAAGTTCTGGATTCTCGGCCTGACACCACTCAGCCGCGATCAGATCCTGTGGGGGAAGTTCGCGTTCGCCGCAACCGGTTCGCTGCTCGTCGCGGAGACGCTGATTCTAACCAGCGACGCGCTGCTCACGCTTCCGATCGAAGGGCTACTGTTGCACGCGGTCGCTGTGGCCGTGATTGCGATCGGGCTGAGCGCGCTGAACGTGGGGTTGGGCGCGTATCTGCCGACGTTTCGCGAAACGGACCCATCGAAGATCGTGGTCGGGTTCGGCGGCACGGTGAACATGGTGGTGGGCCTCGCGTTCCTCGTGACGGTGATCGGGACAATGGTAGTGCCCTTCCACGTAACGCAACTCGCGCAGCGCGCGACCGCGGGCGTGGCGAAGATCAACCCGTGGGTGTATGCGGGAATCCCCGCGGGGCTGATCGTCGGCGTGCTCGCGGTGGTGTTGCCGTTGCGGTCCGGGGCGCGATCACTGCGCGAGATGGAGTTCTGAGAAGAACCCTCCCCTAAGAAGGGAGGGGCTTAAAGCAGAAGACGGGACTGCGAACGCGCAGCGTTCGGTTCTTAGCCCCTCCCTTCTTAGGGGAGGGGTTGGGGAGGGGTTCTTCCTCCCTCACTCCGCGACGTACGGGTTCGTGCGTTTCTCGTGGCCGGTGGTCGTGACCGGGCCGTGGCCCGGGTAGACCACGGTGCTATCCGGGAGTGGCCACAGCGAACGGCGGATGCCGGCCTTCAGTTGCTCGTGACTGCCGCCAGGGAAGTCGGTGCGGCCCACGCTCCCGCGAAACAGCACGTCGCCGCCCAGCACCGTGACCGGGTTCGTCTCGCGAATCACGAATGCCACGTGACCCGGAGAGTGACCCGGTATCTCGTGAACCTCCATCAGAATCCCCGCGACGGTGAACACTTCGCCGTCAGTCACAACGCGATCCGCCGGCGGGCTGGTCACGTCGAAGCCGAACATCGCGCTCATATTCTTGTTCGCGTCGGTGAGCATCGCAGCGTCGCCGGCGCCGATGATGATGGGCGCGTCTGGGTAAGCCTGCTTGAGTGCGGCGTTCCCGGCCATGTGGTCGCAGTGGCCGTGCGTGCAGACGATCGCGACAAGTGTGAGGTCGCGATCATTCAGTGCTTCGACGATCAATTCCGGCTCGAAACCGGGGTCGATGACCAACGCGTCGGTGCTGCCGTCCTTCCACACGACGTAGGAGTTCTCGGCGAACGGCTGCGACTCGACGGTGAGAATCTGAACGGACATACGCGCCCCAACGAGTTGTGAAACCGCCCCCCACAATCTTACGTGAACTGCTCTTCTCCGATTCGCACGTCGCGGGTATCTGCGCCCCAAATTGTTGGTGAACCTGTTCGTCGGGGAGCGGACGATGCGCGTGAAGACGTGGGCGGCGGTGGCGTGCGCCGGGCTACTCGTGGGCGGGGCAACCATCGCTCAGCCACCGAAGACCGAAACACCCAAAGCGCCCGATGGCGCGAAGGCCAGCGATTCGCTCCTCACGATGATCGCGGACGCACGCGGCGCGCTCGGCAAAACACGCGACTACACCTGCACCTTCACCCGCCAGGAGATGATGAAGGGGACGCTCTCCGCGGAGCAGGTCGCCGAGATGAAGGTGCGGCTGAATCCCGGCGGCGTGTACGTCCGGTTCGCCCGGCCCGACGCCCTCGCCGGCATGGAAGTCGCGTACACTGCGGCCCGCAAGAACCTCAAGATGCAGTATCGACCGGCCGGACTCGCCGGGGCCAAGGGGTTCAAGACCATCGACCTCGACGACTCGAAGTTCCTGGCCGAGAACCGCCACGCGGTCACCGAGTGGACCATGACCGCGGTTCTCGACCGCGTCGCCGCCGCGACCGCCCGTGAGAAGACGCTCAACAACCCGGTGGAGGTGTACACGGGCGACTTTCAGTTCGCCGGGCGCAACGTCACGCGTTACGAGATTCTCACACGCCGCCCGCACGCGTTCCGGTACGCGCACCGCATGCTGATCTACGTGGACAAGGAAACGAAACTGCCGCTCCGCTACGAGGCCTACGGCGAACCGAAGGGCAACGCGGCCGTCGGCGACCTGTTCGAGGCGTACAGTTTCAGCGACGTGAAACTTAACGTCGGTCTCGGTGAGAACACGTTCGACTACTGAGCCGGTGTTTCAAAGTAGTAGAGCGTCTACTGTAAACCGTCACCGGATCGCGGTTGGTTTTGTCCCTCTCCCCTTGCGGGAGAGGGTGTCGGCGCTTCGCCTACGGGTGAGGGGTGGCGTCTCGGAGGGGTTAACGTTTCACCCCTCGCGCGACTCGAAGACTCGCCACCCTCTCCCGCAAGGGGCGAGGGAGAAGAAGCAAACCACTGCCGCGTGTGACACTTTGGCGTAAGACGCACTACTACTTTGAAACGAGCCCCAGTTGCGGTGGCAAGGCCGCGCGGAAATGGGTACAAGGCGTGAGCTAGAACCTCACCCTTGGGGACCGGCGAAATGGATATCGCGGCGAAGCAGGCGGAGTTGGACGCGATCACGTGGTATCACGAGTTCGACTTCGGCAACGGGTTGCGCACCAAGACCCACTGCCACCAGATCGACCAACACCGGCACATCTGGCAGTTCATGGAGTCACACCTCGCAACGGTGGACTTCCGCGGCAAGTCGGTTCTCGACATCGGCGCGTGGGACGGGTACTGGAGTTTCTACGCCGAGGAACACGGCGCCCGCAGCGTGCTCGCGAGCGACGACCTGGGGCAGAACTGGTCTGCCGGGCGCGGCATCCACCTCGCGAAAGAGTTGCTCGGGTCGTCCGTCGAGATCGACCAGAGCCAGTCCGTCTACAACCTCGCCGCACGCGGCCAGAAGTTCGACGTGATTCTGTTCCTCGGCGTCTACTACCACCTCCACGACCCGTTCCACGCACTCACCCAGATCCGACACTGCTGCCACCCCGGGACCGTGGTGGTGATCGACGGACCCGTCGCCACCAACCTCGAAGCGAACGAGGCGCTGTACGACTTCCCGAACCAGTATTGCGAGTGGTTGCCAACGATTGGTGCGCTCCAACAGGTGCTGAAGGCCACGTACTTCAACGACACCGTCGCCGGGTATCTCGACCCGATGGCCCCGCCGACTGCGCCCGCCACTCAGGTTCCGCCCCCCGGCCGCCTCGGATGGCGGTGGCGTCTCCAGATGTGCCGCGACGCTCTCCGCGGGTCGCGCGCGGACATGGCCGCTCAGCTCGGTAGAGTGATTCCCCCCCCCGTTTCGCGGGATCTGCGACCGCACACGCACAACAAGCGAGTCATGCTCACCTGCACCCCGCACGAAGGGGCGGTGGGTTTGTACAACTACCGCCCGCCGTTTGGGTTGGAGGCATACGACCCGCGGTTCCGCGACGCATCTCAGAAACGCGCCGCGTGAATCGACTTGTCTGGCGGCACGTCGGATGCGTACAGTAGGGAAACCTCTTCAGAGACACCAATATGAGTTACCTTGTTGACGGATACCACAGCGAAACAGCGGCGATGGCCCCGGTGAGCGAGCGGGTGGCGTTCATCCGCCGCACCTACGCGACCCTCGGCGGCGCGGTCCTCGCCTGGGTTGGTGCGTCCACCGCACTGATTGCTACTGGCGTGGCCGAGCAAATCCTCCGCGACGTGTTCTTTGCGAACCGGATGTCGTGGCTCTTTCTGATGATCGTGTTCATAGTCGGGAGCGTGGCCGCCCAGTACATGGCCCGGTCGCGGTCGTCGGTCGGAACGCAGTACGCCGGGCTGGCGCTCTACGTCGGGCTGTATACCCTGCTGTTCGTGCCCATCCTGACGATCGCATCGCAGCCGAAGTTCGGCGGCAGCGCGCATTTGCCGCTCCAGGCGGGTATCGTCACGCTGGCGGTGTTCGGCGGACTGACGCTCGCAGTGTTCGTGTCTGGGAAGGACTTCTCCTTCATGGGTCCGGTGCTGATGGTCGGCTCGTTCGCGGCCCTCGGCGTGATCCTCGCGGCCGTGCTGTTCGGGTTCAGCCTCGGCCTCTTGTTCTCCGCGCTGATGGTGGCGTTGTTCGCCGGGTACATCATCTACGACACGTCGAACGTGATCCACCGGTACGGGACGAGCGAGCACGTGGCCGCGAGCATGGCCCTGTTCGGCTCCTTCGCGATGCTGTTCTACTACATCCTGAGCATCTTCATGAGCGTCGGCCGCGACGACTAACCGGGGAGAGGACAACTCCCGCACTCCGGCTTGCACTTCGTTCAAACCCGGTGTATCCCCGCGCCACAGTTTTCGCGCGGAGGGTTTCGCACCGATGTCCGCACGCCTCGTCGCCGTTGTTCTTGCCGCTGTCACAG